>JAKEEQ010000240.1 GCA_022616515.1 Chloroflexota bacterium | reverse complement strand
GGCGGTATAGGGGTATCGGTGGGTGGAACTGGCGTATCTGTCGGTGGTATTGGCGTATCGGTGTGGGTAGGCGTTATAGGTTGGACGGGAGTGTCGGTGGGCGGGATAGGTGTATCTGTTGGGGGAATCGGGGTGTCGGTTGCCGGAGCCGCAGCATCAACATACATTTGCGAGCCAGTCGGTGGCGATGAGACAAGCCAATCCCACGGGGCATCAACTGCCTCTATAGCTAACCACGATGTGGTCGTGGTGATACAAAACAGTGGCACAATGACTGTAAAGGCTTCGGGGCCTTGCGATGTCGCTGAAAGTCCAGAACCACCGCATATTGGCACGCCTGTTGGATCGGGTACTCCGCCAACATCGGCATACACATGCACATTAAACATAGTAGGCGAGCCAACACCCTCAATATAAATTTCGTTAAAGAGTGAGGTAGGAATATCAACAGCAGCCTCTACTCCCGCCGGTACACTGGCCGGAATCTGTGCGACGGACGGGATTGATAGTTGTGAATACATCGGCGACCCGCTGAGACGTAGCTCAAATCGGCCATCGACTGCTCCAAATGGATAACAGGAACTTACAGGTGTCCAGCGCGGGCACGGACCCTGCAACGCTGGTTGGACGGCAGGATCGGCGTAACTGATGGAGTCGGCACGAGCAGTCTCGACGAGATTAGGCGTGCCCTGACCAATAAGCATCAGTATAAGGACAAAAACAGTGGTCAGGGAGAGGAACGACAACAATTGCTTATTGCGGAGCCGCACTAAGCGATGTCTCTTCATAACGAGCCTCTTTTCGTGAATATTATTTTGCACAGGAGTACGTCCGTATCCCTGATAAGCGTATAATAACACACAAAGGGTTTCACAAAGAGAAAACGGTGGAAGTCAACTCCCGTAGGGACGGGATGAATCCCGTCCGCCAACTTACTACCACCTGAAAGGTGGCTAATACCCCATCTCATCCAGCCAGTCTTTGAGGTTGTACAGGGGCAGGGCGGGCGTCTTGACGGCGGTGCCACCCTTTTGCCAGTAGCGCCCCGTGTTCCACATGATGACCAGATCACGCCGGGCGCGGGTGATGCCTACATACAGCAAGCGCAAACGCTCAGCAGCATAATCGATACGCGCCTGCTCGGATGCCACGCCGATGTCATATTTTTTATGCCAGTTCTCTACCAGCGATTGAAGCTGTGCTCTGACCTCGCTGTCCAGATTCAAATCCTCGCTGACGAACCAGCGCTCGCCGATATACTCATCGTGTGGCATGGCGTTGGGGAAGCTGTAATTGTTCACCGACAGCATGTACACCCGGTCCCATTCGAGGCCCTTAGCAGCGTGCATGGTGGCGATGGTGATTTTGCCGGGCGGCGGTTCATAACCCGTCTCGGCATCATCGAAGCCGATGAATTTGCGCTCGTTCTGGCTGATGATGCGCAGTTCTTCCACAAACTGTGTCAGCCGCCACGACGGATTCTGGTTAGCAATGCCGCGCAGCAAATGGGCAATCTTGTAGCCGAGGGCAATATCGGAGGGATTGTGGAACACATCCTGCCCAATGGTGAGGACAAGCTGATCAACGGGCAGTTCAAGCGCCGCCAGCCAGCGCTGAATCAGGCGCAGGAACACCTCTAAATCTTCGCCCCAGCCTTCCGGCAGGTCAAAAACTCCCATCTCTGCAAAGAGGTCATCCCATACGGTATCATCCACCGGCTCGACCAGCGTTTCAACCTCACGCAGCTTGCCAATCGCCTTTTCGACGAGTTTGGGCGGACTCTGGTCGTCATCTTCGGGCCATGAACCCATCTGGCTCAACTGTGGGATGCGCAGCCACACATCCCGGTAGACGGCGGACAGCAGGCGCGGTTGGTTGGGTTGTCCCAGATAGCGCAGGATGGTCGTCAGCATCGTGGCAGCCATGCGGGTCTGAGTCGTGCTGCGCAGGAGTTCCTCGTAATCATCCTCCATACCAGCCATTTGCAGTGCTTCAGCCACCTTAAAGCCCCGACTGTTTTCGGGAACCAGCACCGCAACGGTCTTATCGCGATTTTCCGGCAGCCACGTCATCAAACTTTTCACCACCAGTTCGACTTCTTTTTCCGGTGTCATTTGCTGATCCAGTGGGTGAACGTAGATGTTGGATTCATCGTTGGCTGGATTGGCCTGTACATCACCTTTGCCTGTCGGCTGAATCTCCTGAAAATAGAACGCCTCACGGCGCAGTTCCTCAACCGGGTGTTCCTGAACCGTCCAGCGCACGAGTTCATTCGCCATCTCAAGGATTTTTTGCGATGATCGCCCTGACACCTGCAATGGCTGGTTCAGGACGTCAGGTTGCCCTAGAAAATCGCGCAAAAAATGCGGGTCAGCAGTGGTGAAGGTCGTGTTAATGGCCTGATTGGGGTCGCCAACACGTACCCAATTCTGGCGTCCGGTCAGCAGCTTGAGCATGTCTTCCTGAAGGCGGCTGCTATCCTGTGCCTCGTCTTCCAGTATATAGACCCATCGCTTGCGCAGCCGTTCAAGGTAATCGCCATCGGTTTGCAGGGCCAGCAGCGCCAGTCTAATCAGGTCGTCGAAGTCCACCGCGCCGCGATAGGACAGGCTGCGGGCATAATCGCCATAAACCCGTGTGCAGAACCGGGCCAGATCGAATTCCGCCGGGGCTTCATCCAACTGCATTTCCAGCATGTGGGATGTCCACTGGGCTTCCTTGGCGAGGCTAATGAAGTTGGTCACGATGTCAATCAGCATGTCGGGCAGGGCACGATTCTGCACGTAGTGGTTGCTCGATTCGCGTATATCTTCACTGAGGAAGCGCAGCAAGCGGGTTTCCCATTCGGGCAGATTGGCGTTGACGGCATCCTGCCGGATGGATAGAGCCTGCCGGTCATCGACAATCTGGAAATCTTCAGATAACCCCACCAGTGCCGGGCGTTCGCGCACGATGTCATGGGCAAGTCCATGCAGCGTCCGCACACGATAGCCGGTATAGGGCAGCAGGCCGCGTTCATGCTGCAAGATGCCGGAAATGCGGCTCTTGAAGCCGTTCACAGCGGAGTTAGAAAAGGTCACGATGAGCACTTCCTGCTCATTGATGACACTGCGGGTGCTCAACCGCTGCACGAGTTCCGCCGCCAGATGTGACAGCGTGAACGTTTTGCCCGCGCCGGGCACCGCTGACACGCCCATCTGACCGCCGCGATAGTTAAGGATAGCTTGCTGGGAGTCACGAAATTGGATGTCTGCCATTGAATGTCATTTCCCATCATGGATTACTGATTGCAAAATGTGGGTTCAAATATCATAACGGACGCCCCGTTGGGCGTCCCACCGGTGTAAAATTTACACCGGAGGATGAATCCTCCGGCTAGCGAAAAGCAAAGTCCACTGAAGGGACTGTTTGGAATCCCTTATGCCGTTTTCCGAAATAATTGGGTAATGGTAAATGGCGTGCTATCGCCATATTGCATTGACCGCATGTTGATAGTGGCGGACACAGCACTGCTATGTCCCTTCAGGAGTCGTGGGGTTTCGTAGGGACGCCCCGTTGGGCGTCCGCCAACCAACGCACCGGACTCATCAACCTTTACCCGTTTATTTTTCAAGCTGCATTAGTGGATTTCGCCTTACCTAGCACCCGAATAAAATCGGGTGTGACCCGGTAGGACGGCGAGCGGTGCAATACACGGCCTGTGTCACCAGCACGTCCCTTTCTCTGCCTCACCTGAATCATCTCTAAAGCGAGTGCCCACTGATTATGTCAGGGTCCTCCATCCCACATTTTTGCACGTCCATTATACCCGATTTAGGCGCTTTAGAACAGGCGTTCAACCGGGTTTTGATTGTATGCTGAGGTAGAATTTTATGAAAATATCACCATCAGAAAAATCCCGCCCATGATAGTAATGGTGGCATTCACAAGGGCGGTCAAGAAGAAGCGACTGGCAGCATGTATTTCATTCTGTGTATGAGAGGACCGGGGGACGACCAGCAGGGACTTCGATTTCGTAAACGCCGACTGGCAATAACACTAAAGGGGCGGCCTTGTGGTCGCCCTTTTTGATGTCACCGCACCTCAGCGTCGAATCATAATCTGACCAAACGAAACGCTTGAAGGGCTGGAGTTCAAACCCGAAGGCTGTGTCCGTTTCGGCGAAGAAATCAGTCGCTTGCCCACTGCCTGCACGGTCAACACGATGAGTCGGAATATCGATTCACGGAGTTCGAAGATACTATTGCGCACCTGTAACCTCCTCCCATCAAGACAACACTTATAGTATATGACAGACTCCCTGACACCCTCTGTCAGGAATAGAAAACGGCGTTTTGAAGCGGTGCAGAACCTGATATACTATACGAAATTCGAGGAGATTTTGATGCAAAAACAGGACATTTTCATTCTGGCGATTTTGCTGCTGGTTGCACTGGCAATCATCGTACTGCTGGCGGGCTTTTCGACCGTTGAGGCTTGGTTGAGTTAGAAGTGTTGTAAAATGTAAGAAAGTCAGCGTAGACTAATGAGGCGCGGGCGATGGCTCTGATTACTGAACAAATTCCAATTTACGAGGATGAACATGGGCGGTTGCGTATTGGAAATACCCGTGTATTGCTAGATGTTGTCATTTATTCATACCGCAATGGAAGCACTCCCGAAACCATCACCGCTCAGTACCCAACGCTGGCACTGGATGACGTTTATCTGGCATTGGGTTATTACCTGCGGCATCGTACGGAAATCGATGAGTATTTACGTAAG
>JAKEEQ010000239.1 GCA_022616515.1 Chloroflexota bacterium | reverse complement strand
TCGTTGTGGTCACCACCAATATGACTCAGATAACACTGGCGCGAAGTGCGGCACAGATTTTTGGCCTGCGCATTGTGGTCACGTCTACCGTCGGTGAGGCAAAACTGACCATCTCCCAGCACGACCCATCGATTCAATTCCCCTGATCCACTACACATAACTGCCGCCTACCCCCCCAATTTCCCGGGGGTTCAGAACTCGGTTTCAAACGTTAAATCCGGTAAATTCGCCGTAAAACCTGCTTATAGTGTCAGTTCGGTAGGTTGTGAGGGTGTTTAACATCGGATATAATCTCTTTAAATCTGCCATTTATTGGGAGAATTCGATGGACGCCATTAACGATTTTTTTGCTGACAGCACCCTCAACTGCATTTACGGCGGTGCGCTCGCGCTGGGGTTTGTCTATGCTGTTCTGCTGCTCGTCTTTCAGGGTATTGGCGACGTGATGGATGGCGTGGGCGACCTGCTGCATATTTTTGATGGCGGGATGGATGTCGACGTCGGCGGTCATGATTTTGATGGCGACGGCTCCGGCTTGAGCCTGCTGGCGGTTTCGGCGTTCGTGGCATCATTCGGGGCGTTTGGTCTAACATCAATTGGCTTCGGCGCGACCCCGCTGGGCAGCTTTGCTATTGCAGCACTGGGCGGCTTTGTGTTCGGGGGATTGGGGCAGGCGTTTTTCGTCTATATCCTTTCACCAACGACCAGTGCCATTGTCAATCAGTCGCGCCTGACCGGGCTGACGGCTGAAGTAACAACGCCCGTACCCGAAAACGGCGTCGGGCAAATCTCGATGGTTGTGCAGGGCAGCCGTATTAACTACAGTGCGCGGGCCTATGACAACCAGCCGCTTCCGCGTGGGACGGAAGTTCGTATTGAAAAAATTATCGGCAGTGTGGCGACAGTTGTTCCCACCAGTGAATTTGACGTCGATTAACAAGGAGCAAATTAAATGGGAGTAGGAATTGTAGCATTTTTAGCAGTTATCTTCGTCTTCGTGGTGGTGGCGGCAGTCTATGCTTCCCGTGTCCAGAAAGTTGGCCCGAACGAGGTGCTGGTCATCTCAGGCCGTGAGACCAAAGATCCCGACTCGGGGCAGACCACAAGTTTCCGCATTGTGAAAGGTGGGCGTGCCTTCATCTGGCCGATTCTGGAGCGGGTGGACTATCTATCGCTCGAACTCTTCACGATTGAAGTGTCGATTGACAATGTGTATACCGTGCAGGGTGTGCCGATTGCGGTGGAAGGCGTGGCTCAGATTAAAATTGCCAGCGACAGCGTCAGTATCCGTACTGCTTCCGAGCGTTTCTTGAGCAAGACCGCCAATGAAATTATCAATGTGGCGCATGAAACGCTGGCCGGTCATCTGCGTGCTATCGTGGGTACGCTGACGGTTGAAGAGGTGTACCGCGAACGTGACAAGTTTGCGCAAAGTGTGCAGGATGTGTCCGCCACCGACCTTTCTAACATGGGTCTGGGCATTGACAGCTTCGTGATTAAGGACATCCGGGATGGCGAAGGCTATCTGGAAGCACTGGGTCGCCCACAAATTGCCGCCGTCAAACGTGATGCGGTCGTCGCCGAACAACTCGCAGCCATTCGTGAGCAGGAAGCCAAGCGTGACTATGGCATCAAGGAAGCTGATTATTTTGCGGAAGTGAACCAGCAGAAAGCCGAATCGGACCTGGCGTATGAACTGCAACAAAATATCACCTTGCAGAAAGTACGTGAGCAGGAGGTCGAAGTCGAGGTCGTTTCCAAGCGTAAGAACATCGAATTGCAGCAGCAGGAAGCACTCCGTAAAGAGCGCGAACTTGAAGCTACCGTGCGTAAGCCTGCCGAGGCGGAGCAATTCCGCATTGAAACACTCGCCAATGCCCGCCGCTTCCAGATTGAAGCCGAAGCACAGGGTAATGCCTCAGCGGTGCGCCTGCGCGGTGAGGCCGAAGCGGACGCCATCCGTGCACAGGGTCTGGCCCAGGCGGATGTCATCAAGCAGCAGGGTCTGGCCGAAGCGGAAGCGATGCGCCAGAAGGCCGAAGCATGGCAGCAGTATAATCAGGCTGCGATTATCAACCAGTTGATTGATGCCCTGCCTGCCATTGCCAGCGCCATCGCCGAACCGCTCTCCAAGACCGAGCGCATTGCCATTATTTCAACTGGTGGCGATGGCAACGGGGGTGGTGCCGGGGCCAGCCGCTTGACCGCCGACATCGCTAATATCATCACGCAAATCCCGGAAACGGTCTCGGCTTTAACAGGCATTGACCTGCTGAGTACTATCAAAGACCTGCCCGGCGTTCATGAGTACGAAAAAGCGGACAGCGATGAAGACGAGGACAAGCCAAAAGCCAGCCGCAAAGGTGGCTCATAAACCTGTAGTTACCGTTTAAATTGTCCATCCCTCACCAAATGTTTGGTGGGGGATTTTTTTTGTCGTGCGCGATCTTACCCCAACGAATTCTCATCAAGTTAACCAAATCTTCGTTTAGCGATTGTGGTGGCATTGAGCGTACTGCGTGATTCGAAAGGTCCCGGTTGAACAATCTTGATTTCAGAAAAGCCGACTACATCATGACCTTTAAGGGGGTATGGGTGCCCCCTCAAATTGTGTTCAGGTGTTGAAAAACGTGGATGTCTAAACCGTTTCCCGCTCGTTGACAATGCCCAGCCGCAGCCGGATATAGCGGAAAATCTCGTCGGGGATGCTCAAATCGGGATAGGCGGTTTCCATGCCTTTAAATCCCGGCGATGAATTGACCTCGCAAATCTGAAAGCCGTGATCGTCAAAGAGCAAATCCACCCCGGCAATGTCGAGGCCCAGAATGCGCACGGCTTCCACCGCCAGCCATTCAATCTCCGGTGTGATCTCGTAGGGCATTACACTGCCACCGCGCGAAAAGTTGGCCTTGAAGGTTCCGTCCCCCGATAAGCGCTGCATACATGCCACCGGACGTCCGCCAATCACAAACACGCGCAGGTCTCGCCCGAAGCTGGGCGCGATGAACTCCTGCAAAATCATGTTGGCGTTGCTGTTAGTTGCCTCAATGAAGTCCAGAATGTCAGACAGTTGAGTGCGGCTTTCGCACAGATAGACGCCCACGCCCTTAGCTCCGGACAGCGTCTTCACCACCACCGGAAATCCAATGTATTTTTCTACGGTATCCACATCAACCGGGTATTTGACCAGCATGGTCTTGGGCACAGGCAAATGATGATGCGCCAGAATCTGCTGGGTATACAGCTTATCTTTGACGGTTTCGATACTGGCGGCAGTGTTGACGACGAACACGCCCATATGCTCCAACTGGCGAATAACGGCCAGACCAAAATAGGTGGTTCCCGCGCCGGTGCGGGGGATGAAAAAGTCGGGCAGCGGTGTAACCTCATTTTTAAACAAAATGCGATCTTTGTTATCGCGGTTGACGACCAGTTCAAATTGATCGGTCGAGACGATTTCAAGATCAATGCCCTGTTCACGGGCGACATTCAGAAGACGATTTTTTTCGTAGGCGTCTTCGGGCAGGCTCTCTGTTGTATACTTTGATAGAATCCAACCTCGCATGGTTGCTCCCTGTGCATGATGAATTTCAAGCCATAGGATACTCTGTTTTTGCGAAAGAAGTGCATATGAAAAACTGCCCGCGTTGTCAGAATAAATTTACATGTGGAAGCGAAGCCGGAACTGCTACCTGCTGGTGTTTTGATATGCCCGCCCTCATCAATATTCAGGACATCAAATTCCCCGGTGAACCCGGCTATGAAGACTGCCTGTGCCCGGATTGCTTACGCGAACTCATCGCAGCAAATGCTTCAAATACTGCTGCGGATTCATCAGGAACGAGCGCGTAATCGTCACATGCTCTAAATCGTCATAGGCCACCTGTGTGATCTTGCCGTTATCGAAGCTCAAAATCTGCGCGTCGGGATAAGCCATGATGATCGGCGAGTGGGTGGCGATGATGAACTGTGCCTTCTGCGCGATCATCCCGTGCAGCATGGATAAAAACGCAAGCTGGCGCATCGGAGAGAGCGGTGCTTCCGGCTCGTCAAGCAGATAGAGGCCATCCGGTACAAACCGGGCCTGAAAGAGCTTGAAATAACTTTCTCCATGCGAATTAATATCCAGCCCCTCACCATATGACTGTTCAATCTCATGCAGCTCCCGTGTGTATGCCATCCGCGCCTGACCCTTCGTAAATTCCGAGCGATCTTTATACTCATCCTCAACCCGCCTTAAATCATCCTGAAGTTCTTCCCGGATTTGTCCCATCCGTTTCGCAAAGCCGAAGAAGTCCTCCGAGCGCATGAAAAAGCCGCGCCGGGTCCGTTTGGTCCATGCCAGCTTGATATGTTTTGCCGCTTCCCGAATGGATGCCAGCGTGGGGTCCGTTTGCACACTCTCCGCCCCCACCGTAATCGACCCCACCGCGCAGGCGATGGCCTCCAGCAGCGTTGATTTGCCGCTGCCATTTTCGCCCACCAGAAACGTCACCGGGTGGGTGAATTCAATCCTGTCCAGTGTTTGCAGAATCGGCGTATTGAACGGGAAGCGGTTAATGTCTTTG
>JAKEEQ010000238.1 GCA_022616515.1 Chloroflexota bacterium | reverse complement strand
TAAAACGCCGCTTGAGTTTGAACTTGAGGCTTGGGCTAATCCCCAAAACCCTCTCTTATTGGTGTGGTGATTTTTGTCCAATTTTTCCACCGCACTACAAACATCGTCTGAAAACAACTTTGGCAAATTGAAGCCTCTATACCAATCTCTGTTATCCGTTGCGTCTATCCACAATGCGTAGCGATGGATAAACTCCTCGAACAGTCGGACATGCGATAATTTGAGCGGCTGTTGTGTCCATTCATGGCTGAGTATTCGGGTTAGTGTCTGTTCAACATGAGTCATGGCTATCAGTCTTGTTCCGGGAGTGATTCTTCATCTAATTTATCCAGATAGTCCTTTTCGAGCGAAAGGAGAGGTGTATATTCTCTGCGATACCCAATATTTCGCCTGATATAGCGTTTTTGAGTACCATCAGTGATGATGAAATCTTTTACAACAGTACTTCTCTTCACCAGTCCTCCACGTTCATAAAATAACAGAACAGGTTCATAAGGATCGGGTAATTCCAAATCAGGTGTCAACCTATTCTCTGTCAAATACGCCCAATGAAGAGACATCAGTACAAATGATGACAAATGTATAGACATACCTGTTTTGGCAAGGTGTTTTCTTGCAATACTATAGGCTTCCTCAATATCATTAATATCTTCAACGAACAATGACGGCAAACTGAAACCCGAATACTCGGCTCTGTTGCCCGTCCCTTCTATCCACAGCATATAACGATACAAAAACTCCTCGAACAGCCGGACATGTGATAGTTTGAGCGGCTGTTGTGTCCATTCGTGGCTGAGTATTCGGGTCAGTGTCTGTTCAACGTGAGTCATATCAGGTTCCTTAATGGGAGAGATAGATATACATCTCTCCCAGCTAAGTTCTTGCGTTTACAAACTGTACAACTCACCATATTTAGTGCGCAGATAGTTGATATAGGGTTCGATGGTCAGTGGCTTGCCGGTCACACGCTCAATCAGTTCATCCGGTGTGTATTTGCGCCCGTGCTGGTAGATGTTGTCTTTCAGCCAGTTATGCAGCTTGCCAAATTCGCCGCGTGAAATGTCGGTTGGAATGCCGGGATGGGCTTTCAACGCAGCCTCGTAGAACTGCCCGCTCATAATATTGCCCAGCGTATACCCCTGAAACGCGCCGCCGATAAAACCCGCGTACCAGTGGACATCCTGCAACGCGCCGTCTACATCGCTTGGTGCGTGGATGCCAAGATCGGAGTCGTAGCGGGCGTGCCATGCTTCGGGCAAGTCTTTGATGGCTAACTCACCTTCCAGCATTTGCAGTTCGAGGTCAAAGCGGATCATCACATGCAGGTTGTAGGTTACTTCATCGGCATCGGTGCGGATGAGGGAATTTTCGACCTTGTTGAAGGCACGGTGGAAGGCATCCAGATCAACATCGTTGAGTTGGTCCGGGAATGTCTCCTGAAGCAGCGGGTAAAAATGCTCCCAGAAGGGGCGGCTGCGCCCGATGACATTTTCCCACAAACGAGATTGGCTTTCGTGTACCCCGGCGGAGGCTCCCCGTGCCAGCGGTGTGCCTTCATAGTCCTGATTGATGCCTAATTCGTAGAGGGCGTGCCCGGCCTCGTGCATGGTGCTGCCCAGTGACTCGCCCAGAAAATGCTCCTGAAAGCGGGTAGTGATGCGCACATCGTTGAGCGAAAACTTGGTCATGAAGGGATGGTGGGTTTTGTCCTGACGGCCCCGCTCAAAATCATAGCCAAACTGCTGTATAACGTACTCGCCAAATTCCTGCTGTTTGTCTACCGGGTAGAATTTACGCAGGCAGGAGTCATCGGCGGGAGCCTGCTCGTTGATGGCCTTGGCAATGGGTACAAGTTGTTCACGCAGTTCACTGAAAATCTGGCGGATGGACTCGGCTTTCATGCCGTAATCGCTGCCGTCAATCAGCGGGTCGGCGATGTGGTCATAGTCGGGGAAGAAATTGGCGAATTCGATACTCAAGTCCAGCGTTTTCTCAAGATAGGGCTGGACGGTGGCGAAATCGTTTTCAGGACGCGCTTTGGCCCAGATGGAGTAGGCTTCGGTCGTATGAGCAGCAGCTTTCGCAGTAAATTCGGGTGGGACTTTGATAGCACGTTCATATAAACGCCGCGTCACCCGAATCAAACTCGCCTCATCGGAATCATAGGGTAAATCGTACTTTTCAAGATCATCCAACAGGTGACCAATTGCCGGGGCGGTGAATTTTTCCTGAGCCAGACGACTCAGCGTCGCAATCTGGCGTCCACGGGCGACAGCGCCCTTTGCGGGCATGTAAGTGGCCTGATCCCAGCCGAGCAGTGAGTTGGCACTCTGTAGATCATTTACTTCCATTAAACGGCGTTTAAGTTCTTCGTATTGTTCCTGCACAGGTTATTCTCCTAGTTTTCTACCCAGCCGAGGCCGATACGCTCCCGGTCAAGGTCAACATTTAATATCTCCACGTCCAGCACATCACCTACATGCAGCCTTTCGTCGCGCGGAATCTTGCTGATATGCATCAAGCCATCCTGCTTGACGCCGATGTCGATAAATGCGCCGAAATCCACCACATTGCGCACGGTACC
Organism: Chloroflexota bacterium; assembly: GCA_022616515.1. GTDB lineage: Bacteria > Chloroflexota > Anaerolineae > Aggregatilineales > J027 > JAKEEQ01. Next base: position 4,641 of record JAKEEQ010000238.1, on the reverse strand, counting down.
GCTCAAGCGCATACCCTGTTGCAAGTCTTCCATCGACAGGACATCGCTGCGCAGCAAAGGCGGCTGCACATCCTCACGCGGGTCGCGTCCGGGGCGAACAAGCTGCTCGAAAATGTCGGTTAAAGTCGGCACACCCGTTCCAAGTTGTTCGGCAAGATTCGCCATCGAATGCCCCTGCTTGAGACGGTCAAGAGCCGTGGCGCGTTCTTCGGGCGTGGTGTTGACAGTCAAACCCGCCATTTTCAGCAGTTGCTTGGCGACCGGGTAACTCTCCGGGTGAATGGCGCTGGCATCCAGCGGATTGCTGCCATCACGAATACGCAGAAAGCCCGCCGATTGTTCAAATGCTTTGGCACCGAGTCCCTTCACCTTTTTGATAGCGCTGCGATCCGGGAAAGCGCCGTTCTCGTTGCGATATTCAACAATGCGCTCAGCAAGTTTGGGTCCGATTCCCGCGACTCTCGCCAGCAACGGTGGTGAAGCGGTGTTCAATTCCACACCAACCTGATTAACGACACTTTCCACCACGCCATCCAGGGTTCGTTCGAGTTCCTTCTGGTTGACGTCGTGCTGGTAGAGGCCGACACCAATAGATTTGGGGTCGATTTTGACCAGTTCGGCCAGCGGGTCCTGCACACGGCGAGCAATCGAGACCGCGCCGCGCAGTGTCACGTCAAGACCAGGTAGTTCATCCCGGGCAAGTTCGCTGGCGCTGTAGACACTGGCCCCCGCTTCATTGACAATCAGATACTGCACATCATCAAGATTACGGGTGAGTTCCGCCACTAACTGCTCGGTTTCGCGAGAGGCGGTTCCGTTGCCGATGCTGATAATGTCCACATGATGGCGGGAGATGAGGGCTTCAAGGGTATTGCTGGCCTGCTCCCATTGGGCTTGCGGTTTGTGCGGGTAGATAGTCGCCGTGTCGATTACTTTGCCCGTCTGGTCAATAACTGCCACCTTGCAGCCGGTGCGATAACCAGGGTCAATGCCCAGGATGACGTGGTCGCCAAGAGGAGGTTGGGTCAGCAGACCGCGTAGATTCTCTCCGAACACCTGAATGGCGTGGGTTTCTGACTTTTCGGTCAGGTTGCGGCGTACATCCCGTTCGATGGCGGGGATGAGCAGGCGTTTGGCGGAATCTTCGGAGGCGGTTTCCAGTTCTTTTGCCAGCGGCGAACGGTAGTTCTGGCGAAAGTGTCTCTCAATGGCTCGCAACCAATCACGCTCATCTAAGGCAATCTTCACACGCAGAACTTTTTCTTTCTCACCACGATTGATAGCAAGGACCTGATGCGGTTTGATGCGGTCCACGCGGTAATCAAATTCGTAGTAGGTTTCGTAGGTGCCGCGCGGGTCATCGGCGTTGTCCGTTTTCTGGCTGTTCATGCCGCCGAAACGCATCGCCTTGTCGCGCACCTCGCCGCGCACCGCCGGATTATCGCTGATGGTCTCCGCGACAATATCACGTGCGCCCTGCAAGGCATCTTCGACAGTCGGAACTTCTTCCGAGAGATAATCCTGAGCCAATCGTTCAAGGGATTGGTCGCTGATTTGCTGGCTGAGAATCAAATCGGCCAGCCCCTGCAGCCCTTTTTCACGGGCGATGCTGGCACGGGTTTTTCGTTTGGGTTTATATGGCAAATAAAGGTCTTCGAGGGCGGTCATGGTCCCGGCATTGAGAATGGCCCGTTCCAATTCGGGCGTTAACTGGCCCTGCTCCCTGATGGAGGCAAGGATCGTTTCGCGGCGGTCATCCAGGGCACGGAGTTTCTCGATTTGTTCAGCAATGCCGCGAATCTGCATTTCATCAAGATTGTCCGTTACCTCTTTGCGGTAGCGTGAAATAAAGGGAATGGTATTGCCTTCGTCCAGTAACCTAATCGTCGCCTCAACCTGTTGGGGCCGAACACTGAGTTCGCTGGCGATGATGGTGGCATGTGATGTCATCAACTACTCCTGACAAAGTAAGTCTAATTTCCTCCGCCAAGCAATTATAATAGCAAAAGGATCAAGAAATGAATGAACTATTTTGAGCGGGAGAGTAGTTACGTAGAAAGTTCGATTCAATATAATACTTATCTAACACTCAGATTTATCTTATTTGAATATAACATTCCCGACCTACCGTGAAACCGGGTACAAAACTGATTTGCTTCCATTTACCCGCACCCTCCCCTTCCATAAGTTCAATAAACTCATAGAAGGAGTCTCCAATGCGATTTCGTACCTCTTTGATCGCCATCTTGTTGGTGGCGATGCTCCTACCCGTTACTGTCGAAAGTCATGAAGATGCCCACATGGAAATCGGGGTTGAATTGGTGGCCGAAGGATTTACTGCCCCGGTTGACCTTGAGCCTGCCCCTGATGGCTCCGGTCAGTTGTACATCGTTGACCAGATTGGTGTGATCAGCGTGATCGGACCTGATGGTCCGATGATGAACGGTCCGTTCCTGGATATTCAAGACCGTCTCGATGCGTTAGAATCAGAGTTTGATGAGCGTGGTCTGCTGGGACTGACTTTTCATCCCGATTATGTTAACAACGGCAGATTTTATGTGTACTACAGTGCCCCCCTACGTGAAGGCGCATCAGCAGATTGGTCACATACCAACCGCCTTTCTGAATTTACCGCCAGCGGTGGGGTTGCTGACCCGGCCTCCGAGCGTATTCTGCTGGAGATAGATAAACCCCAATTCAATCACAACGGCGGAGACATTACTTTCGGGCCGGACGGCTTTCTCTATCTTCCGTTGGGTGACGGCGGTGGGGCCGATGATGTAGACGTGGGCCATACGGAAGATATTGGTAACGCTCAAGACCTTTCCAACATGTTGGGAAGTATCCTGCGGATCGATGTGGATGGTGGCGATCCATACGGTATTCCTGCTGATAATCCATTCGTTGGTGATGATACCGTTCCCGACGAAATCTGGGCGTGGGGTTTCCGCAATCCATGGCGTGCCACGTGGGATACCGCTACAGGCCGCTATTTTGTGGCCGATGCTGGTCAGAATGTATGGGAAGAGGTCAGTATCGTTTCCGGTGGACAGAACTATGGCTGGAATGTGTATGAAGGCACACATTGCTTTAGCACCGAAAATCCAGACTACAACCCGCTCTCATGCGAACAACAGGATGCAAATGGCAATGCTTTCCAGATGCCCATAATGGAGTACAGCCATGCAGTAGGTCTTGTGGTCGTGGGTGGCTATGTTTACAACGGTAGTGCGCTGGGCGGAGACTTTACCAGGCACTACATTTTTGGCGACTGGAGCACGTCATTTATGAATCCTGATGGTACTCTCCTTATCGCGAGCGCTCCACCGGAGGGTGCAGACGAGTCAATGTGGAAGGTGAACGAACTCCGTGTTACCAACAACGCCAATGGTCGTCTCAATGCCTATATTAACGCTTTTGGTGAGGACAGTAATGGCGAGCTTTACGTTCTGACATCACAGTCAGCGGGTCCGACTGGTAGCTCAGGGCAGGTCTGGCGTCTGGTTCCGCCAACAGTGGGTCCAGAAGAAGGTGCTGAGGATGAAGGCGCGACTGAAGATACAGAAGGCGATACGGCTGGTGGAGCCGCGATTGATGTCAGCCTTGTCGAGTTCTCGATTAATATGCCAACCCAGATTCAGTCTGGCTCCGTGACGTTCAACGTGACGAATAACGGTACGATGGAGCACAACTTCAAAGTTGAAGGCAACAGTATCGAAAGCGTGTTTGATACGAACCTTCAGCCCGCAGAAACGCGCAGTATGACGATTGACCTTCCACCGGGGACCTATGAAGTTTACTGTCCGGTAGAAGATCATGCGGATCAGGGCATGCGCCTGCAACTCGAAGTAACCGGCGGTGAAGGCGACATGTCCGAGGCAACGGAAGAGGCGTCTGATGACACATCCGGCGGAGGCGATATGGGTGGCGTGGTCAATGTTGATGTTGTCCTGACCGAATTTTCCATCACCATGACAACCCAGATTCAGGCCGGGACCGTGAACTTCAATGTAACCAACAACGGCTCGGAAGAGCATAACTTTGAAGTTGAAGGCAACGATATCGAAAGTGTCTTTGACACAAACCTCCAACCGGGTGAGACGCGCACCATGACAGTTGACCTTTCACCGGGTATGTATGAAGTCTACTGTCCGGTAGAAGATCATGCGGATCAGGGCATGCGCCTGCAACTTGAAGTGATCGGCGGCGAAAGTTAACACCCCACTTCCCCCACTCAGGTCAAGTGGGGGATTTTGTTTCCCCTGAAACCCATGTCAATAACGGCCCGATTCCGCTATACTGATTCCATGCGCAGGAATAGAACATACAGGTAGCAATGGAAAAATCACGGATCAGGAATTTTAGTATTATTGCCCACATTGATCACGGCAAGAGCACCCTCGCGGACCGGCTGCTTCAGGTAACTGACAGCGTTAGTGACCGTGACATGAAAACGCAGATGTTGGACAGCATGGAATTGGAACGCGAACATGGCGTGACCATTAAATCGTCGGCGGTGCGCATGAAGTGGCAAGCCGCCGATGGGCAGGATTATATCTTTAACCTCATCGACACACCGGGTCACGTAGATTTCACATATGAGGTCAGCCGTGCCCTGCAAGCCTGTGAAGGTGCGCTGCT
>JAKEEQ010000237.1 GCA_022616515.1 Chloroflexota bacterium | reverse complement strand
GGAAGTCTACGGGCGCGGGTGGGGTGTTCGGCCAGCTTCAAGATGCCCTCAATACGGTATGGGGTGTCGAGCCAAAACCACGCAATATACTCGGCACGATCAAAGATCGTTTTATCTCATTCACGATGGTGCTTGGGGTTGGTTTTCTTCTACTTGTTTCGCTTGTCGTCAGTGCAGCTTTATCCGCCATTAACAACTTCTTCGTCGGCCTGCTGCCAGAGGCTGAATTTGTCCTCCAACTGGTCAATTTTGTAATTTCTTTCGGTGAACTGGCTGAGACTTTTCAAAACGGAAATAGTGCATCACAGTTGTGTTGACCCTTCTGGAAAAGGAGACACAACCATGAGCACTATACCGACCAGTGTAACGGAAGAACAGTTCAATGAACATATTCGACCCTATCTGAACACCGCCAAACGAGGCTACGAATGCAAAATCGCCCTCTACAAAGTGTTCAACTACATCCTGTACCGTTTGCATACGGGTTGCCAATGGGATCAGTTGCCCCTCGACAAAGCACCAGGCGATCCAGAAAAAAAGAAATCAGCCATGACGCGGTTTACTACCATTTTCGCAAGTGGAGCCGGGATGGCAGCCTGGAAAGTGTATGGCAAGCCAGTATTGTGTCCATCCAGGAGGCATTGGATTTTTCTGAACTCAATCTGGATGGCAGCCATGCGATTGCCAAGAAAGGGGGTGAATCGGTGAGTTACCAGCCGCGCAAACGCGCCAAGACCAGCAACATCCTGCCGATTACGGATGCCCAGGGTTTTGTGGTGGCGTCTACGCCTTTGCTGGCCGGTCATCATCATGATGCCTTTGAACTGAAACCGCATTTACAGACCGCCTTCAAAGCGATGAAACGACTGGGATTGTCCTTCAGCGGTGCGTTCTTCAATGCCGACAGCGCTTTTGACACCAAAGCCGCCCGCAAAGTCTGCTTCAATCACGGCCTGCTTCCCAACATGGCTGAGAACAAGCGCAATCGCCAAGCCTCCAAGCGTGGTCGCAAACGCCTGTTCAATCCTGATGTCTACAAACGCCGTTTCACCAGTGAGCGCTCTTTCGCCTGGATGGACAAGTTTCGTGGCTTGTTGTTGCGTTTTGAACGCCGCGATGTCTATTTCATGGCTGGTCATTTTATCGCTTTTGCCATGATTAATTTGCGTCATCTTTTTGCTCGATAAGTTTCAGTCAGTTCGGTGTTATCACGCTGCTGTTCGCGCTCATGTTTAAGATACTCCCCGATGTGGACATCCAATGGCGTGATGTCTGGGTTGGGGCGGCATTCACTGCCTTTTTGTTTACCATTGGTAAGCTATTGATCGGTCTTTATCTGGGCAACAGCGGGGTGGCTTCCACTTTTGGAGCAGCGGGGTCGCTGGTAATTGTGCTTCTTTGGATTTATTACTCTGCCCAAATCTTGCTGTTTGGGGCAGAATTCACACAGGTCTATGCACGTCGCTATGGCTCGCAAATTCGACCTGCCGAGGACGCCATTGCCCTCACTCGTGAGGCGCAGATTGAACAGGGTATGCCTAAGACCAAGTGGGAAGGTGTTGACGAGCAAGGCAAAACCGTGGAACCAGCACCTCTACTTCCGATCATGCCACAGATTGCCGATAGTATGCCTGAACTGCGCTCGCTTCCAATGGATGAAGTTGAGTCTCCTGCCAACGGCAGTGAAGCAGCGCGCCCAGTAGGTGGGGCGATCATCGGTCTCGGTGCAGCCCTAGTTAGTTTCGCAGTGGGGCTGGTCGTGGGTTCGAAAACCAGTGAAGAAGCAGATTAGTGTCTCTTTTCCGCCCTAATCAAGCAAATTGACCTATACAGGAATTCTCCATATCTCCTACTAACTTCTGACGTAACTCCAATTGTTTCAGCCTATGCTTCCAAAATATTGGAGAATGGAGATAAGTGGTATGCAACTGAACAGTAGAACAATCGTTATCGGGATCATCATCGTGATTGTGGCTATTTTCGTGCTTCCCCGGCTTTTCAACACCGATAATGTTGATAATACGCCCGCAGATGATAGTGCGGGCAGCCAGACGGTAGACGAAAACATAGACCTGGGGCGGGTGGTCAGCGCCAGTAGTATTGATCGGGATGGTTGTGCCACCGATACCACTGCATCATTCGAAGTGACAGAGCCGGTATACGTAGTGGCCGAAGACAGCAATGTTCCGCGTGGGACAAGCGTATTTGTGCGACTCTACCACGAAGGCCAGCCTGTTGAGGATGCGCCTGAAATCACCGCTGATCAGGATTACAACAATACCTGCATCAACTTCATCTTTGAACCGGAGGGCAGCGCCTTCGACCCTGGCAGCTACGAAGCTGAATTCATCATCAATGGCAACCCTGCCGATTCAGTCAGTTTTGAGATTCGCTAGGGAGGTTCACTGTGGACGACCTTGTTACACTGTGTTTGCTGGGGATATTCATTGTTGTAGGGTTGCTACTCCTTCCCCGGTTGTTCGGCGGTAATCGTTATGCCGGACGTGGCCCGGAATCGCCGCGCTATGATGATCCGGATATTGACAGTCGGGGCGGATTTGGTGGTAATCGGGGTGTTGATCGCCCGCGCTACGATGATCCCAACATCAGGAGTCGTGGTGGTTTCGGAAGAGTAAGATCGTTTGTTCCGCGACGTAATCCAGTCTCTGGTGGTACTCGGCGTACAGACAGCCCCAATATTAGCAGCCGGGGTGGGTTCGGGCGCAGCAAAGACTAATACGAGGAGGTAAATCAAATGGCGGCTACAGATCGGATGTACTATAGTCGGGACGCTGAAATGCGCGCTAACCAGGAGCGTACTCTGGTGTCCATTGTGTTCGTCATGATCGGGATGGGCATTGGTGCAGCTTTCGCGCTAATCCTGGCCTCGCGTGCCCGTCAGCGAAATCGTACCGGACTTGTAGCGGCGATTGAAGATCGTTTCAACGGGATTGAAAAGGAACTGGGAGAACTAGGGAAGCGCGTCGAGCATCGAATTCGAGAAATGCGGTAATGTAGTATCTAATAGGCCATCTGACCTATATGAAAATCCCCTTGACTTCTCATGTGTTGAGGGGATTTCGCTTCTAAACTTGGCACAATACTTGCCCACAAAAACCGTATTTGGAAAGAAGGATTTTATGCGAAACGCACAGATTTCCAATACAAAGGCAGAGGGTTTGATTACACTAGCTGCGATGCAGGCGGCGGCGGACAGAGTAAAGAAACGGGCTGAGGCACACTTTGTGCAGAATAATGGCGGTTTTTCTACATCTCCCCGAATTATTTCGCTTGCCGACGACAACCGGGTATCAGTAGCGAAGGGTGAGTTCGTTTTTGTTTAACTTCCCTGGCAGAAGGAATATCCTGAGTCTTGCACATATCTGCACCGCTTTACGGCGGTGTATTTGATTCTTTGGGTGAGTTGCACTCGGAAGATAGCCTATTTTTCCAAATCGTCAAGTACTAGTTGCATCGTGATAGTATTATATTGGGGTTCTCAACAATGCGACGAGGTCAGGTATAATAAGGTTAAGACACGAAAATCATCGTTATGATGAGGTGGAT
>JAKEEQ010000236.1 GCA_022616515.1 Chloroflexota bacterium | reverse complement strand
TGCCGCCAAGAATATTAAAACCGCTGGGGCATCAGCGGGCTACTAGAGCGAGCGTAAGACGCGGGGCAACCTGCGCTCTCGTGTTGACGGTAGATGCTCCGCAGTTTACTGCGGGGAGTATGTCACACACGCAGCATTTTTTCAGCGAAAGCAAGTTCGCTCTGGCACAGGATGAGAGGGTATGTTATCAAAGAAGCGGAAATAGAAGGAGAACTCATTCATGGTCAAAGTGTTGTTCGTCTGCCTGGGCAATATTTGTCGCTCACCAATGGCGGAAGCTGTCTTTCAAGAGAAGGTCAACAAAGCCGGGCTTGGCGACAAAATCCTCGTCGATTCCGCTGGAACGGCGGCCTATCACGTTGGTGAACGTGCTCATGGCGGCACGCGCAAAGTTCTTTCCACCCACAATATCGCCTATGATGGACACAGTCGTAAAATCACCAGAGCCGACTTCAACCAGTACGACTACATTCTGGCAATGGATCGCAGCAATTATGAGAATATTCTTTCTGTCAAGCCACCTGATACCAACGCGCGTATTGAGCTGTTTCTGAGTTACGCTGGTGGGGTAGATGTCGATGAAGTGCCCGATCCGTACTACACCGGCGGTTTTGATTATGTTTACGACCTTGTAGAAGCGGGGGCCGAAGGGTTACTAAAAGCAATTCGTGAAAGACACGGGATTTAAGATTGTTGCCGGACAGCATCCGCGCCAGCGTCGAGAGCCAACTGAATACGACCATCAAAAGTGTCCAGCGCTGTTCGGGTGGCGACATTAATCAGGCGGTTCGCCTGCAAACTGCCGGGGCGGATTATTTCGTCAAATGGCACACCAAATCCCCACCGGGCATGTTTCCACTGGAGGCAAAGGGGCTGCGCTTGCTGGCGGACTCTACCGATCTCAAAATTCCGGCAGTCATCGCCGCCAGCGACGACCCGGCCTATCTGGTGCTCGAATGGCTGGAAGAGGGTCGTAAGTTACCGTCAACTGACGTTGCTCTGGGCGAAGGTCTGGCGTCGCTTCATTTGAATCATGCCGCCAAACACGGCCTTGACCATGATAATTATATTGCACTGCTCTACCAGCCCAATACTCAAACGGAATCGTGGGCAGAATTTTATGGTGAACGGCGTATTCGCGTGCAAATGAACATCGCCCGCCAGAACAGCAGCCTTTCGTCAGGGCTTGAGAAAAATCTTGAAACACTCATTGAACGCCTGCCCGATCTCGTCCCGGATGTTGAAGCCTCATTGATGCATGGCGATTTATGGCGCGGCAATGTCATGGTGTTGGAGGGTGGGCATCCGGCAATTATCGACCCGGCAGTGTATTATGGTCACCGCGAAGTAGAACTTGCCATGACAGAAGTGTTTGGTGGCTTCAGCCGTGAATTTTATGATGCCTACAGTGGTGTTTATCCCGTCGACAAGGGGTACAACCAGCGGCGGTCACTCTATCAACTCTATCCAATGATGACCCACATGAATCTGTTTGGTGGCGGTTATACATCGCGAGTCCAATCCATTGTACGGCAGTATATCTAATCATATGTTCCATGCGGAATGAATGGACAAATACCACCTACGTTTAAAATCATAGGCCCAGTCAAACAAATAGGTTTAGGGTGGCACATCGGAGCAAGATTAATGTTGAGGAGCCTATTGGATGAACGAAAGCATCTATCAAGATGTTTTTGGGAATGAAATTGTCTTAGCCAATAGCGTCCGTGCTATAATTTTACAAAAACACCCCGAAACTCAGGACTTCATTGACTTATTGCCCGGTGTCTTGGCAGAGCTAGATGAAATTCGGCGGAGTGTTTATGATGGGCGTGTCGTTTTATATTATCGTTTTGTCGCCAGTGTATGTACTTAATGGTAAATGGTTGGTTGTTGTGGTGAAACGGATTGACCGCCATTTCATTTCCACCTTTTATGCCACCGACCAGATCAAATCAGGAGAAATCTTGTGGAAAAAGACAAGCTCATGAATTTAAGCTATGATGCTGAGGCTGATGTGTTGTATTTGTCAATTGGTGAACCGCGCCCTGCTATCTCGCGGGAAATTGGCGAGGATATTTTGCTTCGCCTTGACCCCACCACTGGCGCGGTAGTTGGGTTGACGATTTTCAACCTTGCCGCCCACAGAGACTTAAGTGCTTTGCCCTTGCAAATTGACCTGCGTGAATTGGCAAGTTAAGCCACATTTCACATAAGGCGTATCATGAAACTCTTTGGATTCCCCCTGAGCACCATAACCACTGTTCTCTTGACCATGCTAATTGGCATCATTGCGTTGGGTCTGGATTTAGCCAGCGACGGTCTTGTTGACCGCTTGCTGTGGAATATCACGGGCGAAACCGAGCCACTACCCCAATTGCTCGGCGGGGCACAGTATCTGGCAAATTACACCCGCCAGACTCCCGAACTCGCTGAAGACGCTCAGATCCAACACATCCCGGACAACCCCTTCGGCATCAATGCCTTCCTCGAACTGGAAGCCGAAGCGTCCCGCCGAGAGCAGTCCATGCAGTTAATTGCCGACGCTGGTTTTGGCTGGCTGCGCCAACAATTCCCGTGGGAAGATATTGAAATTGACGGCAAGGGCGATTTTGTAGATCGCCGCAGTGATCGCACCGCCGATGGTTTGGTCACCGAAGAAGATTTCATTTCATCATGGGACAAATATGACCATATCGTTGAGCTTGCCGGGCAGTATGATGTCGAGATTATCGCTCGACTCGGTGGCCCAACTCCGCCCTGGGCACTTGCTCCCGGCGTCACCAACACCCACAGCCCGCCCGCCAATGTTCAGGATTTTGTCGATTTTAGTGTGATCACCGCCGAGCGTTACAAAGGCCGCATCCACTACTATCAGGTCTGGAATGAGCCGAACCTCTATCCCGAATGGGGTGATCAAAACATCAACCCTGCCGCCTACGTTGATATGCTGTGCCGTGTCCATGATGCCCTCAAAGCCGTTGACCCGAACATTGTCATCCTGACCGGAGCCATCGGCCCCACCATCGACCTGAGTGGGCGTAACGCCTACGATGTCCTGTTCCTGCAAAAACTCTATGATGCCGGGGGCGGGGCATGTTTCGATATTTTGACCGCGCAGGGCTATGGGCTGCACAGTGGTCCCACCGACCGTCGCCTGCGTCCCTTTACCGTCAACTACGGGCGCAATCAGTGGCTGCGTGATGTGATGGTCAAGAATGGCGACGCCCATAAACCCATCTGGTTGAGTGAGGCCGCCTGGAATCCCGTGCCAGATGAGCCTTCCATTGCCGATTTGACGCTCTACGGGCAGGTAACTCCCGAACAGGCCGCCGAATGGGCACCGCTGGCCTATGAACGCGCCATTGAGGAATGGGAATGGGTCGGCGTGGTAAACTGGTGGTTCTTAAAACGCCCCAATCCCGATGAGGTCGGTCAAAGTTTTTATTATTTCCGCATCGTCGAACCCGATTGGACCCTCACCCCAACTTATTTTGCGTTGCAAGACTATATCCAATCCGGCGAGTGGCGCGAAGACGAACCCGGTTGGGATGAGCGTTCCCGTGAACTGGTTCCATGGGTGTTGACGCTGGGGCTGGCGGTACTCTTTAGCGGAACCATGCTGGCAAGCGCCATCACCAAACGCCTCTTTGGAGACCGCTCATGAAACGCTGGCTGCCCGTTATCATTCTCCTGTTTGCCATTTTCACACGCTTGCATGACATCGATAAACAATCCCTGTGGCATGATGAAGGCAACAGCCTGCGCCTTGCCGAGCGCAGTGTTAACGATTTGATTGAGGCCACCTCCCGCGACATCCATCCGCCCGGCTATTATCTGCTCCTCAAAGGCTGGACCGAGTTTGCTGGCATATCCGAATTTGCGCTGCGACTCCTTTCCGCTTTCTGGGGGATACTGTCCGTCGCTGGCACCATCGCCCTCGGCAAGCGCCTCTTTTCGCTCGAAGTCGGCTTGCTGGCGGCAGCATTGATTGCCGTCAATCCCTTCGCGGTGTACTACGGGCAGGAAGCCCGCATGTATACCCAACTTGCCGCCCTGAGTGTGCTCAGTTTGTGGCTTTTTACCGGGATGATTGCCCGCGCCGACTGGCGTCACCAGCACGGCGAACCCAACACCAATTCCTTTCACACCGCCGCCTATTCCTTCTGGCTGGGAGTGGTCAATATCGCGGGCCTGTACACACAATACACTTTTGTTTTTACTATCGCTGTTGAAATTGTCGTGTTTGTCTGGTATTGGTTCCGGCGGCATGATAATCGCTTATTGACCACGTTCAGCACCTCGCTGATCATGACCGCCCTTGCCTACAGCCTGTGGGCCTTTACCGCCTACGACCAGCTCACCAGTTGGGGCGCTCCCGGTGATAGTTCCGCTCTTGGTGATCGTCTGGAGCGTATCGCCACCATTCTGATCTACGGGCAGGTGATAGAGAATTTGACAGTCGTGCTGGCAGCCATTCCACTTTTCCTGCTGGCGGTTGCTATTTTGCGCGTCCGGGAGTGGTGGCGAATTTCCCTACCCCTGCTGCTGGTGATTTTCAGCGTCGGAGGTTTGCTACTGTCGGGAGCTTATCGCGACGCCAACCTGAAATTCCTCCTGCCATCTCAAATCGCCTTTGCTATTTTGCTGGCGCTCGGTGCAGTCCGCTTCAATAAAATTGTGCCACGCAAACTACCCGGACAGGTGGCGGGTATTCTTGCCCTTGCCGTTATCGCGGGCATCAACCTGTCCAATCTCGACGAGATATACAGCAACCCGGACTTTGCGCGGAGTGATTATCGCGGTATTGCAGATACTATCAAGGCGACCGAAAACGAAGGCGACGCCATTATCCTCAACGCGCCCAATCAGGCCGAAGTGTTCACTTACTACTACGATAGCGAGTTGCCCGTGTATGGCCTGCCGCGTGGCTTAGGCGGTGACGATGCCGCCACTTTAGCCGAAACGCAGAATATCCTCGCCAACCACGACCGTATTTTTCTGGTCCTGTGGGGCGATCAGGAACGCGACCCCAATCATGTTGTAGAAAATACGCTGAACGAACAGGCATTTTTCGTCAGTCACGACTGGTATGTTGATGTCCAGTTGGCGCAGTATGTCACGCTCGGTGAGGTCGCCGCCACCCCTGCCGTCGAGTCTGATACCCTTTTCGGTGAAAATCTGCGCTTGACCGGCTACACCCTATCCGGGGATGAATTTGTCGCTTATCAAGGTGATGTCCTCGGCGTGACACTCTACTGGGAGCTACTGGAACCGCTGGATAAACCCTACCGTGTGTCTATCCAACTTCTTTATCCCGACGGCATGCTGGCTGCACAGGGTCAGGATGCTGCCCTCGATCCAACTGCCACCCCGCAGCAAGACCGTCAGGCCATCGTCGTGAACGATACACTCCAACCCGGCGAATATACCCTGATCGTCAGCATCTATGATCCCGATAATCCCCTACAGCGGCTGGTCCCGGCGCAAAACGTTGTTTCCGACAACGCATTTCTCGTTGAGACCATCATCTTGACGGAATCTTGACGGCGTTTTCAGCCATCTTGTCACATCCTTGACTTCTTTTTTCCTACACTCATACCAAAAGGAGTCTTTTTTTCATGACTGATGATTTTGACCGCAGGGGCAAAAGACAGAGATGGTGGGTGCTGGGGATGATAGGTGGTATCATCCCCCTGAGTATTGTACTCAGTATGACCGACAGCATCAGCCCGGAAGTAGCGGTTACGGTAGCCATCGTTGCGGCGCTGGTGCTGGGCGCAATGGCAGTATGGATGAATGCCAATTCCCATGCCCGGGGTGACGAATGGTGGCAGGATGATCACAGCTCAGGATGGCGCGGCTATTAGACCCGGCAAATTAAGGATATTTCTTGGCTATGCGCCCGGCGTTGGCAAAACCTATGCCATGCTGGACGAAGGCCGCCAGCGCCTCATCGAGGGCGTTGATGTGGTCATTGGGGCTGTTGATGCTGAGCCTGAGTTGTTAGATGGCTTTGAAATTACTGATCCAGCCTTGAATGTCGAGGCCATCCTGCGCCGCCAACCGCAGCTTGTTCTAATTGATGATCTTGCCCACATCAACATCCATCAAGACCGCCATCCCTTTCGTTTTCAAGACGTAGACGAGATTCTCAGTGCCGGGATTGATGTCTATGCGACGGTCAACCTGCAATATATTGAAAGCCTGAACGACATTGTCTTTCAGATTACGGGCATTAAGGAATTCCGCACAGTTCCGGATACGATTCTGGACCGGGCTAATGAGCTTGAGGTGGTTGATTTACCTGTCGATGATCTTCTGAAGCGTTACGAAACAGGTGTTATCCCGCTAAGCGATATTTATCAACGGCACAAGTTGTTTCGCGCTGGCAATCTTCACGCCCTGCGTGAACTGGCGCTGCGATATACAGCGCGGCATGTGGACCGGAACATGCAGGATTACATGCAGCGCAAAGCCATTGCCGGGCCATGGGCTGCCGGAGAGCGTCTGCTGGTGGGTATCGGGCCAAGCCCCTTCAGTACCCGCCTGATTCGTGCCGCGTGCCGGTTATCGCAGGATTTGAACGCCGAATGGCACGCTGTTTATGTTGAACATTCAGGGCAGGCCCTGAAGGCATCCGACCACGAACAACTTGCTCAGAATATGCAGCTTGCCGAAAAATTGGGAGCGAAAGTCGTGTCCGTACCCGGCAATTCTATACCACAAACCCTGTTGTCCTACGCACGGGACCACAACATCACCAAAATCATCATCGGGCATCCCCGCCAGTCGCGCTTGATGGAATTGCTGCGCGGCTCAATTGCCCAGCAGCTTGTTGAAAACAGCGGGGACATTGACCTTTATGTGGTAAGCAGTGGTAATGAAGCTGCCCCTGCTGCGAACATTTCTTTACCCTCCGAACTGTCCCGCCGGGCCGTTGTTGAGGCCGTGCTGTTGATTGCTCTGGCAACATTGGGCGGACTGCTTATGCAGTCGATGGTGACCTCAACCAACCTTGTTATGTTGTATCTACTGACAGTGGTTGTCGTAGCGGTGAGATCAGGCTACGGACCGGCGGTAATGACATCGTTTCTGAGTGTTCTGGTCTTCAATTATTTTTTTGTACCCCCGCAATATACGTTTCGCGTAGCAGAAGCCGAATATCTGTTGACCTTTGCCGGGTTGTTCGTGGTAGGCTTCGTCATTGCCGATTTAACGGGCCGGGTCAGGCGTCAGGCCGATGTTGCACGCCAGCGCGAAAACCAGACCGCTGAACTCTACTCGTTGAGCCGCGATCTGGCAGCAACCGTAGACCCGCAACTTGCCATGGAAGCCATCATTAACCATGTGCAGCAAACCTTCCATTCGGATAGTGCCATCTTTCTCAAAGATCACGGCGAGTTGAAATTGTATGTACAAACTCCGTCCTATCACGTCAATCTGGACGAATCTGAGATGGTGCAGTACGTAGTCGATTATGGCAAACCGGCTGGCGCGGGGACGGACACCAGACCCCTTGCCGAATCGCTCTATCTTCCCTTACAGTCCGCTTACGAAACCTTCGGTGTGCTGGCAGTTCGCACCTCAGGCGTTCACAATCCTTCGCAGAAACGTCTCATGGAAGCCTTTGCCCATCAAGCAGCCCTTGCCATTGAAGCGACACGCCTTGCCGACAAAGCACAGCAGGCTCAACTGCTCAAAGAGCGCGAAAAATTACACAATACCCTGCTAAATTCGATTTCTCATGATCTGCGTACGCCGCTGGTATCTATCACAGGCGCTTTGAGCAGCCTGCGTGATGAGGCAGTCTATGTTGATGCGAGCGCCCGTCAGGATTTGTTGGAAGGGGCCTATCAAGAGGCGAATCGCTTGAACCGTCTGGTTGGGAATCTGTTGGAAATCACACGGCTTCAGGCCGGAACCGTCAAACTGAACCGTGAACTATTCAGCGTTGAAGAGATTATCGGCGTGGCACGTCGCCAGTTAAGCGAACGGTTATCATCTCGTCCTATTCATGTCGATATTGCCGATGATTTGCCACTGGTGGCGGTTGATCTGGTTCTGATGAGTCAGGTGCTCATCAACCTGCTGGATAATGCGCTGAAATACTCGCCCCCGGAAAAGCCTATCGAGATTCGGTCCTTCACACAGGACAATAAACTGGTCCTACAGGTCAATGACTATGGCATTGGCATCCCCGAAGATGAACTGCCCCATATCTTCGAGAAATTCTTCCGGTCGCACAACACCAGCGGCACAACTGGAACCGGACTGGGTTTGTCTATTTGCGAGGGTATCGTCAGTGCGCATGGCGGCACGATTTCGGCACAGAATCGCGAGGCAGGCGGTACTTGTTTTCAGATTATGTTACCATTAGACGAAAGTGACCGGTAATGGACCCCTATGTAGTGGATAAAGTACGTGTTCTGGTGGTTGATGATGAACGTGCCGTGCGCCGTTTTTTGCGTACCTCATTGAATGTTCACGGCTACGACATCAGCGAAGCAGCCAGCGGCGAAGATGCTATCATGGCCGTTATCAACGAACAACCGGATGTCATTATTCTTGATCTCGGCCTGCCCGATACCAGCGGCCTCGAAGTTACGCGGCGCATTCGGGAATGGTCACAGGTTCCCATTATTATCCTCTCTGTTCTCGATCAGGACACCGACAAGATTGAGGCTCTTGATGCCGGAGCCGATGATTATGTCACTAAACCCTTCAGCGTCGGGGAGTTGATGGCCCGTTTGCGCGTTGCGCTACGCCATTCCCAGCAGCCGACTGTTTCAGCCATCTTCACTGTTGGCGATCTTGAGGTCGATCTTGCCGCACGTATTGTCAAAGTCCGTGACGAAGAAATCCAGCTCACCCCGACCGAATACGACCTGCTGCGCGTCATGATTAACTATGCAGGCCGCGTCATTACCCACCAACAGCTACTGCGCGAAGTGCGCGGCGTTGGCTATCAAACTGAAACGCATTTACTGCGCGTCCATATGAGCAATCTCCGCCACAAAATCGAAGATGATCCCACTGACCCGTATTACATCCTCACTGAACCTGGCGTCGGCTACCGTCTGCGCACTGATGATTAAAGCATCTTGATATTTTCTTGACACCCACTTGATTTATCTTGACGTTGTCTTGATAAGCTAACTGCTAACCTACTTCCAGAGCACAATCACCTGTTTTGGAGAGTTGATTTACACATGAACGCTACAGACATCAAGCGTGTGCTGATTGGGAAACCCTTCCCGACCAGCCGGGAAATCCATGAACGGCTGGATAAAACGCGTGCGCTGGCTGTATTTGCCTCAGACCCCATCAGCAGTAATGCCTATGCCACCGAAGCAATAATGGGCGTACTTATTGTATTGGGCAGTGGTGCCCTTGCCATGACACTCCCGCTGGCAATGGGTGTGGCTGCATTGGTCCTGATGGTGATTTTCAGCTACATCCAGACCATTTTACATTATCCTGACGGGGGTGGTGCTTACACCGTTGCGAAGGATAACCTCGGTATGTATCCGAGTCTTTTAGCCGCCGGGGCTTTGTTAACCGACTACATCCTGACTGTATCGGTATCGGTATCGGCCGGTGTACGTGCATTGACATCCGCTGTACCCGAAGCATTCGACTACCGGATTGCCATCGCCGTGTTCGCTATCGCGCTTATCACGTGGATTAATCTGCGCGGTGTGCGCGAAAGTGGTACCGTTTTTGCGATACCCACCTACGCCTTTGTGGCTGGCGTAATGCTGGTTATTGTCATCGGTTTGGTGCGCTATACCGGACTCTTCGGACTTGAACCCTTGCAGGAGCATCATGAGGTTGTCGAGGCCGAACGCTCTGTCGTCGGATTTGCCTACATCTGGTTGTTATTGAGAGCCTTTGCGGGTGGCTGTACAGCATTAACGGGTATTGAAGCCATCAGTAATGGTGTACAAGCCTTTAAACCGCCCGAATCGAAGAATGCTGCCAAAACAATGGTGGCGATGGGTATCATTGCCATGTCGCTGTTTGTGGGGATTACCTTCCTCTCCACGCACATGAAACTCGTTCCGAGCCACGAGGACAGTATACTCTCCCAGATGACTCGCGGGGTGACCGGTGGCGGATTTCTGTACTACTGGGTACAGCTCTTTACCGCTCTCATCCTGTTTCTCGCTGCCAACACTGGCTATCAGGACTTTCCACGGCTGAGTTCATTCCTTGCCAATGATGGTTTCCTGCCACGCTGGATGAAAAACAGGGGCGACCGCCTTGTCTTCAGTTCCGGAATTGTCGTGCTGGCGCTTATATCGTCCCTTATCGTCGTCGTCTTTCAAGCCGACGAAATCGCCATGCTGCCCCTTTATGCCCTCGGCGTGATGCTCAGTTTCACGTTGTCGCAGGCTGGTATGCGGCGGTTGATGGGCGAAGTCGGCAAGTTAAAACCCGGCGAAACCAAATTCACGGGCGTCACCACCATTCACTTTGAAAATGGCTGGCGTTGGAAGCGTTGGGTTAATACGGTTGGGTCGATTGTGACAGGGATTGTTTTTGTCATCCTGATCACCACCAAATTCATTGAGGGTGCATGGATTGTTGCACTGGCAATTCCACTGCTGGTCTGGATGTTTCGTTCCATTCACAATCACTACAAAAATGTGGCGGAAGCCCTGACGACGGAACGAATGGCGGAAGAAGACCTGGTGGATGTGGCGAATGTAGCGGTTGTGCCAATTGCTGACATTCACCGGGGAACGCTGCGTGCCCTACAGTACGCCAAACGAATTTCCAGTGATGTCCGCGCCGTGGCTATCGCAACCACACCCCAAATGCGCCAGCGCATTGAAGAACGCTGGGCACGTTTCCCCAATTTGACTACCGGGGTGACTCTGAAAATTGTGGATTACGATTATCGTGACATTCTAACACCACTGGTTGACTACATTGAGCATGTGAACCAGAAGGAATTTCCCGATAAACTCATCACGATTGTGATACCGGAGTTTATTCCCGAAAACATGGCAGCACGCTTGCTGCATAACCAGACCGCTACCATCCTGCGTGCTCGTCTGCGCTCAACTAACGACGTCATTGTCATTGACGTGCCATATCACATCGAATAATAGACATTGGGGCTTCTGTGGTGGAAGCCCTTCACAAAGCTATTCCGACGCTGGATCAATCACCTCAAAATCCAGCGTTTCTTTTTTGCTGTCGTTCAGAAAGATTTCAACGCGATACTTGCCAGCGGGCCACGGGCTGTCCGATTCCAGTTTAAACCACACCTGTCCGCTGCCGCTGGTCCCTTCAACGGTTTCCAGTTCTGTGCCAGCTTCTTCACCCGGCACCTCAACTACCGACCACATTGCTTTCAGGTCGGTGTCATCCGGCGCATTTTTGAGTTCAATAATGGCGAAAAAAGTATCATTTGGCGCATATGACTCAGCCTTCGCCGAGCCTTCTTCATCAACGGACATATAAGCCTCATCAATGCTGGCGGTACTGAAACTGAAGTTGCAGGCCAGTGTTACCAGCACCAGCATTGCTCCCGCTAACCAGATGCGTTTCATTGGTGCTCCTTATCATAACCAGATGCTCTCTTCAATCATATTGAAATTCGAATTTTGCGCCATTTCAACAAAAAAGCGGCAATCTTTGCTGACTGCCGCTCTCGATTCCTATCTACAAGATAGCATTGTCATCTGGTTTAATCTCAACTGTGATCTTCGCCAGCAGGGCGTTGGCATCTTCCGCTTTGTCGATGAGACCCAGATCCTGAAGCGTCCAGATGGTGGTGATACGATCACTGAGGTTGGGCCATTGGTCCTTCGCCCAATGATACCGCTGGCGACAGAATTGCCAGATGGGTTCAGGAATGACCTTCCACTCGTATTGAATAAACTGCTGCCAGATAATTTCATCATCGGTGAGTGGGAACAGCGCATGAACCATCGCCTTTTCGACCGTTGCTTCATCACGAATATGGCTCACCCAGTTATGGCTGTACTTGTTAATGAAGGTAAAGATGCCATAATGTGAGTAGTACTCGACAGTATCCATAACATCCTGTTTGGTACTCATCGCCACATCGAATGTCTCTTCCAGGTCCACACTTGGCTCCGGCAGGATTTCATGCTGCCCGTTCTGGTCATCCTCAATGGGCCAGAATTCCGGCGAGATACCATACGTAAACGTCACCAGTCGCCGGATGCGATTGGGATCCACGTTAAACTTGTTCATCGCGCCGCTGGTAATCAGCTCATTGACGACCACCACAATCCCTCGCTGCCTTGCCTCATCATGAGCACGCTGTTCCCCGCTTGCATAAACCGGTTTTTTCCCGGTCAGCGATGGCGGCTGTTTGGGGTCAAACTTGAATTCTGTAGCACGCAAACCCCCATTGGCAACAAAGATCTGGATGGCTGTAATCAGACCACCGGCAATCACAATTGCTACCAGAGCATCGGTCTTCTGCGTAATCAAAATCGCCATCATGATATAACTGGCAATCATGCCACGCAGTCCCGCAAACTTGAGGCTTCTGCCTTCAGTGCTGTCCGGTTCAATGCCCTTATCTTTCAGCACCTCATTCCGCACGAAGAAAACAGTCGTGCTGGTGATGACAAACGCACTCACAAAGCCAAAGGCATAGTAACCTTCGACCACCACCACTTCACGGATAATCGGAATGAGAATCGCGGAAATACCCCAGATAACGACAATGCCGATACGGTCATCCAGAAAGATTCGTGGTAGGCGTCCCAGGCGAGCGGCATTGGATGCCACTGCCGCCCCACCAACGTAACCACCCCCCTGTGCCAGCAGCAGGATAATCGACAACAAAATACCCGCGCTGGTTAGTGTCGCCGTCTGCCCAAAGACAAGTTCATACTCAATCAGCAGCGTACTGTAGCCTTCCGTTGCCGGAATATCCCAGATTTTAGCCCCGTACAACTGGAGGATACCTGTGCCGATCAAAAACACCGCTGCCAGCGTCAGGGCCGTGTTGATGACCTTCCATTTGGGTCGCGCCGCATGTTTACCACTCGCTGGAATCACCTCATATCCAGAAAAGCCAAGCATCGCGCTTGCCATCGAGGCAAACAGCAGCAGCATTACCGGGTCGGCTCCTGTTTCCTCGTGATGGACGCCTGTTTTTTCCAGTCCATCATACTGTTCGCTGTCGCCGCCAATAACCTCGGTAACGACGCCATCTTCAGCTAGCCGTTCGACAATCGCCGGTGTTCCTGCTTTTAACTCAGGGTCAATCGTTGCCCGAAAACCAACATAACCCAGCGCAATAAGCGTAAAGACGGTGAAAGCAGCGCCACCAATCAAGAACAGTGGCACAGCGCGGCGTGGGCCAAGCGCCACCAGCACCGCCATAATGAAGAAGGCGTAGATTTCCGAGAGTAAAATTCGGAAGTCACTAAGTTCCGGCAGGATAAGCATCGTGACGTCTGATGCCGAAAGCGAACTGATGATGATCGTCAGAATGGCATCAATAAAAAACAGACTCGTTCCCACCCATGACGCCCACCGGAGTTGTGGCGGTCCAATGGCCTCAACCAGCGGTCCACTACCACCGGCATTAGGTCGTAGATAGGATGCCGCTTTATAGGCTGGTACAACACCCAGAAACAGCATCACCGATAAAATACTGAACGCCGCAATTGCAACGTCGTGATCACCACTTGCACCATGAATAGCCAGCAAGGTTTGATAAGCGGCTACGCTAAAAGCGTCCGCTGCAATCTCAAAAATTAGAGCCAGAACACCCAACCCGGTACCGCCCAGCAACAACCCCTCCACCATCAGGCGAGGAAGCTGGCGGTCGGCAGTTTCGCGTTCTTCAGCATTGATGTAGCCGCGCAACATTGTTGTTTGCCTTGTATCTGTTGAATCAAAACTGACCTAAAGTACCACAAATCAAAAATATTTGTACAGATTTTTCGGGGCGAATTTATAGCAAATTGACAATTTCGATCTGGCAGTATCAGTA
This sequence comes from Chloroflexota bacterium, assembly GCA_022616515.1. Classification (GTDB taxonomy): domain Bacteria; phylum Chloroflexota; class Anaerolineae; order Aggregatilineales; family J027; genus JAKEEQ01. The sequence goes on along the minus strand of JAKEEQ010000236.1, from coordinate 12,983 downwards.
CGGTTCTATGTTCCCGACGTTTCCTCAACGTTAGCTTGCGTTTAACACAATTCTGTTGTTTAAATGAATACAATTAGAGAGTAAAATAGTATGTCGTCAACGTTCAGGAGACAATTATCTCTATGACTTCTCGCCGAGATTTTCTAAAAGGGTCAGCAGCCCTCGCGGTTGCGCTGGCGATGCCGGGCCTGTTCAGCATGGACCCGCGCCGCGCTCTTGCCACAGAGGGCATCACGCCATCCCCACAGTGGTTGACTGATTATGTCGCTGCCCTTGACCGGCCACACTTTGCGCCATTGAACACGGTCTTTGATGATTTGTTGGATGACGACGGCAATCTATGTTTGCTCATTTATGACGTGCTGCGCGGACAGTTACTGTCTGGTCTCAAAACCGAAGCACCCATGCCCATCGCCTCATCTTTCAAAGGCCCGGTGCTCTTCTATTTCTTTGATCAAGTTGATGCCAGTGTCTGGACGAGTGTTCCGGTCCAGTATTGGGGCGAAAAGTTCAAAGAAAATATCCCCGCACAGTATCAAGATGCGTGGTCGCAGCACTATAGTATTCTGAACGATCTGTTTAATACCATTGTCGTCAGTGATAACAACTCAACCGGACGCCTGCTAACGTATGTAGCCCGCCAACAGGGCAGTGATGCACCGCTGGCCCTGTTTAACGACTGGTCGCACAATGTGGTCGGCGTGTCCCAGATTTCGGCCCTCGGCGGTTGGAACAATGGCGTTCCAGCAGGCTATGAGAATACCGACCTGCGCTTTACCAGACACACTGCCACGCTCGACCACCAGCAAATCCAGTTCAACAACTTGATGACCGCCCGTGACCTCGGCCTATATTACATCTGGTGGCAAAGTCAGATGAATGAGCAATCCCGCAGCGTGGGTGAAGAACTTTTATCGTGGAGATTAGACGAACGCCGCTCCAATATCGAAAAGCTGGCCTTCGAATATGGCGGTACGTCCTACAGCAAAAACGGTTCACTATCGGAAGCCGAAACGGGAGTTTACGTGGTGGTGACCGATGGTGGTATCCTCAACCTCCCGGACTTTGGCTACTATTTGATTGCCGTGCTGGCTGGCGATGCTGACAGCCGTACACCGCGATTTTTCGAGCGCATTGGCGATGTGGTCACAGGGGTTTATGCCGATGAGGTCAAGGCATATAGCGCCGCCGATGATGAAGATCTGGCACAAATCGCCTTCTATGAAGAATATATGCTGAGTATGTATCCCGCCAACACGGATATTTCACTCGACGAGTGGAATTACGGCTTCGTAAAGACCGAGGGTATTCAAGCCTTCCGCTCACCAGCCGAGACACTGCCCATTCGTAATCCGGTCATTAGTTCATCGCGTTTTGGGGTTCATCTGTTGATGCAGGGGGCATTGATTCGCTATCGCCCCATCAATGCTGAATGGGTTGAACTCATCCCTGATAGCCCGAAAGACAATGTACAGTATAAAATGGGTGCGCCCATGTTTATCCGCAGTCGGGACCTGCATCCGATTTCAACTGATTACGGCAACCTGATTCCCTACTTCACCGATTCCACTGTCACCGCCGATGACAAAATGGTTGTCATCGACATTCAGCGGCGCGAACTGACGCTGTTTGAAAAAGAAGTCGCCATCATCAAGACACCTACTGTTGTCAACGATGTCGATACACCGCGTGGTGGTCACGTCGTCACCACCAAATGGTTCTCGTGCAGCATGCAGCCGTGGGCACCCGGCGTTCCCTTCACCACCTATTTTCATGTGGACGGATTTGCCATTCATGGCTCGCCATGGCAGCGCTGGCACAAGACGGTAAACAGCGAAAATATTTACGGGCGTACCTCGGCGGGCTGCGTCAACGTCCCGAACTGGACCGTTACGCTTGGTGAATACACACGTCCGCTCGATGAACTGGTTTTCCGCTGGTTAGGCGGAGTTGTCGAGCCAGAGCGTAAAGTGTATGAGTACGGTACGTATGAACATCCGACCGTGCGCATTTACGTCATCGACTATCCACGCGACCTTAATGACTACTACCGCCCACCCAACATGGCCCAGCGCGGCACACCGTGGGGTCCAGTCATTGAGCAGCTTGAAAACATCGACCTGACTGCCCCGGACTCATTCTGGGAAAGCAAATAGCGTTCAAAACCTATGTTGCGGCATCTATTGTCTGGCGTATGTCGCGTTGTTCTTGCTGTTTGCGCCATCCATACGGTGTCAGGCCGCGCGGCTTATACACGTTCAATACCTGAATCGCCAGCAGCACCAGCAGGCCAACACCCGCATGGAGCAATTCGCCTTGCAACCCATTCCGCAACCTGGCAGCATCCGTATTTTCCATTTTAGCCGCCACACCTGTGTAGAATCTCACAGTTTGCATATTCTCTATCAGAATAATGGTGGCAATAAGAGTCAGAACCAGTGACATCAGGACCCAGTAGTGCCGGAACAAACCCCATTTTGTGCCCAATGCCATGATAAGTCCAGTCAGCAGCGAGGCAAGGGCTAATGGAACAGTGATGAACCAGCCAATCCACTCCATACCAATCCAAGCAGCACGCAAGGTCTGCGTGCTCTGGCTGGTCATTGCACCAATCACGAGGCCAAGGAAGGCAATAACCGTGCCAATCCAACCGACTGAGGCGGTGATATGCACATTGAGCATAAACTTGCGGAGTCCGGGGGTCATGGTCTTTCGTGCTCGATGGGTGGTACGTGTTCTTGTATGATGTTGGAGGGCTGTGTATCGCTGTTATTTGATGGTGCGTGGCGACCGGGACCGTGTTCACCCCTTCTGTCAGCGACGATCATGATCCCCACCAGCAGAATGAGGACAAGGATAAAGACTCCAAGTATTTTCACCCAGCGCGGTGTGCGATAGTTGGCTTCCCGTTCATTTGTATCAAGTTGCGACATGGTATTGTTCTCCAGCTATGATTTGTTCACAGGCTACCGTTTTCAGTGACCAGGCTTCAATAATCAGCGCAGCCGATTTGTATATTTATGAACAAAGAGGGCAAAGTGTTCAGGAACCCTCGACGCTTTCTCCATACATGGTAGAGTGGAAACGTACACTGGAAAATCTGAGGGTATATCATGAACGGGACTGACCGGCGAGTACAACGCACACGCGATCAGCTACAAAAGGCGTTGATTGAATTAATCAAAGAACGTCGTTACGATGACATCACGATTCAGGACATTGTTGATTATGCTAACGTCGGACGTACCACCTTTTATCTTCACTATGACAACAAAGATGATCTATTCATCAGTTGTCATGAAGCCATTGTCAGCGAGTTTCACTTCGGGCCACTGTACCCGCTCTCCCGCGAAGAACTATTATCGCCTGAAGCGCCATCCGGCATGACATCTGCATATCGCCATCTGGCAGACGTACGGGCGCTCTTGCATCCGATTTTTCAGGGCAACGACAGCTTGCTGATGCTACGACGCTTGCTGCGGAATTGGAACGCTCAGGAAATCGAAACCAGCTTACATGCCGCCTTTACTGAAGCTGACAGCGCCATCCCATTTGACATGCTGGCAAACTATCTAGCCGGGGCACAAATGACTCTGCTACAATGGTGGTTGGAGAAGCGCCAGCCCTACCCTCCTGAACGTCTGGCACAAACGGTCCACCACTTGCGGCGTGCTGCAATCCGTGATGCGCTCGGCCTGAAAGATGATGAATAAATAAGAATCCTCAATACGTGACCTCCCTCAGGTGGCATTTTGTTTGCACAGATTTTGAATTTGTACGATAGTTGTAACTGTAACTCTGTAGAAATATCCTGGAGCATTCGTCAAATGAAGCTTAAATGGTTGATGATTGTATTGTTGGCTGTGGTGATGAGCTTTGTGATCGGCTCGTCCGGGGAACCACCGTCAGTAATTGAAGCACAGGGAGGCGAAGACCCGACCGATAAACAAAATAGCATTGATTTCTACCCGGACCCCCTCTCGTCCGGTGCGCTGGCTTATTCGCTGCGCGATCCCTGGGATAAAACCGACCTGACATACTTCTTTCACAACTGTCCCACCCAGCAGGATTGTGATCAGGCACAGCAAATGGTTCGTGACAGCTTTCAGGTGTGGGCCGACATTTCCGCCCTGACCTTTCAGGAAGTGACCGATGTGGGTGATGCCGACATCGAAGTGAGCTGGATGGGGTCCAACGATCCCGAAGGGGTGCTGGGCGACGTCGGCGGTACACTGGCCTATGCTTTCTTCCCGCGTTATGGTGGTGACATGTTCATTGACGACAACGAACCCTGGACAATGGGAGATCGTGGCGAATTCGATCTGTATTTGACGGCTGTCCACGAAATTGGTCACGCGGTCGGTCTGGGCCACAGCGAGTTCACCACCGCGATCATGTATCCCTATTCCGGCTATGCCATTGAACTTGGTCAGGATGACATCCGTGCTATTCAGGAGCTATACGGTCCACCGTCTGGCACAACCCCGACCACCAACGACCCTGAAGAAAATGACACACCGGTTCGCGAAGTTCCCACAAACGAAGATGTCATCACTGTTGAGGGCACTATTTCCGATGACATTCCGTTTGAATCATGGGAAATCACGGTTGAAGCGGGTGAAACCGTCACAATTACGATGACCGCCAATGATGGTGGCGATCTGGACGCCTACATTGGCATCCTCAGCAGTGATCTATCCGAGGTCCTCATCGAAAATGACGACTTTGATGATACGACCGATGCACAGGTAATTTACACCTTTGAAGCAGCGGGCACCTATTCTGTTATTGCCACACGCTACGGCTTTGAAGATGGGCAAACCAGCGGCGGCTATACGTTAACATTCACGTCAAGCCTCGACGGCGATGACGGCACAGGCGGCGAGGATGTCACCCCGCCAGATACTGGCACAGCGGTCTGGCGCATCACCAATTTTGCCGATACCGAACTTTGCTATGTCTATTTCAGCGATACCAACGCCGACTCATGGGGTGTTGACCAACTTGGTGATGAACTACTTGAGAACAATTTCTACTTCGAGTGGGAAGTTCCAACCGGCAGTTATGACCTGCAAGTGTGGGATTGTTTCGAAAACAAGCTCGAACGCTATGATATACCCGTGATGCGTGATGTTGATATACAGGTCTACGCAGACTCTATTGTGGTTGTGCCACTTAGTGCAGGAACCACCGATGTTGAAAGCAGCCCGCCACCTGATGTACTGACATGGCAAATCACCAACTACGCGGACACCGAAATCTGCGAGGTGTATTTCAGCTCAACCAGCGAGGACCAATGGGGAGAAAACCAGCTCGGCAGTAACATTCTGCGCAACAATCAGACGTTTGAATGGGAACTCCCGCGTGATTCGTATGACCTTCAGGTGTGGGATTGTTTGGGCAATTTCCTTGAAGAGCATGAGATTACGGTACGGTTAGACACAGAGATTCAAGTCTACGCAGACCAGATTATCATCGTTCCCATCCGGTAAGTGATCCAGCAGAGGAGGGTTTCGGCTCTCCTCTTTATTTTCCTAAACCGCAGGCCAAGGGTAGTTGGGGCCGGGACCGGGTTTAGGATAGCGGCGTGTCTTCAGAACCGTGTCAACCCGACCACGCAGCGCATCAACTTCTACCTTGCTCAACAAATTCTTGAGGCGATCATTGAGGTCCGAGTCTCTGGTTTCGAGCTTGCCACACAGCATCTGAACATCTGCAATAATATCTTCTGCCATCTCATCTCCCGCAAAATCCCAGATAACGGTGCGCAGTTTCGGATGGGGGTGAAAGCATATCCCATGATCAATCCCCCACAATTTACCCTGTGCATCCAGCAGCAGATGACCGCCTTTGCGGTCTGTGTTGTTGACGAGGTAATCAAATGTCGCCACTCGCTGAAGCTGGGGAACAAAATCATCGGTCAACTGAAAATAGGTGATGCGCGGGTCGTGTTCGACAAATAACTGCACCGAGCCGATGCCGATTGAGCCTTCCCGCAGAACTGTTGGCGCGACAACATCCCATTCCAGCGCCTGTGACACAGCGTAAGCCGCCACTTCTCGATAACACAATGTTCCATCCGGGAAATCCCACAACGGACGTTCGCCGCGCTGAGGCTTATATACGGCCATCGTTTGCAGTTCATCATCCTCAACCGTGATGAGGGCTGTGTAATTGGATGACCATCGCATACGCCCATGATCTTCACAGATGTTGCCTTCCGCCAGCAGCTTTTCCACGCGTTCCATCGAAACTTCAACTGGCTGCCGCGCTGGTTCGTCTTCGGGATTGGCGTCTTGCGTTGGCTGAATGTCATCGCTCATGATGTTACACCCAGTAATAAATGGTATAGCCGTTCTGGTTGGGGTCTGGCCTCCCCTGATCGACAACTTTCAGGGTGTGAATTGCCAGTGCCCGGTATTGTTCGCGAGTTCCCCAGAAGCGTACGATGCTTGGTTCCGCTTCCGAAAACTCGGTTTCTTCCTCGGATGGAATCACCAGTTCCTCCACCACCAGAATGATGCGATCAAACTCCTCATCATAGCCCAGGCCCATCTGCGAAATACGAAACTCCGGCTCGATTGGATCACGCAGGTCCATATCGAGTTGATTGAGATTAATCGTTTTCTCCGGAGCGTCCGGCTTGCGCCTTTTCAGTTCATCCAGTAGTTCGTTAACAGCTTCGGCCAGTCGACGTGCCTGTTCTTTTTCCATAATCAACGTCACGATTCTGCCTTCGGGAGTTCCACCCTGTAGATTGAATTGGCGTTTGCCCTTTGGCCCTACCGTGCCAACTGTGATGAATTCAATGGGATTTAGCTCGATTTCTGACATACTGTTGATCCTATTTGCTGGATGGAATATGACTTGTGTCGTTAATATTTTCAATCATAGGCCGATTTGAACCCAGCGCTAGTATGCTTAACGATGCTGGAGATACAGCAATGCGCTGAAACATATCCAGATGCATTCCCAGATAATGCGCCAGAATCATTTTGATGACATCGCTGTGGCCCGCGATAACCACAATGCCTTTAGGATGTGCCCTGTGCAAACGTTCAATGGTATCTACTGCCCGCGCCTGTGCCCCGCGCATACTTTCCCCCGCCGGAAAGCTCATCCGCGTCGGAAAATGCTGCACGGTATACCATTCCTTACGCTGCGCCAATCTCCGTAGTTTCTCCCCCTGCCACTCACCGTAATGAACCTCACCAATCCCGTCGTCAAGCCTGACCTCAAGATTTTCATGATGTCTGGCGATTTCTTCGGCGGTCTCCACACAACGTACCAGCGGGCTGGAGTATATCGCCTCTAATTTCGCCGAAGCCAGTCTTTCACCCAGTGCTTTTGCCTGCATTTTTCCTTCATCATTTAAATGTACTTCAGGAGTCCAACCCGCTAATTTACCAGTACGTACCCACTCATTTACGGCATGTCTCACTAAAAGAAATCTGGTCATTCACTACTCTTCCGGTAAAGTGCAAAATAGTAGTAACAATCATACAACATGAGATGGGGTCTATGAAGGATTTTAGTGTGAATCTAATGAACAAGCAGGCCTTCGTGACGGGGGCCGGGCGTGGCGTTGGACGGGCTGTAGCGCTGGCGCTGGGGGATGCTGGAGCATCGGTGTTCGCAGTTGACATTAATCCCGATAACGCCATGAGTACAGAAGAAGCCATCAAGCAGCGCGGCGGCGAAGCGACCGCCTGGACAGCGGATGTCTCCAATAAACTGCTGGTTGGACCTGCCATTGAGGAGATGCGCGATGTCTACGGGCGTATTGATATTGCGGTCAACGTGGCTGGCGTCGATAAACGTTCCAGTTTTATCAAACTCGATGAATGGGATTGGCGTCGTGTGCTTGAAATGAATCTCACCGGCACGTTTCTGGTATCGCAGCTAGCAGGCCGTGTTATGCAGGATGAAGGCGGCGGCGTCATCGTCAACATCGCCAGCACGACTGGACGCCCGACTCCGCGCCCTGACTCAATCCCCTACACTGCCAGTACGGGCGGCATTATTGGACTGACGAAATCTATGGCCTATGAACTGGCCCCCTATGGCATCCGCGTGAATGCGGTCTGTCCGGGGAACATTGAGGCCGACGGTGAATTTACCAGTCCGCTTGGGCAAATTCCACAAGGCCGTTTGGGTACACCAGAAGAGGTTGCCAGCGTCGTACTTTTTCTGTGTTCAAGCGCCGCTTCCTACATCACCGGGCAGGCGATTCATGTCGATGGTGGAGAAAGTATGGTCTAGACCCTTTGCCGTTCTCCTATGAGTCCTGTACAATCTAAACATGCTCTAATTATTTCCATACAAAAAAGCAACGGTCATGAGCGATAAAAAATTACAGGTCCGAATCGATGATCGTGTGCGGCTGATGTCGGCAGTGCTGGCGGCAACTTCTTTACCGGAAATGGCTCAAGAACAAAAGAAACACCGCCCCCACGCCCATGCCCGCAACACGACCAAGCATGTAGCCAGTTATAACCATCATCCAGCAGTGGCGAATGCACAGGCTCTCCTCAACAAAAATGCACCGCTAGAAGCGCTGTACACATATGTTCTCAAATTGTCATGGCCTGATCTGGATGATATTCACACGCCAGCCTGGGTTCCCGAAAATTGGAACACCCAACTGCGTGAGTTCTATGAGGTTACTGGTTTGGCCGAGTGGTGGCGTGAGGAATTCGAAGCGTGGCAAAAAGCCGCCCAGGATGCTCACAAGTTGCTTCAAAAAGTTAATTTCTATGAATTTCTGCACCCTTTTCTGGGGGAGACGGTTGAAGCGCTTATCTTCATGCCAAATATCTCCTATCCCAGCGAAAGATCTGTTGGGGTGCGTATCGGCGGCGAGTTGATTAGTATTACGCCGCCGCGTATTGCCTGGGGAGATAACCCGCCGTGGCCCTTCGATGAAGACGCGGGCCATCTCTACGCCGAGGCCCTTACCATTTACGCTCGTTTACTTATGCTGTCGTATTTACGCCAGCACGCCAAAGAAGTAGCGCCGGTTGCCCACAAACCGTTACCCGTCAGCCAGCAATTTAAAGATCGGCACCCGACATGGGGCGACCAGTTTACGGAGTTATTTGCGGTAGGGGCTGTTGCACTTTTTCTTGAGCAGGCTGTCAGCAAACAGGAAGCACAGGCTTTCGTGCTGCTGCAAGAAAAAATGCAGGGGCTGAAGGTTCTTCCCGGTGTAGTAAGCGTGATTCGACGCTATTTGAGCGAATACGCTGATGGTAGTTATGACGCATTTATTCGATACTTACCTAATTTTCCCGGTCATCTCAGAGTAGCCAAGACCATCGCTAAATTGTAACTGCGACCCAAAACGTGTATTAACCGCGACAGATAGTGTGGTGGTAGGTCGCTTACAAGCGAATACTTTTGCTTTCTTGACCCACAGATTTCCTGTGGTTATGGCTCGTTGTGTAACTTGCGCAGAGGAAGGACAATTGAATGCACGAAATTTAGAGATACTACTATTTCACTTCATACATCAAATATTCGAGGAGAAAGCGAGATAAATGTCAGGTAGAGGACTGAACCGACAGATCATAGCCATCGGAGCGGGGCTGCTAATAGTGTTAGTCGCCATCGTGCTGATCAGCGGTGGCGGCGATGGACTATTCGGGACGGCAGGCGAGGCGACCAACACGCCCGAACCACCACCGCCGCCGACCGAACCACCACCGACCGACGTGCCAGCGACGCCGCTGCCGCCGACCGATGTGCCACCACCGACCGAGGTACCTCCCACGGAAGCACCACCACCCACGGAAGTACCGCCGACTGAAGTACCACCGACCGAGGTACCCCCCACGGACGTTCCGGCACCAACGGAGGTGCCACCGACTGAAGTACCGCCTACTGAGGTACCCCCCACGGAGGTACCGCCTACTGAGGTACCACCGACCGACGTGCCACCAACGCAACCACCGCCGACCGAACGTCCGACTCAGGATCAGGGAATCCAGCAGGCCACTGAAGAAGAGACCTTGCTAAGTTGCCAGCGCAACAATCCAGAGCGCATCGACTGTTCCAGCCTGGAAGTGGCGGGCACATGTTTGTTTGCTGATGGGCAACTCAGTGCGGTATTCACCATCACCAACACGGGTGATCCCGGTGATGGCGACATGGTATCTGCTACGCAGTACCGCGTCTACGTCAACGGGACGCAGGTGAACAGTGGTCCGGTGCAGCTCAATGGTGGCGCGGTGATGACCGTCACTCAGGATGGTGAATTCGGCGACGAAATCCGTCTGGAAGCCGATCAACAGGTCGGGCATCCCGGCGGCAGTCAGCCGAATGCGATTGTGACGCTCGACTGTGGCGCACCGCCACCGCCGGAATCACCGACGGATACGCCACCACCGCCCACGGATACCCCGGTGCCGACCGATACAGACGTGCCAACGGATACCCCGGAACCGCCGACCGATACGCCGGAACCGACACCGACTGACACAGAGGTGCCGACCGACACCCCGACGGAGGTGCCGACGGATACACCCGAACCCACACCCACCGCGACCCAGCCATTGGGCTGCCAGCAGAACAACCCTGAACGGGTGGACTGCTCCAGTCTGGAAGTGAGCGGCGTTTGTGTCTATGACGAGAACAGTGGCACCTTGAGCGCCGTCTTCACCATCACCAACACGGGTGAGGCCGGTGATGGCGACATGCTCTCCCCTACCGAGTACCGCGTGTTTGTGAACGGAACACAGGTAACCAGCGGTCCGGTTCAAATACCGGGTGCATCGTCAATCACCGTTACGCAGGAAGGCAGTGCGGGTGATGAAATCCGCCTGGAAGCTGACCAGCAGGTCGGTCATCCGGGCACCAGCCGTCCCAACGCAGTGGTAATCCTGGATTGTGGTACACCGCCCACCGACACGCCACCACCGCCCACCGACACGCCGCCACCGCCCACCGACACGCCGACCGACGTGCCAACGGACACCCCCACGGATACACCAACCGTGACGGATACACCAACCGACACGCCAACCGACACGCCGACCGACACACCCACGAACACGCCGACCAATACGCCGACGGATACCGCGACGGCAACGGATACGCCGACCGCGACCGATACACCCACCGCGACCCCGACGGATACCCCGACGGATACCCCGACGGATACCCCGACCAACACCCCACCACCGTGTGATAATCGTGGTGAAGGCCGCCCCGACTGTTCCAGTCTGGAAGTGACGGGCGTTTGTGTGTATAACGAACAAAATGGCGAGTTGAGCGCCGTTTTCACCATCACCAATACGGGTGAGCCGGGTGAAGGCGATATGGTCAGCCCGACCGAATACCGCGTCTTTGTCAATGGCACACAGACTGAAACTGGTCCGGTGCAGATACCCGGCGGACAGTCGATCACCATCACTGTACCCGGCAGCTTTGGCGACGAAATTCGTCTGGAAGCTGACCAGCAGCCTGGGCATCCCGGCAACAGCCGTCCCAATGCCGAGGTGACGCTGGATTGTGCGCCGCCAACCGATACCCCGACGGCGACCGACACGGCGACGGCGACGGATACCCCGACGGCAACCAACACGCCCACGGATACGCCGACCGACACGCCCACCGATACCCCGACCGACACGCCCACCGATACCCCGACGGATACCCCGACGGTGACACCGAGCGATACGCCGACGGACACCCCGACGGACACGCCAACGGATACTCCGACGGATACCCCAACGGTGACGGATACGCCGACCGACACCCCGACCATCACCCCGACCAACACGGACGTGCCGTGTGACAACCGCGATGGTGATCGTCCCGACTGTTCCAGTCTGGAAGTGACCGGTGTCTGCTTCTACAACCAGCAGACTGGCGAACTCAGCGCCGTCTTCATGATCACCAACACAGGTGATCCGGGTGAAGGCGACATGGTCAGCCCGACCGAGTACCGTGTCTTCGTCAACGGAACACAGACCGAAACGGGTTCGGTGCAACTGCCGGGTGGTCAATCCATGACAATTTCTGTGCCGGGTGAATTTGGTGATGTGATTCGTCTGGAAGCCGACCAGCAGACCGGACATCCCGGCAACAGTCGTCCGAATGCCGAGGTAACGCTGGATTGTGCGCCACCGACGGATACTCCCACGGCGACAAACACGCCAACCGATACACCCACAGACACCCCGACGGTGACACCGAGCGATACGCCGACCAATACTCCAACGGATACGCCGACGGACACGCCGACGGATACGCCGACCGACACCCCGACCGACACGCCGACCGACACGCCCACGGCGACAAACACGCCGACCGACACGCCGACCGACACGCCGACGGATACGCCGACGGACACCCCAACCAACACGCCACCACCCTGTGCTGGACGCGATGGTGATCGTCCCGACTGCTCCAGTCTGGAAGTGACGGGTGTCTGTGTCTACAACGAACAAACTGGTGTGTTAAGTGCGGTGTTCACTATCACCAACACCGGTGATCCGGGTGAAGGTGATATGGTTAGCCCGACCGAATACCGCGTCTTCATCAACGGAACGCAGACCGAAACGGGTTCTGTTCAACTGCCGGGTGGTCAATCCATGACGGTGGAAGTGGCGGGCAATCCCGACGACGAGATTCGCCTCGAAGCCGACCAGCAGACCGGGCATCCCGGCAACAGCCGTCCGAATGCGGTGGTGACGCTCAACTGCTATCCAACGGCCACACCAACGGATACGCCGACCGCGACCGATACACCGACCGCGACACCAACGGATACGCTGACCAATACCCCGACCGACACGCCAACGGACACCCCGACGGATACCCCGACCGACACCCCGACGGCGACCGATACGCCGACTTCAACGCCGACCGACACCCCGACGAATACCCCGACGGATACACCCACCAACACGCCACCACCCTGTGCGGGTCGCGATGGTGATCGTCCCGACTGCTCCAGTCTGGAAGTGACGGGTGTCTGT
>JAKEEQ010000235.1 GCA_022616515.1 Chloroflexota bacterium | reverse complement strand
GGCAATCCTGTTTTATTCGCAATGATGCCATTAAAGAAGATGGCATCTATGTCAGTTATACTGGCACGCTTCAATTTAGTGAACCCTTGCCTGACCATCCCAAAGATAGTCGCTTAATCTATCACCGGGGCAGATGGTATTTAGCGGTGCCGTATGAAACCACAACGCAACGAACGAGTACCGAGAACCAAGGCCGTATCGTTGCTCTGGATACAGGCATACGGACGTTTATGACCTTCTTCGCGGAGGATAACTTTGGGTGGTTAGGTGATGGGGATTATCAACGCATTATGGACATCTTGTTAGCGTTGGACAGGATAAGGTCGCAAATGGAGGGGGCCAACAGCAAACGCAAGCGGGCACTGAAGCGGGCATTCGATAGGCTTGCCCATCAACGCGATGACTTGATTGCTGAACTGCACCATAAGGTTGCCCTGTTCCTTGTGCGCAACTACGAAATTATCTTGTTGCCAACGTTTGAAGTGTCCGATATGGTTAAGCGTCAGAAACGTAAAATCAAAAGTAAAACCGTCCGCGCCATGCTTGGCATGAAGTTCGCCAGGTTTGCCGAACACCTTGAACATAAGGCATTTGAGTATGGCAAAATGGTTATCCGCGTTAATGAAGCCTACACGAGTAAAACCAATTCATGGACAGGTGACGTTAACGATAAACTTGGCGGACGCAAAACGATTTACGTGGGTGGCGTGCCTGTAGACAGAGATTTAAATGGCGCTCGCGGGATATTCCTGCGGGCGATGCGGGCTACCGCCTTGATTGAGTCTTAATTTAATCATGTATCGTTAACGATTGTTAACGGGAAAGTAGCAGAAAAAATGGCATATCAGCATATTGTTGTCCCTGAATCGGGAGAAAAAATTACAGCGTCTAATGGTAAATTGAATGTACCTGATAATCCGATTATCGCTTTTATTGAAGGTGATGGCATTGGCTATGACATCATGACGGCGTCCAAGCGAATCTGGGACGCGGCGGTGGAAAAGGCGTATAACGGCAGCAAAAAAATAGCGTGGATGGAAATCTATGCTGGTGAGAAAGCGGCCAGTGTCTATAACGGCGATTACATGCCGGAGGAGACATTTGAGGCCATGCGCGAGTTCTTGATTGGCATCAAGGGGCCACTCACGACACCGGTGGGGGGTGGTTTCCGCAGCCTCAACGTTACGCTGCGTCAGGTGCTGGATTTGTACGCCTGCGTTCGTCCGGTTCGCTGGTATAAAGGTGTGCCAAGTCCAGTGAAGGAGCCACAGGATGTCGATGTTGTGATCTTCCGTGAAAACACCGAAGATGTGTATGCGGGGATTGAGTATGAAGCTGGCTCACCGGAAGCGGCTAAAGTTGACCGGTTTTTGCGCGAGGAAATGGGCGCGAAGTTCTTCGAGGGTTCAGGCATTGGTATCAAACCTATCAGCGCATTTGGCACCAAGCGATTGGTCCGTCAGGCCATCCAGTATGCCATTGATCGCGGTCGCGAAAGTGTAACGCTCGTGCATAAAGGCAACATTCAGAAGTTTACCGAAGGCGCATTCCGCAAGTGGGGTTATGAAGTGGCAGCGGAAGAATTTCCAGAGCAGACCATTAGCTGGGATGAAGTAGAGAAAAAGCATGGTGGAAGGGTTCCTGAAGGAAAGATTCTGATTCAGGATACGATTGCCGATATTATGTTCCAGAAAATGCTGCTGCGCCCAACCGAGAATGATGTGATTGCGACCCCTAACCTCAACGGCGATTACCTGTCAGATGCAGTCGCGGCAGAGGTTGGTGGTGTGGGTATTGCGCCCGGCGCAAATATCGGTGACGAGGTTGCCATGTTTGAGGCAACGCATGGTACGGCTCCGAAATACACCAATCTGGATAAAGTTAATCCCGGTTCGTTGATGTTCTCCGGCGTGATGATGCTGGAGCATCTTGGCTGGTGGGATGCCGCCGATTTGATCACCACCGCCTACGAAAAGACTATCGAGCAGAAATATGTCACTTACGACTTTGCCCGCCAGATGGAAGATGCTACCGAGGTTAAAACCAGCGAATTTGCGACTCGGTTGATTGAAAACATGGGTTAATTGAATGAGGGGGAGTTCGTGCTCCCCCTTGCACACTTGATGATTGACTAACGGTTGCCCGACGACTTCTATCCTCATAAAACTGTCCGATTCTGCGGTGTTGGCTGTCTCAGGGGCAATACAGTTTGAGATTACTAACCAAACACACAATCAGTTCACCAATTCGCTTTGACATTTACTAATAAATCGTTAAAATTGTATATAACCGTAAACCTCTTGTGGATTGACATCATAAAAGATCAAGTTTTTGAGAGGAGTCAATACTGTCTTAATTTTGGTTAGTTTTTTTAAACCATTAAATGGTTAGCAATTTTTTAAGAATTAAAAAATTGTCACGTTTATATTATGACAGGTAGCACTGGAAAAATTTGTGAATCATTAGTAAAAAGTTTGAAAACCATTTATCATTGCCAGTATGTGGATGCAAGCCTCGTTAGTTAGACTAACTTTCTATGGAGGAGGCCAATAGTGCCTCATAAACATATATTCTTAAGTTATCGCAGCACACAGGCCGAATTCGCCCTGAAACTGGCCGCCGACCTCAAAAATATGGGCGTAAGGATCTGGGTAGACAGGCTCGACATTAAACCCAGCGAGGACTGGCGTCATTCCCTGCAAAATGGAATTAACAATTGTGCTGCGTTAATCAGTGTTTTAACTCCAGACTATGTACATTCCTCCTACTGCCAGCGCGAACTTGCCAGAGCAGACCGGCTGGGTTATCCCATTATTCCGATTGTGCTGCAACCCGTCTCGACTGACGAGTTCCCGCTCGAACTCGAACGCAAGCAGTATATTGATTTTAGCAACTGGCAAGATGAACATGTTTATCAGGAGCGGTTGTTCCAGTTATTTAACCATCTTCGCTGGGAATTCAAGGAACTCATCATTGAAGCCCCTAACCGCGAAGAGAAATATTTGAACTGGCTCATTGCATCGTTAGAGGCCAGCAAACGGGTTATTCGGGTGGGTGAAGATGAGCATCCGTATCGACCGTTGACCCCGGTCAATCTGCTGCTTGACTCGCCTGTGCTGCTGTCGGCGGGGCGCAGTGAATTGCCGGATCGTGTGAATCTGGCGGAGTTTCTGACCACCATCAAACAACATCCCCGGTTTGTGGTGGTTGGTGCACCGGGAGCAGGCAAGACCGCCGTACTTGAACATCTGGTCCTGCAACTTGCCTATCAGAAGATGAGCGAACCGGACACGACGCCGTTACCTGTCTTGATTCGCCTGGCTGAGTGGAATGACAACGTCGATTTTGTGTCGTTCGTCAAGTCACAGTGGACAGCCCCCGCCGATTATCATGCAGTGAGTGGCACGCGCCAGATTATGCTGTTTTTGGATGGCATGGATGCGATACCAGACAACCGGCACGCCAGGGTTCAGCAGATTCGTAACTGGCTTTCCAGCGATCAAGCACCGCCGAATGTGGTTGCTACGTGCCGACATGGTGAAGAGAAACTGCTGCAACTGGTGGGGCTTCCAACCGTCACCATTTCCAATCTCGACGGGGACAAGATCAACAGTTTTGTGAGTTTTTTTCTGACGTCGGAACGGGCCAATGACTTTATTTCGCAGCTATCAGCGCTGAGCCTGCTGCTGAACCTGCGGGCGCTGACCAATGACAGCCTGTTTTTGAGCCTATTGATTGAGATTTATGAGGAACACAGCCTGTCATCCAACCTCAGCGATCTTTTCGCCGATCTGGTGCGCAAGACATGGATTCGCGAACGAGACCGTATCTCGGAAAATGTGGTGTCACTGGAAGAGCTTGAGCATGCGTTGGCCGAAATGGCTTTTGAACAACTTGATGGCGAAACACTTACCTATGCAGACGCGCAAAAAATAGCGGTCAACAAGCATACCCTGCGCTTTGCGTCTCGTGCCAACCTGCTTGAGGTTGAGCCGGAAAAAGTGACGTTTAAGGCCGATGTGTTGAAGAGTTACTTTGCGGCACGATGGGTAAGCTCCAGCGGGATGGTTGAAGAGTGGTTACAAGAGTCACCCCCAAGCCGCTACTTTGAGCCGATTGTCCTGTTTTTATCGGGAATGGTCACCAATCCGGATGAATTGATCCAGAAGGTCAAGCTGGTCAATGTGGATCTAGCGTGTAAGGCCATCACGGTCGGGCGCGAGATTTCCGGTACTATCATTACAGATATAGTCCAGCGCTGTATGGACGAAAACAGCGACATTCTGCCTTATCTGACGACAATGGTTCGGTCTCAAAAGCAAGCGGTTCTGACAGGGTTGTTGGAAGTCATGCGCAGCGCGGTATGGGCACAGCGCCAGCAGGCCAGCAAGTTTTTGAAGAGACTGGATTTTGATGTTGCTGACAGCATCGTGGATGCGCTGGATGGATTAGAGCCTGATATGCAGGAAGCGGCGTCGATTGCTATGTTACAACTTGGGGACATTGCGGTTGCTTCACTGGTAAAACTGTCGCAGACCGACGACTCGACTCTGAAATCTAATGTGTTGTGGGCAATGGGCGAAATTGCGGACCGGGCATTTGTGCCGGTGGTGGTCGACTTTCTTGAGCCGCGTCAACCGGAACTGGCGAAGAAAGCGCTCGACATTCTGGAATACATCCATGATCCGGCGGCAGCGCCTTACATCATTGAGTTACTCAGCAGTCGTGCCTTAGGCGACCCGGCCAGTGAGACACTCAAGCGGATGGGCAAACCTGTGTTACCGGCACTTATCCACGCGATTGACCACGACAAGATCTCGGTCCAGCGACAGGTCATTCAACTGCTTTCGGGGATTGAGGACGAGCTGGCGGTTAAGGCGCTCATTTCGGCGACCTACAATGACAATGTGAATGTGCGTGTTCTGGCGATCCAGGCTCTGCGTGGACAGTCCAACATGCATGTGTTGGAGCGGCTGGTGCACTGCCTCAATGATGATGAACTCCATAAACGCACTAAGAAAACTGTGGGAGAGCATGCCCTGGAAATCATTGAGACTCTCAATGTTGAAGACGCTGACCAATTTTTGGAAAAGTGGCTAATGGACAACAAGAAATCTAAACCGAGCGGGAAATCTGCATCCTCAGCGTTACAACGTCTAACCAGCGTCTCGCGGAAAGGAGACAGGCAAACCCAGCGTGACCTGGAACGGGCCTTGCGCGATCCCGATATGACGGTCCGGCTGGGTGCAGTCAAGCATGCCGGGCGATTGGCTCCGTCGCTGGCAATGCCGCTGGTGAAGATTGCGCTCAATGATCCAGCGGTCAGTGTGCGCGAGACGGCGGTTAATGTGCTGGCACTCTTTAACACAGAAGAGGCTCGCCGTCTGCTGCTAAAGGCGCTGGGCGATGATATTCCGTCGGTGGTGGACGGGGCAGCCCGTCTTCTGGAACAATATGGGGAAGTTGTGGTCCCAGAACTGCTTGAACAGGCGGGCAGCCGCAAGACCTACACCCGGCAGGTCGTGGTTCAATTGCTGGGCAAACTCGGCAACAGCGCGGCTATTCCGGTGCTGGTGGAGTGCCTTAGCGATAAGTCGGTGTCGCTGGTTGGGGAAAACAGCATTGGTGACTGGGCCGCCGAGTCGCTGCGGGCGCTCGGTACACCGGATGCTATGCAAGCGGTTGAAAAATGGGAGAGCACGCGCGAGCCATATCCGGGGACGTCCCACAATTTTGACGGCGACGATATCCTCAACGGACTCATACTGGAGGTGCGCGATTCTGTTTGGGGAGAGCGTGAAGAGGCAGTGAAGCAGCTCCGTGAGTACGCAAAATCGCTACAGGGCGAAGACGTGCCGATTATACGTGACCGGCTCATCAGTTTGTTGAGCGAAAGCGATTGGGTAGTCCGCTGGGCGGCCATTGAACCACTGGCATGGTTAGCCGATGAACATGCTGTGCTACCCATTAAACGACTGATGGTTGACGACAATTGGATGATACGGGTTGCGGCGATCCGGGCATTGATAGAAATAGGGGATCAATCGATTGTGGACGATCTGATTACCCGTATATATGACGAGCACAATATTGTGCGTGAGGCTGCGTTGGAGGCCCTCGGTTATCTTGGGGGCACGCGGGCAATGTTTGCCATTGCCCAGATTTTGAAAGACGAGGATCCTCTCCTGCGGCTGGCAGCCGTTGAAGCACTGGCGCAAATTGATCATAAGGATGTGATTATTGCGCTCATTAAGGCGTTAAAAGATGAAGACACAAACGTCAGGTGGTCAGCAGCATACGCCCTGCGGGATCGCGAGGATGAGCGGGCAGTAAACTCGCTTATCCTGCGATTGAGTGATACCGGTGCACCGTACTGGGAAGATTTGCGAATCTGTGATCTGGCGGCACAGGCGCTTCGCAACATCGGTACACCACAGGCATTACACGCTTTGAACACATGGCAAAAGACAAACTCGGCGCATTCATGAGGATTTAGTGATGAGGTTATTTGTAAGTTATGCACGTGTCGACAAACCTTACTGCATTCAAATTGTCGACATGCTCGATGTCCATGAAACCTGGTATGACCAGAGACTCTATGCGGGGCAGAACTGGTGGAAGGAAATTCTCCGCCGTCTGGACTGGTGCGAAGGATTTATCTATCTCCTTTCACCGGAGTCGGTAAAGTCAGAGTACTGCCGCCGTGAATTCGAGCTTGCGCAAAGCCTCGGAAGGCACGTCTTCCCGGCCATTGTGCATCCCAAGGTTGATATTCCACCGACGTTGAAAGATATTCAATATGCAGATTTAAGCAAGGGTCTGACCGCCGAAGCGGTAAAGACTCTGCTGAATGCCATTCATCTGGCAAGCAGGGATAACTCCAAAGGCACAAACAAGCCGAGCGTCAATACAGCACCTGAAGTCAACACGCAGGCCCCGGCCAAAGACCCGGCAACGGTGATTGGCATGGCAGCTACGGCAATGGAAAAGGGGCAGTTTGATCAGGCGGTGTTTCTGCTGAAGCAGGCCAAGTCGAACGGCTACAAGTCGAAGTTCATCAACATTGACGCCATCATGTCGGAAGCCGAGGCGGCACTGGAACGCCAGTCGTATCTGCGCGAAGCAGAACGTGAATACAAACAGATTGCGATGCTGGTGAAGCACAAGCGAACCCTGAAACTGGGTCAGGAAGCCTTTCGGTCCTTCCAGAAGGAATTTCCAGACTTTGATCCTGAGAATCTGGCGGAAGTATGCCGGGATGACAGTGAACCACAACCAGTTACGACCGGGTTCAAGCTCCCGCTGTTGCAGTGGTGTGATGTTCCGGCGGGCAATGTCTGTTTTGAATTTGCGGACAGCATTGGCGAACTACAATCGCGTGATTTTCACGTCGAGGCGTTCCGCTTGAGCAAGTATCCAGTCACCAATGCGCAGTATCAGGTGTTTCTGGATGACCCATACGGCTATGGCAATATGGAATGGTGGCAATTTTCGACTGCCGCCTACCAATGGCGCAAAGATCACCCGCACCCGTATGATGCCAAATTTAAGGGAGATGAACGCCCGCGCGAGATGGTGACATGGTATGATGCGGTGGCGTTTTGTGAGTGGTTGAGCGACCGCTTGCACAAGAAAGTGATGCTGCCCACACTGGCGGAATGGCAGCGTGGTTATCAGGGAGATACACGCTTCAAGTTCCCGTGGGGCAATCAATTCAAGGCTGACTTCTGTAACACGGCGGAAAGCAGCATTAAAATGACCACGATTGTTACCCGCTACGAGCAGAACATCACGCCGTATGGGGTGTGTGATATGGCGGGTAATGTCTGGGAATGGTGTCGCAACACGGGTATCGAAGGCGATTTCATTGAAGCGTTTCAACTCAACAGTAAGCGCGTGGTGCGTGGTGGATCCTACATGAGTCAGGCCAACCGGTCAGCTATCTCATTCCACTATGCGTTGAACCCATCGAATCTTCATTCGTCGATTGGCTTCAGAATTGCTCTATACAACTAATTGTGAAAATGGGTGGGAGCCTGTTTTTCACTCTCCATAACTTCTCTTCTTTTGCTTGTCCTCAAAATCAAGGAAAAATTCGAACGCTGCTTGCAATTCTTTGGAGTATCTAATTTTTGCCGTTTACAATTGGATCATGAAGTTGCCATAAAAGAGGAGGAAAAGGATGCCTCGTTCAATTAAGATTGCGGCGGTTCAAATGGATGCCGAGGTAGCACCAACTCATGTGCGTCTGGAACGTGCAGATGATCTGGTGGCTGAAGCGGCAGGTGCAGGAGCCGATCTGGTGGTGCTGCCTGAGATTTTCAATATTGGTTATCAATACGATGATTCAAATTATAGACGGGCCGAAACATGGGATGGGCCGACGGTGACATGGATGCGTGACATAGCAGCCCGCCACAGGATCCATCTGGCTGGGACGATGCTGCTGCTGGATGACGAAGATATTTATAACACCATGCTGCTGTTTGCCCCGGACGGACGTTACTGGCGCTATGACAAAAACTTCCCCTGGTACTGGGAACGTGCCTATTTCCGGGCGAGTGACCAGATTACGGTTGCGGACACTGAACTTGGCAAGTTGGGTATGCTAATTTGCTGGGATGTGGCGCACCCGGAATTATGGGAGCGGTACCGGGGCAAGATTGATGCGATGGTGATTTCAAGCTGCCCGCCAGCCATGCATGATGTTTCGATTCACCTGCCCGATAACACGGTTTTGGGGATGCCGGATGATGGGATATTCGGGCGCATCAAAGCGAGTGCTGCCGGTACGTTTAATGAAAATATCCTCAAACAAGCCCAGAATATGAATATCCCGGTAGTCCATACGACGGGCACAGGCCAATTGCAGACGACGGTCCCTGCACCATATGTGTCGATGTTGACGTTTGCCGCATTGAGACCGGAGCTATTCAAACATATTCCACAGGCAGCCGAGGCCGTCATTAAGACGGGTTATTTCAACGATACCTATGTGGCGAATGCGAGTGGTGAAATTCTGGCAAAAGTGCCGGAAGGGGAAGAAGGCTACGTGGTGGCGGAAATTGAGCTGGCCCCGGTGACGCCGACCCCGGTCAAGCGCCAGCCATCATTTGGCATGTTCCCACCGGCGTACTGGCTAGATACGATATTAAACACCACCATGACGCCGCTGTATCGCCATAATGTCCGCAAGCACTATGGCAGGCATATGGCCCCGCTGACAACGCAAACGCGCCAGTGGATTGGGGTTTC
>JAKEEQ010000234.1 GCA_022616515.1 Chloroflexota bacterium | reverse complement strand
TCGCTCGCTGTAGCATTCAGAAAAGAAAAACACGCCCCGCTACTTTTCAGCTTTTGGCCCGTGATTTTCCTTAACTTGATGCCTATGATGGAGGCGATAAACGTCCCTTTTTTAGTTGTTTGAGGAGTCCCTCATGTTCAAAAAGCTTGTTCTCCTTATCATCATCGCCCTCGTCGCGATGCCCGCTCATGCTCAGGACGATGACCTCATTGCCTATGTCGAAACCGCCTTCACAAATTTGTATAGTCAGGGAACCTATACTCTTGATGGTTCACAGCACTTCACGGTAGAGATGCTTTCAGAAGACGCTCGCCTGGACTACGATATTGAGTTTGAGTGGATGCAGGGCATTAATAACGAAGGTGCCGTTCAAGCGGTATCCGGCACGATTCAGGTTGATATGGCTATAGAAGCTGGTTTTGAAAACCTTGAAGCGATATTGTATCAAGAAGCCATGTTTGAGGATAACGTTTATTACGCCCTTATGACCATGGAAATCGCTGGTAGCGTAGAATCGCCGCTGGGTTGGATGGATGGTCAATGGATACGCATTGATCTCAATCAACTGCCGGACGGATATTGGGAAGAGTTGGGTGTGGACGAGGTAACATTCGATACTATCCAGCAAAATATGGGCAATGAATTCTCATCGCGCTATTTCCTACCAGTCTCTGCCGACGTAGTGACCTCAATCAGCGAACTTGACCCGGTCACCGAAGATGGGCGGCCACTGCGTGTCTTCGCCATAGAAATTGACAGTACTTCGGGCGTATTAGAAGGTTTCGACACCGTGTTTTCCACCGTAACGGCCTTACAGGGAGTCAACCCTCAGAATGCCGCCGGGATTGAGGAGATGGTTGAGGAGATACTGAAGGGCTTCTCTTCATCACAGGTTATTTACGTTGATGAGGAAACTCACCTCCCACAGCGTGTTCTACTAACGCTCATATTTGATTACAGGGGGCTTGCCGAGTCTTTTTCCGAGTTTGAGGGCCTCGCCGACATGATGATGACAATGGAAGTCGATACAACCTTCAGCGACATTGGAGAACCGTTCCATGTTAGCCCGCCAAAGGAATTTGAAGACCTGCCACCCGAATTTATTTTCGAGTAGGTGCAATGTCGAAGGGTGTGGCCTGTTTCGGGGCATTATTTGCCATGATGCTGTCATGCGGCATCTGTCACATAGGGAGCGGTCCACTTTTGGACTATAAGGTGCATGCATTGGAACCGTCTCCCTATCCCGAAAGCACGTTTATCGCCACCTAGCAGGCTTATGTATTTGACGATGCCCATAAGGAATTCCATAATTTCTGCACCGTTGACCCGGCTCTTGTTGTAGAGCGATTCTACGAAGAGACATTTCGTGAGCCGTGTATGTGCAGAACACCGGACGCTACTTTGGCGGGGGAATCTATCTGCGCACTTATCCGAGCCACGACCGCTGTGATGGCGGGACACTGTATGCGATTGAATATGTGTGGGCGAAATGAGAGGCAACGATCCAGACCAACGACGATTGATGGACCAACTTGGGTTCACAGAGGCCGACTTACGTGCCAACCGTCAGGGCAAACTCAGCACACGCCAGCAGGCGTTTATTCAGCGCAGCCTTGATTACCGCTCATGGTGGCCCTACACGGGGCTAATGATGCTCTTTTTTGCCGGACTCGCAGGGTATATTCTATTCTTTGAAGACGACAGCGGCTATATTCGCAGCAGTTCGTTGATCCTTATCACGATGAGCAGCCTGATTATCCTCCCTTTAATCATTCACATTGGAGCGGCGTTGTGGGCCAGATGGCGTCTCGGCAGGCTTGAGCACTGGCGCGTTAAGGTCATAGAAGGCCGTGTCCGCCTGTCCGAATCCGAGCATGATGTGATGCTCGTTCCGCTGAAAAGCTACCGGCTGAAAATCGGTAGACTGACGTTTCACCTGAATGGTACACAACTCAGCGCCTTCGAGGATGGAGCCACCTATCGCATATACTACGTCTGGATGCGAACGATTCTATCAGCAGGATTCATTTCGGCAGACTAACAGGCGGTGTATATTGAAAGTGACCTTCGTAGGACGGGGAATATGACCGATCTTGAGCAATTACTGGCCGACCTCAATAATCCAGACTGGCGGGTTCGTGCGAACGCTACCGAGGCACTTGGCAAACTGGCTAAACTACCGGAATGGCAGCATCAATCGACGATAACCGTGCAACATTTGACCAACGCTCTGATGCACGCGCTGGATTTCACGCATGAAGAATTAGAATTCAACCGCAATGGAAAGCTTTCTCGTAAACAGCGGACACGACTGCGCAATCTCGGAGGACGAAACTACATGCTGCGCAATCTATGGTTCGGGCTGGTGGTGACCGTTGGTGGTCTGGGTGTGCCCTATCTTTACCTTCAGTGGAACCGGGTCGTGGGTGTGGTGCTGGCTGTGGTGCTCTTGATCATTGCGCCGGTAACAATGGTTTGGATTGCCCGGTCAAGCATGGACGAGGAACTACGTCGCAAGTGGGGAAACCGGATGGTCATTACGAACACCATATTGGGCGTATTCGCGATGGGTTCGTTTCTGGCATTCGGATACATGTATACGTCAGCACCTGAGACAACGCCAGAACGTGTACAGATGGTATTGCTGGTGGGCGCTGGCATGGTGCTGGTACTGCCGGTCATTCATTTAGTGCAGAACGGCTGGCGCAAACGAATGCTGGTGGTTGAGGGGTTTGTGAAGGTTGTACCCGAAGGTCCCGGCCCGGAGCGACGATTATGGTCCAGTGAAATTGGCATAATCGCCAACGCAAGTCTCCTATCGGCACTGGTTACTCGTAATTTGCTGCAAGGAAGGGGCATTGGCAGCAAACCGAAAGATTTTAAGTTTGTACTGAGTTACAGCATTCACTTTGGCAAACACAAATTCTATCTAACAAAAGATGTTGGACAGTCCTTCGTCGATGGAGCGTACTACCGGATGTACTGTGTCAATGCCTTTCCAAAGCCCATGATGATTTCCGGAGAGGCAGTACAGTCTCCTGCCTGAATTGCGATCAGTCAGGAAATCAAGAATGTTTAAATCGTTTAAGATGATGTTTCAACCCCCTGATGGTGTGGAATACCCTGTCGTGCTGATGAAAAATCATCAAGATAATCCGGTGAAATGGTCCCGAATAAGCGATCCCAGATGAGGGTATAAAAGCCAAAATTGTGCTCATCATCAAAATGATGTTCGGCGTGAAATGTGCTGGTTGAAATATAGCGAATAAACGGTGAATTGACCCAAGCATCGGGCATCGGCTCTACGCCAATATGCCCCACCAAGCCAAAGACAATATTCAAAGTCAGGTAAATGATAATCGCTAACCAATTTGCGGGATAAACGGTGATGACCAATAACCACAGTGTTCCAAAGCCCAGGGTCTCGAATGGATTGAGTACAAATAAGGTAAGCGGACGTGGATTCTCAAAGCGGTGGTGCGTGTGGTGAATGAGCGGATAGAGACGCGGATGATGTGCCATACGATGAAAAAAATACATGGCAAAATCCATTGCGAAAATCAGCAAAATCGTATCAAAAATAATGCGCAGTGGATTCATCCCGAAGTCAACATGAATGATGCCGTTTTGCCATGTGATGATGCCAACCACCGTCACGACTATGTTCAATGTGACACAAGATGTAGCGAAGAGAATCTCAAGCCTTGAGATGGGGTCAGGAGTTTCCGTGATGGGATAATCGCCATAACGCCGCACCAAAATATGCCCGACAATGAGGCACACGATGAAGATAATTAGATTTTCCAGGATTGCCCAGGTTGTCGCCTCCAGCAGCGACATTTGTTCAAGTTCTGCAAAGAAATTTTCAAATATTTTCGGCATAGATTTATTCCAAAATCACACTGAATACTTACCATATTTGTCTATTGTAGCAAAACTCACACATTCACGAAATTTGCGTCATCTCTTTCAACTTGCGCCGCGCTGAATTAAGTCGTTAAAGCCAATGAGTTGCCCGCCACCGCCATTATCGTCTCGCTCCCAAACGAGATCGAGATACTCAAAGGCGGCAAGATCGGCTATGAGGGGCGTGATGGTTGGGTAAAAGTTCCCGTTGAGGTTCGGGTCGATGGCGACGAGACATTCAACGCCGACATGACCTGCAAACTGTCAGGGGCCATTTTCGGCCTGCTCGAACCGGGTTTGATCCACAGCACCAAGAGCGTGTGCTGCTGGTAGATGACGTGAATGCTCTGCTGCGGTCTCGCGTTATTGAGTGACGGTGATCGTCATCACCCCGGAATTGTTGTCCAGATTAGTCTCTGAACGTGACTCGATCAGCACTAACAGGGCATAATCACCCGCCTCGTCAAAGGTTACGTCAAACTCGAAGGTTGTGCTTTCGTCATCGAGGAGACTGCCCAACGTTTCGCGCCTGATTTCTCCATCGTTGAGAATTACGATTACCTCAAAATCCCCGCTGCGACAGCATTTCAGGTTCACGATGTCGACCGTGTAGGTTGCCGTTTCGCCAGCCGCGACAATCTCCGGGCCATCTATGTTCTGGATAATAAGGTCGGGGAACTCGGATTGCCCGAACGGGATTCGCGATGGTTGGTCATCATCTTGAGAGAGAATTAAATTGATGACACCACTGCCCACACCGAGCAGGATGGCAGCCACAATGGCGATGATGCCATAGCGGATGATTTTCGTCTGATTTTGTTCGTCCATGAGTGTCCTTTCTACGCGCTATCATACATGCACATGTCCGATTCGGTAAACGGTTTTCGCCAGAATCTGGTATTCTTGACGTGAAATTTTGGGTACTGATGACACATTGACTGATGAGAGATTCTTTTCGGACAGCATGATGCGTTTTAAGCAAATAGTACGGGTTATCACGGAACCGGGGTCGGGTATACCCGACCCCTCCGGTGTGGCATTTTTTCAGGAGGGGCGCGGTACACCGCGTCCCGTGTCAACACAACCACAACCCGTATTTAAATGTTAAATTGCTTTATGGCGTCCGACACCTCAGCCACCATATCGGTCAAAGCGTTACCACCACCCCATTTTTGCAACTCATGTGGAGCCTGACATGCCCGACCGTCGCGTGATTACTGCCCCGGCAGGGGCCGGAAAAACCACCCATGTCATCGACCGTATCATTGACCTCAAACGCAACGACCCGTTGAGTATTGTGTGGGTGCTGCTGCCGACCAGCCTGCAAGTCGGGACGTTTCGTGACCGCCTGCTGGATGATTATGGGAAGGTCTATTTCGGCGTCCAGTTCTTCACCTTTTATGACCTGTATACCCACCTGCTGAACCTGATTCATGTGCCGCAAAAACGCATTGACCAGTCCAGTGTATTTCGTGTAATGCGCCACATTATTAACGGCATCACGGACGACCTCTACTATTTCACGCCCATCGCCGATAAATCCGGCTTTATTGATGTGGTGGTGCGTTTCATCTTCGAACTCAAGCAGGCCCACGCCGCACCATTTGCCTTTGAAGATTTCGCCCAGACATATCGAGACAGCCTCAAGCACCGGGACATCGCCCTCATTTACCGCAAATATCAGGAATTTTTGCAGGACAACAAATTGGTGGACCGTGAAGGGGCAGGCTGGTTGGCGCTTGCCGAACTGAACCAGCCTGTAAATCCGCTTGGCGATCTAAGCCTGCTGGTGGTGGATGGTTTCACCCAGTTCAGCCCCTTGCAGGCCAAGCTGCTCAACGCCTTGACCGAATACATCCCGGAAACCATCCTGACGCTGACCCACGAACCCAAACGTGCCACCACCATCCACCGCACCTATGACCAGACGCTAAGCCGCATCCGCAACTATCCCGCCGACTGGCAGGTTGAGCCACTGCACACCGATAACACCTGGCAGGCCGGACCGTTAATGTATCTCGAAGAACATTTCATGTCAGCAACAGTTCCCTCTATTGAGGCGGATGGTGCGCTGCGCTGTATCGAAGCACCCAATACCGAAGCCGAAGTGCGTATGGTGCTGCGCGAAATTAAACGGATACTGCTGAGCGGTGAACATCCCGAAGACATCCTGATTCTGGCACGGGACATGTCGCCCTATATCGACATGCTGCGCTCGGCGGCGGTGCGTTACAACCTGCCCATCATTTTCCGCGAGGGGATTTCGCTCAGCCAGAATCCGGCGGTGGCGGCATTGCTCGACCTGCTGAATGTGCATCATGTCGGCGTGAACTTCCGGCGACAGGCGGTGATGGATATTTTGCGCACCCCCTATTTCCAGACGAACCTCTCCATCGAAGACATTAATGCGCTGGAACGAATCAGTCTGCGCTACAAAGTCGTCAACAAACGCAAGAAATGGCGTGATGCGATTGAACTGGCAATCATCGAACAGGAGCGCGAAGCCGAGACTTTGCTGCTGGCAGATGCGCTGGATGAGGGTGAGTTGACCGCCACCCGACCCATTGACGAGCGACTGATGGGGCGACTGGATGATTTTTTTGACCGTATCACACCGCCCTCCAGTGGCACGCCGCGTCAATATGTCCAGTGGCTGGAATCACTGCTTGGCTCTGACCCGGCGTACACCCACGAATACGACGATGACCAGCCGGATTATGGTGACAGCCTGCATTTCTACGAGCAGGTACGCCGCGATGCCGGAAATCGCGACTTAGAAGTCGTCCATGAAACGAGCCAATCGGTCATCACGCGCGACCTGTATGCATTACGCGAGCTGCGCAAATGCCTGCTCGATTTGCTGGCGGCACACGAACTGGTGGATGAACAGGTGATTACATGGCCCGAATTTATGACCGACCTTGAACGGGCACTGCGCTATTATGAATCGGAGACAGTCGGGCCGCAGTATCGCAGCGGGCATGTGCTGGCAACAACGGTCTTTGATGCACGGGGATTGCCCCATAAGCATGTGTTCATCATGGGCCTGTCGGAGGGCCGTTTCCCGACGCAGCGCAACGAAGACCCGCTGTACAGCGACCGCGAACGCGAGGCCATGATTGAGCACGGGATTAATGTCGCCACCACCGACCAGCAAGAAGATGACACCAGCATCTTCTACACCTGTGCGGCAATGGCCCAGCAGACCCTGACATTGAGCCGCCCGACCATTGATGAGAAGGCCAATCCGTGGTCGCCATCGGTGTTGTGGCAGTCAACGGTGGCGCTGCTGAAAAATCCGATTCCAAAGCGACTCACCGCCGGAACGCCGCCTTCAATGGATGATGCCGCAGACGAACGCGAGTTCATCGTCAGTCTCGCCTACAATCTGGAACAGCCGGAAAATGCCGAAGCACTGGCGGGTTATCTGCATGGGCCACTGTGGGACAATATCCTGAAGGCGCGGGATGTCGATGCACGGCGGCGGCAGGTGTTTGACGAGTATTCCGGTGCGATTCAGGACGAGATGCTGCGTCAAATCGTGGCAGATACACTGGCTGAACACCGCCAGTGGAGCGCCAGCCAGTTCAACGATTATGGCTACTGCCCCTTCCGGTTTTATGCCAAACGCCTGCTCAAGCTGGACGAATTCACCGAACCTGAAGAGGGCCTCGACCCGATGCAGCTTGGCTCGCTTCAACACGAGATTCTGGAATTCACCTACGGGTATTTCAAATCCAACCAGATTCCCATCAGCCCCGAAAATCTGGATGTAGCGCTTGAAGCCCTGACCGCCAAGGCTGAGTCAACCTTTGCCGGTGCGCCGCGCCGCTGGGAATTTCGGGAGAGCGGCGTTTGGGAGAAAGAAAAAGAGGAAATCCTGCTGCGATTGACCGAGTTTGTGCGGCGGGATTTTGCCGCCCACGAAAAAAGCCCCTTTCATCCGCGCCATCTGGGAAGGTTAGGCATCACTTCGGATCATGACCGTTATATCCACGAGGTTGAACTGCCCTTTGGCGTGATGGATGCCCCGGCGGCAATCCTGCCCGGCGGCGCGGGGGATGTGCTGGTCAACGGCTTGATTGACCGTATCGACCGCATTGGCGATCAACTGGTCATCATCGACTACAAGAGCGGCACTAACCTGCCCAACCTCAAAGAACTGGAACGTGCCCGCAATTTCCAGATGCTGGTCTATTTGCTGGCCGCCCAGCAGTTGCTGGAAGGCGATGGTTTGACGGTGGCGGGTGGTATCTTCTGGAGCCTGCGCCGTCCCGACAAATGCGAAATCATCCCGGTAGACCGCCATATTCTCGACAGCCGCCTGAGTGATTTGCACAACAACATTCTCAGTGCCCGCGCCGGGATTTTCCATGTCAAAGCCAACGGCATGGAGGATGGTAAGTGTTATAAATACTGCGAGTTTTACCAGTTATGCCGCGAATCACGGGACTTGCATATTAAAGGAGAGTGAGTGTCACCTTAACAACATAAAACGACTTGTGTTTTCTATTTGATATGTTGTATCAATAGGCTTGCTTGGTTTATCACAACTTTTGGGAGATTACAGGAAATGAAAAAGCGTTTATTTTTGAGTCTCGTTATGCTGATGGCACTGGTATTTGTGTTAACCGGGTCACCCACCCCAAACACGGAAGCTCACGAACACCGTCAGGTAGATAAATATGAGATTACGTTTGGCTGGCGCGTTGAACCGGCCTATGTGGGTCTCTTCAACGGCCCTGAAATTCAGGTTGTCGAACTCGCGGAAGAGGGTGAACACGAAGAAGATGAAGAGGGCGAGGAAGAACATCAGGAAGGTGCCGACGATCATGCCGAGGCCGCCAGCGTTCCAGTTGAAGGGCTAGAAGAAACTTTGACACTGGAAGTCACCTTCGGGGAAGCCAGTCGTGTGATTGAACTGCGCCCGGCCTTTGGCGACCCCGGACATTACATCGCCGAACTTATCCCCACTCGCCCCGGCGACTACGTTTTCCACCTGACAGGGGACATCAACGGCGTTGAAATTGACGAGACCTTTGACTCGTCGGTAGACAATTTCAGCACGGTCGAACCGGCTGCCGACATCATGTTCCCGGACGAGGAGATGCCGACTATTGCTGATTTGCAGGCCCAGATTGATGAATTGTACGCGCTTATTGAGGAACTGCGCGGCGAATAATCCGGCCCGTTGATTTCGTACCAGCACATTACGTTGATAGTGAGGCAGAGTCTGATACCTGCCTCACAAGAACACGAACGACCCTTAAGGCCGGTACACGCCGGTATCCGGGTACCAGTCTTTCCAGCCGAACCAGAATGCACGGGTACTCGGCACGCGAAGCAGTATTTCGCCTTCGAGTGGTCCATTGATTGCGACACCACGCCAGGGGTCCCACATGCTGCCTGTCTGATTATCAATCAGTTCACCCGTTTCGCCATTGAAGGTCAGTTCTTGACTATCGAGTCGTCGATCATAGACCAGTCCAGTCTCACCTTCCCCTATGAATACAACCAACACCGGAAGCTCACCAACGACATCGTTGATGACAGGCTCGTTACGCAACACATCAAACGCATAGGCAACCGCCTGACCTTCATGTTCGACACCCACTACAAAATCTTTAGTGTCCAGCCGGTCATCATCGTGCGTTTCACCGATAACTCCAGCCCGACCATCACGATAATAGCCGCTGTAGCTGTCACCCTGCATGCTGCCTTTTTCAAGGGCGACAGTAGCAGGGAACTGTGCTTTCCATTCGCCCCATGTGGTAAACCATGCGGGAACAAATTCCAGTTGAGTACCCTTAAGCGGCCCTTCTACCGCCTCGCCCAGCAGTTGGCTCCAATAGGTTTCCGTCTGCCGGTCATACATCACCAGCACATTCATAATTAACTTGCCGGAAACACCAAAATCGTACACTTTCCCATCAATTTCTCTGGCATACACGATGCCGGTAAAGCAAAGTGGTCACCATGTGACTGAGATGGGTCTGCCACCAACCGTATCATTGACGATTTCATGTCTGCTAAGCAATGGTACGGAATAGGCACGCGCATCGCCATCAATCTCCACGCCAATGACAAGCTCATTCTCATGATATTCTCTATCGGCTTCGCCCACGCTCAGGAAACGCGGATTGTCTATCGCGGGGATAGCGTCTTTCGGAAGCAAAGTCACCATTTGCACTTGTCGGTTGCTCTGGCTGGCAATGGTGACAGGTTGTTTCGGAGAGATCAAATTCAGCAACTCTTCTTGAAAGAAAAAGAAGGCTCCACATACACTAAT
>JAKEEQ010000233.1 GCA_022616515.1 Chloroflexota bacterium | reverse complement strand
GCAGCACATCCGTGCCGGGGCTGGCGGCCAAACCCGTCATTGACATCACCATTGGCGTGAAAGATCTCGCGGCGGCGGATGAGAAAGTTGTACAGGTCATTGTCGAACTGGGATATGAATATGTGCCGGATTTTGAAGATGTAATGCCGACCCGCCGTTATTTTCGCCGCAGCAATGCCGAAGGAATGCGTACCCACCAGATTCACCTGTGGCAAATCGATGACCCGGAATATGAGCGCCATATTGTCTTTCGTGATTATTTACGCGCACATCCAGACGAAGCGACGGCCTATGCCGAGTTAAAACGCAGCCTTGCCGAGAAATTTGACAGCGTTAACGATTATGCGAATGCAAAAACGGAATTCATCCGAGAACGAGAACATCGGGCGTATGCGTGGCGTAGGAGTGGTTTATGACTGAAGATAGTGACTACATCCCGCCTGAATTGGCACCACTTGAAGTGTTGCAGCGTCTGCGACATGAACTTAAACACCCGTTCAATATGATACAGGGTAGTACCACACTTCTTTCCGAAAACGAGTCGTTGGATGAGGAAGCACGTAAGCATGTAGATCGTATAAACACTGTTGCTATGAGGCTCGTGGGATTGTTGGAGGTACTGGATGACTACCTGGAATCCAAGTCAAACCCCTGAAGATGTTCAATCATAAACTTCAGCGTGTCTTTAATGATTTCTTGCGAACGTAATGAGGAATCGACAACATCGAATCCATGTTGCCCGGAAGTATAATTCACAAAAGTCAGCGGTAAGTTACGTGAAACGGCCTCGCTCAAAAAGTGATCTATAGTGGCATTAATAATTGGCAGGCTATCCAGCCCCGCCCTTACTATGAACAGTGGTATATGTTGAGGTAAATCGTCGTAAGTCTTATTCTCGTTCGGATTAACAAATCCAAAGTTGGCAGCCGCCTCTGTAACTATATGAGACCCTTCCCAATCCAACATAAATCCATAGTACATGACGGCGCACCTCAGATATTCATGCGGTTGCTGCATCAATACGGACAAGACGGTAGGCACATTTCCAGAGCAGGACCAGAGACCGATTCTACTCCGGTCTATGTTAAGCGTTTCTGCATTCTCTCGAATATAGGTTATCAGGTTGAGGACATCCTGCGCGGGATTAGCGGTTTCATATGTAATTGCCGTCAATCCCGACGCGGCTACCAGTCTGGACCAGGATATAGATTGCCCGCGGTCCTTCAATTTTTGCCCGCGATTCGCCAGCAGCACCGCATCTGGAAATCCAAATACGAAGATCACCACCGGCGATGAACTTGATTGCGGTGCACGATAAATATCCATTGCCAATTGGGTAGTGCCATCTGCATAGTAGACGTGACCTTGCTCAACATGTACATCATCCATGCCGGGGATGTTGTACGAGACTTGCTGTTCGGACATAGCCACCTCGTGATTCACCCATTTGTTTAATTCAGCAAGAGAAGCCAATGATTAAGATTAGTGCATCACGGTCAGTCTTTGCAATATTCTTTCGGCGGGAAGATTCTGTACATCTCTTTTCTAAAAAGTATTCATCGCCCAACGCGCAATCATTACGTGAAGTGCCGCGTGACGGCAAACCTGGTCTTTTGTATCTGGCAACCGTATGCCATTGAACGCCAGAGCGCTCAAATCTACGCTGGTGACGGCGCTGGTTCTTGAGTGCCTGAATCGTCTTCGACTGGCTCCGCAGGCGTAGGTGTGTCTGCGGCAACAGCCTCAATATCCGGAACGATGTCTTCCACGTTTCGCAGGTTGGGTATGGCATAACTGGCAATGGGAACTGTAATGCCAATCACGGCGGTCAGCACAATCAGCAACGACATTCCCGCGCCCGGCCCGGTGCCGACTAATCCGCCGAATAGGGAGGCAAGACTCCCGCCTTCCATCATAGCCGGTTCAAACAACCGGTCGCTTAATGGTCCCGCGATCAGGACGGCAATTGGATACGTGAGTTGCCCGGTGACGCGGCGTGCTGCAAAAACTTTACCCTGCACATCGGCTGGTGTCTTTGCTTGCCAAAGGGCTTGATTTGAGGCATTGCTTAGCGCCACGAAGAAATACACAACAAACCCTCCAATAGACCAGATCATCACTTCCTGACCCAATCCAAATATGGCGCGTCCCACGCTAATCATGATGAGGCCCCCCAACACGCCATTTATCCTGCGTTTAGGGCCGCCCCAGATGCTCATGACCAGACCACCAACCACGCCGCCTGCCGCCATGATGGAGGCGACGATGCCGAGAACGATTTCATCGTTTCCAGTACGCGCCAGCACCATCGGCGTTCGCAATATGATACTCAGGCCCTGCATCAGATTCACAAACAGGAAATTGACCTGCAAACCCAGCAGACTCGGATTTTCCAGCATAAACCGAAAGCCATAGCCGACTTCTTTCCACAGACTTCCTTTAGCTCTTTTGCCCGTTTCTGACTGCGGCGGCTGCGGGATCGGTACGATTAACAGTGTACCAATGGCAACTGCAAACGTGAGCATATCAATCAGGACAATGCCATTCAACCCGATGATCCCGATTAGTGATGCTGCCAGAATGGGAGCTAACACGAGGGAGCCATCATCCGCCAGCGCCAGCATCGCGCTGGTCCGCGCAAAATGTTTCTTTTCGACCATCATGGTGATTGCCGACGAATAGGCCGGGAACTGAAACGCCTCGAACGCACTGGAAAGTGCCGTCAATAGATAGATATGCCAGATTTCCACTGAGCCAACTTGCAGCAGCGCAAAAAGGATGAGGGTTGTCAGTCCAGTCGCAAAATCGCTGACCATCATCATCAACTTGCGGTTCAAGCGATCAACCAGCGCCCCAGCAAAAGGGCTAAGGATGATTCTGGGAATATTGTTGAAAAAGATCATAGTGGTAAAAGTCGTGGCAAGACCCGTCTCCTGATACAGCCAGATTCCTATCGCAAAGCGAAACAGCGACGATCCAATTAAAGAGACAAACTGACCAATCCAGATGACGGAAAACGCGGGCATTCCAGTCAGGCGTGACGTACGTGAAGAAGTCATTCTTGCACACTCCAAAAAGGGATACTTAAGATTTGTAACCATAGTTACATGTAACTATGGTTACAAAATAACACACTATATAAGCACTGTCAACGATGTTGTTGAAGGTGGTATGCTGTAGCAAATGAGTTTAATTGTTACTCACATCAAACCTGAACAGAATCACACGGATTGACTTTTTGAGTACAATAAGCAGTAATTAACATTCGGATTTACCGCCTTGTGACGCTGAATATCACTCGGAGATCACATTGCCCTTTCGTATGCAGCGTTTGTTATTTGAGTGGTTTTGAGCACGGCGTGAACAGGCGTATGTAAAATGCTTATGTCATTGAGCAACTTGTCAGGGATCACTTATGACTCGTGAATTTCGGCTAGATCCAGCTATGCAACGCTATATGATTGCGGGTACGGTGGTGGTTATTGTCCTGCTGGTACTGGCTTATTTTGTAGAGACTGAGTTTCTGATCATCCCGGCTATGATAGGGGCGGCACTGTTGGTGATATTTTACATCGAAGATGCCGTTTTTGCGCTAACGGGCACCCCTGACGGTTTTATGCTGCTCTGGATGGTCTTTATTACCCCGGCACTCATGCTGGTCGGCAGTTTCATACCACTTCTGGAAATTCCGATGTTCGTGCTGGTCATGCTAATCCTTTTCACCGGTATGCGAATGAAAATTGCCCCTCGCTATATTGAAGTGTCGCTTACCCATTTGCGGTTGCCCTCACGCTACCGCGAGTGGCGTTGGGAACAATTCACCGACATCCGCCGCAACGATTCACGGTTGGCGCTGTATGTAGGTAATGAACTGGTGTTCAATTTGCCGCGTGTGGCAGATCGTGAAGCCTTATATGAGATTATTGTAGATCAGGTTCAGATTCCGCTGATGCACCGGAAGCTCGCCAGTCTGCGCAAGGGTGCTGTCATCAATTTTCCCAACATCAAACTCACCAACGAATTGATTGTCATCGGGAAGGATGCAATCCCAACACGAGACATTCAAAATGCGGTGTTGGATCACTGGCGTCACCTGAGTATTTACTCACACGAGAATGGTATCCACCATGTCGATGTCCGACATTACGTCCTCGCCGAAAAAATTATCAAGGAAAAGCGGTCAAGCAATCTGGGGAATCGGCGAGATGTCATCGTGACGCGCTCACCACTGACGGCGCTACTGTGCAGGGCGGGCATTACATGGAAGCCCCCCAAGAAACACATTGAAGTCTATGAAGACGGACTTATCGTGAGCAGCCCCAAAAGTGTCAATCGCTGGCGCTGGGAGGATT
Source organism: Chloroflexota bacterium (assembly GCA_022616515.1). Classification (GTDB taxonomy): domain Bacteria; phylum Chloroflexota; class Anaerolineae; order Aggregatilineales; family J027; genus JAKEEQ01. The sequence continues at coordinate 13,390 of JAKEEQ010000233.1, read as the reverse complement.
TTTCTGACATCCAGACCAGCAACAATCGCACCCGTTTGTTGATTGATAATGAGGTTGTTGCTGAGATACCCGCGCTGTTGAAGACAGATTAAGCCAACCGTTACCCTGCATAAGCTGCACACGCAAAATCGGAAACGGGGTGGGTGCTGTTCACAGGACGTGCCGTTGCACGTCCCTACCATAATCGGACGGACGTCAACCGGGAAGAGACCGACGACCATTTTCGCAGAAACGGAAGTTTCCCAAACAAGTGGTATCATAATGGGGCAAATAGTCACTTCCATTGAAAGAAGTTCAGGTTGATTGACAAAATCGTAGACCCTAACTGGCAGCTACCGCCTGCCTTTCATTTTACGCAGTCCAACTTGCAGGATTTCGTCGACTGCGAAAGACGCTTTTACCTGCGCCATATCGCCCAACAGCGCTGGCCTTCGCCGCTGGCAGAACCACAGGATGAAGTAGAACGCGCCCTCAGTCGCGGCTCCCGCTTTCACCAGCTTGTCGAGCGCCACCAACGCGGTGTCGAGATGGACATCCTGCGGGAGTCGATTATCGATGATGCAGTTATTGGTGACTGGCTGGATCGTTACGAAGCCGCACTGGCTGAACTTGGCCCGTTTGAGCAGCGCTGGGTGGAAGCGTCGCTGTCTACCCGTGTCGCAAATAAGCCTGTGCTGGCAAAATATGACTTCATCGGGCGCAAAGAAAATACTCTCGTCGGCATCGACTGGAAAACAGGCCGCTTGCCGGATGTCCAGCGGCTGCAAGAACGCATGCAGACAGTCATTTACCTGCTGGTATTGTTCCGGGAAGGGGCCAGATTAGCGGGACAGGAGATCGACAACTTTGCGCTGTATTATGTTAGCGTCAACGATGGTGAAACGCGCCACTTTACCGTTAATGCGCAGGATGCTCATCGCCTTGCCACGCAATTGCAGGGCGTGATTGAAGAGGTCATACATGCCCGCGACTTTCCGCTGACCGAGGATATATGGAAATGCAAATACTGCCTGTATCGCGGATTGTGTGAACGCGGAACAAGCCCCAATCTCAACGACGATGACATCAGCCCGGACGACTTCTGGCTGGACTTTGGCGTTACGGTGGATGAGATTGAGTTTTAATGTCCCCAGATCACGGCTTCGACATTCTCGATTGGAACGCCGTCAACCATGAGTTGTGCGGCCTCACCATCGGGTAACATCGCCACATAGAGCGAATTTCCACCCTCGTCATCTGTGGCGATGAAGACGATATGCTGCTGGTCGGGGGCAATATCAAACCGTGAACGAAGTTCAAATGTAAAGGCGTTATTGCGATCTTCAATGCTCGTCAACTGGTCTGTGATGATAGTCGCCTGTCCGTCGGGCGAAAGCATGACAATCTCGCCAACGGGCGCATCGAGAAACGAACATTCAGGAAACGCCGTTACGATGAAAATCAGTGATCCATCGTCCAATATCCTCAGTTCGCCCATATTAAATATATCAGCTCGCTCGTAAAGAATGCCGTCTTCGCTGGCGATGTGATACTGCCAGCAGTATTCTCCACTGGCGGTGGTGGCGTTCCTGCGGTCAGCCGGTGCCACAATATGGGGTCGCGGTGCGGTGATCTGGGCGGCGTGGGCGATTGGGTAGCCTGATGCGGCAAGCACATTGAGGAATTCAAGCTCGGTATACCTCTCTTCTAGCGGCACATCCGCTGTGATGTCACGAGTTTCACCTGTTTCTACGTCAACCACCTCAATGGTCTCAATCGTTGCCAGATACTCTCCGCTGAAGATGTCGTCGGGAGTGCCGGTATCTTGTGTCACGAAAAGAAACCGATTGTCCTCCGTCCACCAGCCACGTTTTGGCGTACGTGCATAGGCAATTTGCTGCGTTTCACTATCCAAGCGCACCAGAAGTGGCTCCTGACTGAATTGTGATGAGACTATGACAACCCAATCCCCATTCGGCGACCAACCTCCCATCCTCCATATTGATCTCGGACCAAAAGGTAGTGGTAGTTGGGCAATTTGCTGGTTTTGTCCGGTTGCTAGCACATGCTGAAATATGCGGGTTTGATTGGCACTGGTATCAACGACAGAATAATAAAGATAAGTCTGATCTGGTGAGAGATATACATAGTCCTCCATGACACCGGTGCCAATTTCTTGAGGGCCGTCACTGCCATGTTCAAGCACATAACGACCCATCGCTGCTATACGCCAGATAGCCGTCCAGAGCAACCTGTCGAGTTGTTGCGGTTGGCTGAACGGTCTCTTGCTGCGTCTCACGATCTTTGTTACCTGCTTCCAAAGCCGTTGTATCGTCGCTGCCATTGGTGCAGCCAACAATAATCAAAACGAAACACAGGCTCACAACCAAAACATTTCTCATATAAAGCTCTTTTCTGACTGATTTCCGAAAGGGTGTACGAACGACTTGTCATCGAATCTGGATTTGGTCGCCTTTTCTGCGGCGGACACAGCACTGCTGTGTCCCTACGGGAATCGCGAATGATCGTAGGGACGCCATCATGCGGTTTAACATTTAATGCGGGTTATGGTTTTGTTGACATGGGACGCGGTGTACCGCGCCCCTCCGACGAATACCCCCGGAGGGATCGGGTATACCCGATCCCGGTTTATGGATAGCCCGTATTCTTTTCTTAAAATACATTATGGCGTCCACCAGCTCAACCTTACCACCACCCTAAAAACGAAAACAAAATTTGACGATGCCCCACAAACCCATTATAGTATGTTTGACCGTGCGTTGACGTGCGGTTTTTTGTTATCCAATCGCCATAATCACCAACCGGGTGTGGCGATTTTTTGTTTATAGGGGGGTCTCCATGAACAATCAGGAATTTCTCGCCCGTTTTGAAACTGCAACGCTGCACCCTTTCCAGCACCGCGACCACATCCGTGTGGCGTGGCTGTATCTGACGCAATATGGATGGGATGAGGGTTATTTGCGTCTTCAAGCTGGCATAAAGCATTTCGCTGTTACGCACGGTCAGGCCAGCATGTATCACGAGACGATCACCCGCTTCTGGGCAACGATTATCCACTATCATATTGTGACCGATGGAGCCGAGGATAGTTTTGATGCTTTTATCAATCGCCATCCCGCATTGCTGGACAAAACACTCATGACGCAGCATTACAGTGCGGACGTGCTGAAATCGACCCATGCTCGCACCGAGTGGGTGGAGCCGGACTTAACGGCGCTGCCAGTGATATAAAAGCAGGTTTCCCGTGGAAAATCGGGCGGAGATGGTTCCGCCCGTGCCCCATTTTTAAGCTTTGAAGTTTCGTACGCCGTGCTGGTCGAAGATCAGTTGGTTGAGTTCATCCAGCACGGATTTGTCATTTGAAACATTCTGAATACGCTTGAACAACTCCATAAAGCCGTGCGGCTTTACCATAAACCCATTACAACCCTCGGCAAACGCCTCACGTATCATTGAGCGTTCATCGTGCATGGTTGCCATCATGATTTTTGCTTCTGGAATCTCGTTACGAATCTCTTTGAGGAGGTCTAGTCCGGACGTGTCTGGCAGCTTATGATCTAACATCACGAGTACAATATCTGAGCCATGTTCTTGTATTATTTCTTTTGCCTTTTTGCCGGAACTTGCTCCGTATACGTCAAGTTTTGCTTGCTGTAGTAAACGTACAAAGAAATCGCGGTTGGCAAATTCATCATCAACAACGAGGGCACATAATTTGCCAGAAGCTGTCACATCACGTTCCTTAACCTCATGTTCAGAGCTTATCTGGCTTGTCATGAGATTTACTTTCCGCCTGCAACTCGGCAGACTTGTCGTTTACAGAATCTTCTTTTCCTTTAGTAGCCTCACGTTCTGCTTTAATTTCTGCCTCTAACTGATCGGGATCAAAGGGTACTGTCGCCTCCGGGTCACGCTCCGGGTCAGCAGCCGTCTTCGTTTCCTGTGCAGGTGTTTCAGGAACCTGCTCTTCGGATTTTGCAACTTCCGGCGATGGTTTTTCCTCGGTGACAGACACTACTTCAGCCTCAGTGTCCGTTACAGATTTCACCGCTTCTGTCTTTGCCTCGACTGGCGCAGGCGCTTTTTCTGGCTTCTTTTCTGGCTTCAGCACCTTTTCAGACTTAGTTTCGGCAGTCTTTGCTGGAGCGGGTTTCTGCTCTACAGTGGACTTAGCGTCTGAAACGGGTTCAGCAGCGGGCTTGACGTCGGTGCTGCTTTTAACCTCTGGTTGTTTGGCTTCCGGCTTAGTTTCTGCTTTTGGAGCAGTCTTAGCAACGGGCGCGGCAGCTTTTGCCGGGTCATAGCGGGATAGGATGTTCAAAAACTGTGCAACCGGCAGTGGCTTCGGCAAATAGTCATCACAACCAGCTTCAAGGATGCGCTCTTTGTCACCCACCATCGCATAGGCAGTGATGGCAACAATCGGGCGACTGTCGCCTCGCGCACGCAGTCGCTTCACGACCTCGATACCGTCAAGCTCACCTTCTAGTTCAATATCCATGAGGATGAGATCAATTTTTTCGGTTTCAAGCGCTTTCAATGCGTCGGAGCCATCCGGGAAGTTGATAACCTCGTGATTTCCCATTTTGGCAATCCGCACCACCAGCCCTAGATTGACCTGATTATCTTCTACATACATTATTCGCATCGGTTAGGTCTCCTAGCGGGCTTCGGCTGCCGATTCGGGAGTCTTTTCGAATGCTTCCTTATACCTCGGCAATGAGATATAAAAGGTTGCGCCTTTATCGACTTCACTCTCGGCCCAAATCTCACCATCCATCAAACCGAGCAGTTCGCGTGAAATCGCCAATCCCAGACCAGCCCCTTGCCGTTTCTGTTTTTTGCCACTGGACCCCTGGCGGAATGCTTCGAATATTGTTTCCAGATTGTCGGTGGCAATTCCTGGTCCTGTATCCGACACACTGATGATCACTTTGTCACGATGGCTGTCAACGCCCAGCGTAATGCTGCCTTCCTGAGTGAATTTGGCGGCGTTACTATACAGGTTGATGATAACCTGACGTATGCGCAGCGGGTCACCCCATACATCCGGTAGTTCGTCTGGCATATCACGACGAAGTTCAATTGGCTTGCCGCCAATCAATCCAACGGCCTGTGCCAGAACGCCCTTGAATACAGGTTCAAGTTCAACACGCTCGTACTCAATCTCAAGGCGACCAGCGTCAATTTTGCTGAGGTCGAGGATGTCGTTAATAATGTTGAGCAGGTGATTGCCGCTGGTATTGATTTGCTCAAGGTCTGCACGATATTCACCGGGAAGCTCTCCGCCGCCATACATCACCGGGAAGTTCAGCATCGTATCGCTGAAGCCGATGATGGCATTGAGCGGTGTACGCAATTCGTGCGACATGTTGGCAAGAAACACACCACGGAAATGTTTTGCCATTTCCGCTGAGCGCCGGGCGTCATCGAGGGCCTCGTTGAGTTCCTGCAATTGAGCGGTCAGATTCTTTTGTTTGAGCAGTGATTTCTCGATCTCAAGTCGGCTTTCATGCAGTTGGGTGGCAGTGGTACGTTCTTTGCGGTAACTATCGAGTGCCCACTCCGCTATGCCGTAGAGTTCACCACTTACTTGCGCCACCAGCAGCGCAGCCAAACCCATCAACATCAACGCAAACATTTCGCCGCGCTCGACAGATAACTCGCCGTTAATGAGCATTGGGATGCTGATCATCGCGACATAGCTAATCCCCAGCAATATGAACGTATTTACAACCGACATCAACATCCCAACCACGAAAATGACCAGTATACCCAGAAATGGGATAAAGTCCTGACCGGTTTCGCCGGACATACCGGTCATAATGGCAATGGTTAGAATGACGCCAACTGCATAGGTCCATGTGGCGGTGTTATAGTGTTCACGGTTGAGTAGAAAGTTCGTAATCATGCTCGCCCCGCCAACAAAAACTACGGGAATGACCAGGTCAAAGACGGTCGTTTCCGATGTCCCTGTCAGCAGAAGTATAATCCAGGCCAGAAAGATGATGCTCAGAAGTGTGGCCTTCCAGAGTGTGCGCAGGCGATTGGAACGGATTTCTTCTACGAAGTCTACATTTGAGAAGCTTGAATCTGTGCTGGGTTGCGACGCGGGTGCTTCGAGAGGCACAGACGAAGCATTAACTATATCGGCCATTAGTTTGCCTCGCATTCTTTCTTTTTCGTTAAGGAAACTTTAACTTTACAAAACATTATAGCCCTTTTCGCCACAAATTTCACAGTTTGTCCATGAAAACTTAATTTTCTAACCGTATTGCTACCATTGTGTTTATACGACTATTACTAAGTCACTTATTATTTGTCACGGTATCGCTTCAGTTCGGCAAAGTTCGTTGCGTTTTCAATGGCGATGGCAACATAGTCAGATAAGGCGCTCAGCATCGCGCCGTCCTGCTTGCGGAAACCGTTGCTATCTTCTTTGTGATGATGGACACCCAATGCGCCAATAATTCGTTCACCCGCGACAATCGGCGTATATAATATCGAGGCGGGGATGGTCGAATCCTTCTGGCGATGGGGGGCAGTGTCGGTAGGGGTAAAATTCACAGGACCATTCTTGCGGATTGCTTGCAGGGCAAATGGATCATGGGTGACGTCGTTTAACGAATGGATACTGTCCTGCTCGTTCACTTTGCGGGCACGGCAAACCAGTGAATCGCCACGCAGAAGGTACAGCGTACCGCCCTCACTGCTGGTGACTTCAATCGCCGCTTGAACTACATAGGGCAGCAGTTGATCCATATTGACCAGCGAGGCAACTCGCTTGCCCACATGGTAAAGAATATTTAACTCACGGATACGCTGGGTCAGTTCCGCATTGGAGTTAATGAGACGCTCCGTGAGGGCTTCTTTTTCGCGGCGCAGGCGTACCTCAGCAAGGCAGCGCAAAATAGCCGCTTCCATTTCCTCAACCGTAAACGGCTTCTTGACGTAATCACGCACGCCTTTGCGATAGACTTCAATGGCGATTTCTTCACTGCCGTGAAAAGTCATGAGGATGGTTGGGACGTCTCGACCACGCTCGTTCATGACGTCCAAAAACTCAAGACCGTTCATGCGCGGCATTTCAAGGTCCAGCAAAATAAGGTCCGGGTTGTGTTGTTCAACCACCTGCAACCCTTCTTCGCCGTTACTGGCTACCAGGGGGCGATAGCCGTTTGGATTGAGGACATAGTCAACTATAAATTCGCGGCTTTCGCGCCCGTCGTCAATAATAAGTATCCGTTCACCTGCCATTGTGCCAATTCTCCGCTAGCATTACATAAACATTCATATCAAGTGGCTTGCCCTGCCGCATCATAAACTGGCGGCGTACACCTTCGTGCCGGTAGCCAGCCCGCAGTGCAACACGCCCGCTGGGTTCATTTTGAACATCGGTTAAAATATCAATACGATTAATCCCCAGTTCTTTGATCGCAAATTCAGTCATCGCCTGCACGGTACGTGTTGCTGTGCCGCGCCCGATAAATTCCTGTCCAAGCCAATATCCCAGCTCAGTGCGAAGTCCATTCCAATTCCAGTAGAGGTAGGCTGCCCATCCGGCAAATGCGTTATCGTAAAACATCGCAATGGGCATACCATTATTATCCGCCAGCTTGTTCAGGAAGCGATTCACCATGCCGCGAGCATCATCATCGGTGTAGTCCGACGTGGCCCACGGCAACCATGGTTCCAGGAAATTATAACTCTCTCTGACCAACTTGCTATAGGCCGGGACGTGATTTGGTAATAATAACCCAATCTCAATGCCATCTCCCAAATCTTGCCGGAGCAAATCGGTGTTGGGTTTGAAAGAATCGTCCTGCCAGTTTTCGGCGAGCATAATGTAGTATTTGGCATCATGAGCACGTCCGCGCTGGCGAATCCATTGTTCGCGGATGCCTTCATACTCAAATCCCAGACGGCGGGGAATAGCTTCACTGCGTTTGTTTTCGACCATCATGCAGATTTCGACGCGATTCAAACCTAATGTCTTAATCGCATAATTCGTCAATGCGCGGACAGCATCAGTCATGATTCCGTATCTCTGCCAGTCCCGCGCAAGCCAGTAACCCAGTTCGGTACGACCTCCATAAAAGTCCAGATCGTTAGCACTTATAACACCAATGAGATCATCTTGATGAAAGATACCAAATGTTATGCCAGCCCATTTTGCCAGTTGTGCGAGTTGGGATTCAATAAACGAACGGGCCGTTGCTTCATCATAATCCGGGGTTGCGAAATCCAGAAAACGCCCGATATGGTCGGCATTCGCGACGATGGTCTGGCTGAGTTGGGCTGCATGGTGACGCATTAGCAATCGAAGACTGATGTTGTCCTGAAGACGATATTCAAGCATAATTTCCCTAATGCCTAACAAGTAATGGAATAAGTCTAGCACGAATCATGCATGTATTGTTGATTTTTCTGGATGGAATCGGACTTGGTGATAACGATACCGCGATAAATCCTTTTGCCGTGATGGATACCTCCACACTGCATTCACTTTCGGGCGGGAAACGCTGGTTACGCAATACGCCCCGCACCGAAACGGACCGTGCCATTTTCCTACCCACCGATGCCAGCCTCGGTATCAGTGGACGCCCACAAAGCGCCAGTGGACAGGCCGCCATCATGACAGGGTTAAATGTGCCGCAGATGATAGGCGAGCATTATGGCCCGCGCCCTAATGCCCCGATTCGCGACATACTGAATAATGGCAATCTTTTTAAAACGCTCGTTGCCAACAACAAAACCGCCGCACTCATTAATCCATTTCCCCCGCCCTTTCATGCTGCTATTGCACGTGGCAAGCGATTGCCCAGCAGTATCCAGCAGTCGGTCCTGTCAGCGGGACTGCCCCTCTTCACCGAGAAACATTATTATGAGCGACAGGCGCTCTCGCCGGATTGGACGGGTGAGGGCTGGACGCGATTTCTGGGTTATGAAAATGCGCCGGTCTACAATGCGGAAGAAGCAGGCAAGAAAATGGTGGAACTAACCCGCCAGCGCGACTTTACCATGTTCAGCACATGGTTCACCGACGAAATCGGGCATCGTGGGCCTTTTGAAAGCGGGGTGATGTTCATGGAACGCTTCGATAAAGTGATGGAGGCGGTGCTGGGTGAATGGGATGATGACGAAGGACTGATTATCATCACCTCCGATCACGGCAATATGGAAGTACAGGGCGACCGCCGGCACAGCGAAAATCAAGTGCCGACGGTCGTCATCGGTAGCCGCAAAGATGAATTCGCCGATGGCTTCACCGACCTTACGCATATCACACCGGGGATTTTGCGGGCATTGGATGTTCAATCCTGAATAATAACTGCATCGTGCCGCAAAATATCCACCGTCAGGCAGGAGTGAACAGGCAGGATCGCCAGCAAATCACCAATCTCGACGTGGTCATAGACGGCCTGCGTAGCATGAATGACGCCGTGTTCCTGTGAGAGCGATTTGACATACGTCCCGTCGTTGACAACTTCCCAGCCGCTATCATTCAAAAATCCCACCAGCCCAAACATGTTCCGGTCCTGCTCATCAAGAACAGACTCTTTGCTGAGGTGGACCGCGCCGCCGTATACGGTGAGCTGTGGCTGAAAGTCATACACCCGCTTCGACACTACCGGGCAGGCCACCGCCACCGCAATATCTTCTACCGGGCATGACCCGATATAGGTCTGCATTACGTCGTAGTAGACAAAATTGCCGGGGCGCATCTCGTCAATCCCGCTGAAATCGTCAATCACCGAGCAGGCCGGTGTGTCACCCACCGATACTTCAAGTTTATCCAGACCCTGTACTGCAAGGTGGCTGCGCAAATCGAGGAGGCGCACCAGCGTTTCGCGGTAGATATGCCGAATCGTGTCACGATCACGGGCCGCGTAGGTATGCCCGGCATGGGTCAGTAACCCGCGCAAATGGAAGTCAGATCTCTGCTGGATAATTGAGGCAATGTCATTGGCTTCGTTGTGGTTATTCCACGGAATGCCCGTCCGGTGATAGCCAGTGCTGACCTCAAGCCACACGTCTACCGGATCGTTGATCTCACGGACCAGTGCTTCAGCAGCGGCTTCTGATTCAACCAGCAGCCCTAATTTCACCTGACCCGCCAGTGACTTGATGTCATCCAGTTCGCGCAGGTTCACCGGAAAGGCAATGGTGATGTCATCCCAGCCGTGGTCAGCAAAATAACGGGCCATTGAAATGGACGACACGGTTATTGCGGCGACGCCTTTTGCTCGAAACCAATCGCCTACCTCAGCGGATTGGTGCGTTTTGAAATGTGGACGTAAACGAACTCCGCTTTTTTGCGCCCGGTTGATCATGCTTTCGATGTTACGCTCGCAGACGGCGCGATTAATAAGCAGGGTGGGGCGGTGGATGTCCATTGCATATTCTCCTGATTTATTACGTGCTGGTGGTGGTAAGGCTTTGACGGATAGGGTGGTTGAGCTGGCGTCCCTACGATCATTCACCCTTCCCGTAGGGACAGCATCTATGCTGTCCGTCATTATAAAATCATTCATCAGTCAATATGGCACCACTACCTACGTCGCTTCAAGTATAACCTGTAGTCAGGCAACCGTTAGCAACCCGAAACGCTAACGTGATGTAAATATGATGAGAATACCTTACCATAAAGAAGAGTCGAGAAAGGAAATTGCCGTGAAATATCTATTCGTCGTGCTTGTTTTATGTTTGATTTTTCCTGCTGGCACACTGGCGCAGCAGAGTCCGCCAGACATTATTATATTTAATTTTGACGCTCCCGCATTTACCCTCCCGCAGCTCGAATCTGGAGAGGCATTTGCCCTTGTGGAGTGGAAAACAGTCGGCGTTGAAGAGACACATATCCTGAGCATTGAAGTATTGCAGGGCAGCCAATGGTGGCGACCACTCAGCGAAGATGCCGTTGATCTTCCTCCTGAAGGTGGACAGACGTTTCAGTTGGCACCACCCTTAAGCTTCGCTTTGCCAACGTTTCGTCTCGCGATTCGTGACGAAGATGAAGAAGTTATTGCCCAGCGCATCCTTACAATGGATTACGCTGCCAATGAGGAACCAGTGGCGATTGCTACATTTGAACTGATCACCGAGACGGTGAGTCAGTCTGAGCTGGCAAGAGGACAGGCTCTCATTGAGGTCGAATGGGAAGTCAGTAACCGTGTGCGAACCTCACAGATATTCTTTGAGCAGGTGCTGTCAAACGGTGAGATTGTCAATATCGAACTGCCGCGTCTTCAATACTGGATTGAATCGTCAGGTCGCAGCGTCGTTGCTCCCGTACCTGATGGCGCAGGACCACTCAACATACGATTGCGCGTAATGGATCTGGTGACGGATGAACTCTACGCAGAGGAAACGGAACTCATTGAGGTTCGAAATAATATCATCCCGACGGCCACGCGAATTCCGCCCACTGCCACGCCGACCCGCGAACCCACCGAGGTCACCGCCAACCCGGCGATTACCGAGTTTGTGGCACTGGTTAATCAGGTGACGGGCGAAGAGTTGAAATTGGGAACGGCCAGAGTTCCCGTCCGCTGGAATGTCACCAATCGCCCGGATGGGACTAATCTGGTGTTTGAACAGGTATCCGGCGAAGGCTTCGGCCATAACATCGAATTGCCCCGCGCGGAGGAAATTGTGCCGTCTAGCGGGCAGGGCATTGTTGCGCCATTTTTCCCCATCGGACGTGACCCGTTGATTTTGCGGCTCAGTCTGGTTGATGAAGAGGGCAACACTCTCGTGGCGGCCTGGACGAATGTCTTGATCGTTGCGCCTTTCGGGGACGACATCACCCCGACGCCGCCTCCCACGAATGGGCAGCCCTTCATTGCCTCGTTTGTGGCGCTGGTGGAAGAGGTAACCATTGTTGATGGCAGCGTTGAAGTGCCACTGGCATGGTCGGTATGGTATCTGCCCGCCGAGGTGAGCCTGCTGCTGGAGCAAGTAGACTCGTCAAACAATACGGTCGGACTGGACATTTTCCCCGCCCCAATTGATGCCTATACCGAACACACATCGGTGATTGCCGTCGCAGCCGGGACGCAGCAGGTTGGCCTGCGCCTGACATTGTTGGATGATGAGGGAGAAGTTCTGGACGAGGCAACGCTTGAAGTGCCGGTGGTGGAATAATTTTTGCTATCGGAAGGCTGGTTTGTTAGCGCGTATCTGCCAGTATAACGGACGGGATGTATCCCGTCCCTACGAAAACCAACGAATCCCGTAGGGACGCCATACATGGCGTCCGCCAGAAAATAGACCTGAGACTGTTGAGCAGAAGTAAAAATAAAAAATGCGCCCGTCACAGCGCATTCTTCATATCTTCAGCATTTGCTTTAATAATCACGGGTGGCGACATACTGTGTCAGGGCCATCAAATCATCCAGCGGCTCTGACCAGTCCACAATATCCAGCGCATCAACGCCCCGCTGCAAGTACTGGCGGGCTTCTTCGAGAGCCTTACGCGGCGCTCCGCTGTCACGGACTGCCAACACCGCATCGTCGATGGTGTCCTCGGATTGAATTTGATCCAGAAAATCATCCGGGCTAAGATCATTGTCTTCAAGATAGTAAAAGACTGGCAGTGTGATAATTCCATGTTGCAGGTCGTGCCCGGCAGGTTTGCCGAGTTTTCTGGTGTCGCTGACAAAGTCGAGTGCATCGTCCACAATCTGAAAGGCCATACCCAGTTCGCGCCCGAAGGTCGCATAGGCTTCACGATGGACTTGCGGCAGGTCACCAAGAATCGCCGCCGAAACTGCCGCTGCTTCAAACAGGGCCGCCGTCTTGCCATAAATGCGGCGATTGTATTCCTCGCGTGGTCTAATTTGCCAGCGAGTCTGGGCCTGCAAAATCTCGCCTTTGCAGATTTCCACCAGCGTTCTGGAAAAGGTTTGCACAATTTCAACATTTTCCGCCTCCGATGCCAGTGCAGCAGACTGAGCAAACAGGAAGTCACCCGTCAAAACTGTCACACCCATCGGTAGTTTGCTGTGCAGCGTTCTGATGCCGCGACGTTCCTGTGCTCCATCAATCAAGTCGTCATGGACGAGGGTTGCGGTATGAAGGAGTTCAATGGACGCTGCGACGGAAATGGTCTTGTCATAGTCTGCACCAACGGCGCGACCTACCAACAAAGTAATCGCCGGGCGCATTCGTTTTCCGCCCCCTGCGATTATCATGTTGACAGCGCCGTCGAGCAGTTCATTGTCGAGAAAGGAAACGGTGCGAATTTTCTCGGTCACACGTTCCAGGTCCTCTTTGACTGCACTCAACCAATCAAGTTTGGTGGCGGGCACATTATTCTGAAAAGTTACGGACATTAATCGGTTATCCTCGTTGTCCCACAAACTGCGGGAAAGTATACATTACATGT
>JAKEEQ010000232.1 GCA_022616515.1 Chloroflexota bacterium | reverse complement strand
TGCAGCATCCAAATATCGTCAATGTCTATCGCTATGGCGAGGATCGTGGTCTGATCTACATCGCTATGCAGTATATTGAAGGTGCGGACCTCGGCACGGTCATTGATGGGTTTGCGGCGGACGGCGATTTTATGGAGAATGCCGATGTCCAGCGAATTACCCGCGAAATTGCATCGGCGCTGGACTATGCCCATTCACGCGGCGTTATTCACCGCGATGTGAAGCCGTCCAATATCATGCTTAACAAGTCCGGTCAGGCGATCCTGACCGATTTTGGACTGGCCCTGATGACCGATGTTGGCACAGTGGGGGAAATTTTCGGGTCACCGCATTATATTGCACCGGAGCAGGCAGCATCATCCAAATCGGTTGTGCCACAGAGTGATCTGTACAGTCTGGGCATTGTTTTATTTGAGATGTTTACCAATGTCCTGCCTTTTGACGCGCCTGAAGCATTGGATGTGGCGATGCAGCATATGTCTGACCCGCCGCCGTTGCCGCGCCAGTTTCGCCCGGACCTTAACGAAGCCGTCGAAGCGGTAATATTGAAGGCGCTGGCAAAAAAGCCAGAAGATCGATTTCAGACAGGTGCGGAACTGGCGAATGCGCTGGATACGGCGCTCACCCGAATCCGTCCGCGGACGCCCTCCATCAACCGCGTCAGTGTCTTGAACCGAGTGGAATGGGAAGTCGAGGCCAACCCCCTGCCGCCTATTCCGGCTGCCGTTGCAGCGGCTCCGGCAACCAGACCGGCCCGCCACACGCCTTCCATCCCGGCGGCTTCATCACCGGATGTCACCATCCCGGCTTCCCCGGCAAAAGAAAGTCCCCGCATGATCTATCTGGTGGGATTAGCCGTGTTATTTATCGTGTTGTGCGGGGTGGTTATCCTTCTGGGACCGGCGCTGCTGGATGATGACGAACCCTCGAATGACGCAACAGATATTATTGATGTGACCGTAACACCTACCAGCACGGATGAAGCCACAGACGTGCCATCGCCATTGCTGCCAACCGAACTGCCAGCACCCGTCACTCCGACGCAATTTCCATCAGTAAGCCCGGTAAACCCACCCACGACCTTGCCGACAGGAGCACCAACCGGACTTCCAGCCTTAAACCCACCTACTCAGGTCACACAGGTTCCGACCAACGGGCCAACAGCCATAACCTCCGGTGAAGCGGTGCTGCTGATGGCGGTAACTGGTAATGCCAGGGCTGCCTTGTACATCATTAACACAGGGGATGTGCCTTTTACGCTATCAGAAATGGTCATCAACTACAAAGACACCAGTTTCGATGGCAGCGAGTGGGCGGGCCTTGTGCTGGAAACCGGGCAGTGTGTGCGTGTCTGGAACAAGAATGAGTATCAGAACGGCAATTTTGCAGAGAAAGAGGACAAGGCGTTGAACGACTTACCAGAATGCCAGCTTCCGGTCGGTTCGGTGGTGACGCGGGAAGGCCGGGACCAGTTCTGGCAGGACGATTACACGGTTCTCGTTAACAATGAGTTGAAAGCCGAATGCAAAAAAGATGACCAACCATGTGAAGTCAGGTGGCAGTAAATTATGACTGATTCAATGTTAGGTAGAACGCTGGACGAATATCGCCTTGAGGAACTGCTGGGCAAAGGCGGCATGGCGCGAGTCTATCGCGGATTTGATGCCCGGCTGCGGCGGTATGTGGCGATTAAGGTGATTGACGCGCCGCTGCGCAAAGATGACGATTATATCCGGCGCTTTGAACTGGAAGCACAGGCCATTGCCCAGTTACAGCATCCCCACATTGTGAGTGTCTATCGCTATGGCGAGGATGATGGCATTATCTACATGGCGATGCAGTACGTTGAGGGAGCGGACCTGGGAACGGTGCTGGATAGCTATCAGGCTGACAACGACTACATGGAGTCTGATGAAATCCTGAGTGTCGTTGAACAGCTTGCCAGTGCGCTGGATTATGCACACCGCCAAGGTGTGATTCACCGTGACATTAAGCCCAGCAATGTGATGCTGGACAAGTCGGGCAATGTCTACCTGACCGATTTTGGGCTGGCACTGCTGGCGGATGTCGGCACGAAGGGTGAAATTTTCGGATCACCGCACTACATTGCCCCCGAACAGGCCATGTCCTCGGCGGCGGTTGTGCCCCAGAGTGACATTTACGGTATGGGCGTTATGCTGTTCGAGATGTTCACCAACTACCTGCCGTTTGAAGACGCTGATCCGATGGAACTCGCCATGAAGCACATGAGCGCTCCGCCGCCCATGCCGGGTAATCTGCGTGAGGGTTTGTTACCCGCCGTCGAAAAAGTCATTATGAAGGCACTGGCAAAGAAGCCCGAAGACCGCTATCAAACTGCACGGGAACTGGCCGACGCGCTGCAAGCGGCATTGGGTGATGCGCCGACTCAGGACACCCCCCTTAGCCGTCACAGCGTGGTGGAGCGGGTTGAGTTTGAAATAGAGCAGAATCCACTGCCCGCCATTCCGGCAGCGGTGGCAGCTACACCGCCGGAACCACCGCCGGTGGAAATGACGCAGCGCGTTCAACAGCGTCGAGAAACAGCCGTACCCGTGCAGCAGGCAACTACCCCGGCGGCGACCGTGCCCGGCGCAACCATCCCCGGCGCGGCTGTCCCCGCCGAGCCGCCTCCCAGCCAGCCGCTGGTGACGGGTGGTATCCCGATGTGGGCATTTATGGCAGGTGGTGCGGCTATTGTGTTGATGTGTGTGATCTTGATCGCGGGTGGAGCCTTGCTGCTGGGCGGCGGGGACGATGATGAACCGACCACCATCCCGACGCGGATAGGAACGGAGCTGTCAGAAGAGTTGACAGCGACCGAACCGCCGCTCACACTATCGTCTACCAATACGAATGTGCCGCCGAGCAGTACACCCTTCGTCCTCCCGCCAACCCAGGCTCCGTCATTGACCGCCGCCATACCGACACCAACGACGGCCCCGTCACTCACGCCGCCGTCTCAACCGGGTGGTGGTGATGTTCGTTTTGCCGTGACACTGGTAGAAGTGGACAACGGCAATGCCGTTTTTGTGGTTAATGATTACACAACCAACTTCCCACTCAATAGCCTCACTATCGTGCATCAAGATTTTGCATTTTCGGGAAGTGGCTGGGGCATTGAACAGCTTGCGCCGGGCCAATGTGTGCGCGTATGGCGGCTGGAAGCGGCTATCGGCAATATCAATGAACGCGAGGAGCAAATCGTGAACCAGCTTTCCGGCTGCAATCAGATGGTCGGCACGCGCCGCACCCTGCAAGGAGCAGAAATCTTCTGGACGACAGCGTATCAAGTAGTATTCCCCGATGGAAGTTCCCGGCGCTGTGGCGCTGAACTAACGGAATGCCCGGTGCGTATCCGGTGATGCGAGAATATCGCCGCAGGTGTAACGACAACAAAACAATCTCTTCCCTCCCCATAAATGGTTCAGGACGAGGCAAGTGTGTTGTAATGCGGCGGGTGGAAGCAGCCGTGCACTTCACGACTGTGCACCGGCACTGTCATTGACGATCTGCTGGATGCTCTCTGCTATCAGGTCTGTGTCTGTGCCGTAGAAATACACCTGCCGCAAATAGCCATCGCGGTCAATCAGGAAGGTGGGTGATGTGTGCTGCACAAAATAAAACTCCTCCGATAAATCGTGTTCAGCGCCTTCTTCATGCTCGTGCTGCACATTGATATTCTCGCGCTCAATCACAAGGCCGTATTCGTGCCCAATCGCCGACAGCGTGTCCTGATCTCCCACCAGTCCGATAAAATCATCATCAAAATAGCTCAAAAATTGGGCGACTTCCTGCGGGTCATCTCGTTCATAGTCCACGCTGATGAACACAAACTCCACATCCTCGCTGTTCTCGCCCAACGCTTCTTTGACAGCCGTCAAATCTTGCAGGGTGGTGGGGCAGACATCAGGACAGTTGGTGTATCCGAAAAACAGAATCACGACTTTACCCCGCATATCACTCAAGCGCACCGGATCGCCGGTGTCTTCCATCAGGGAAAAATCGGTGACCTGCACGGGCGGATCGACATATGCCACGCCACCGGGATCGGCTTGCGATAAGACTTGCGGCGAGTCGGAGGAGACGCTTTTATTATCTTCATTGTCGCCCGTGACAATTTGCCCCAGATAGTAGCCCGCCACGAACAGCATGAGCGTCGCGACAAGGAGTATCAGTGGCTTTGCGAGGGGGGATTTTTTGGACATCTGGCTGTCTTTCTTGCTTCCGGGTGTTTCTGCTAGCGGACGCCCAACGGGGCGTCCCTACGAAAAGCGTTCCATATCCCTCCGATGTATGGATTTTCGGAGGGTTACGGCATATCCCACGGCTACGCTCTCGGCGTCTTATTCGCTGGCGGGTACAACGACCACTGTGCCTTCCATGCCCGGATGGATGTTACACACGAACGGATAAGCTCCTGCTTCAGCAAACGTCAGCGTGAAGGATTGTCCGGGCAGCATAATCCCGCTGTTGAAGGTCACTCCCTGCGTCACACTGGCATTTTCGGGAATATCCGCCGTAAAACCGGGGCCAAAACTCAGCAGCGGCGGGCCTTCGTCCTGGGGGATTGGGGCCACATCCTGCCCGCGATAGGGCGGCCACGTCACGGTATGCGGGTCGGCGCTGCCTTCGGGTATTGTCCACGTCACAGACTGCCTCTCTTCAATCACGGTTGTGAAGGCGAAAAAGCGATTGACCGTGGTCCGGCCTGTGTCACCTGTGCCGGTTTGAACATGGGCCATACCGCTGTCGTCGGCGGTATTCACGCCGCCAAAAGACGATTCGATGTCGGCCTGAACCACTTCGCTGCCCATGCCAAGTGTCGCATCAATTTCTGATTTGGCCTGCAACATCACGTCGGTGGGGCCGGGGATTTCGACGCCATCTTCAGCAACGTTGATCACGCCCACCATGCCGGGGTGAACATCGCACAGGTAGTTATACGATCCCGGTTCCAGATCAATGACCAGCGAGAATGTGCCGTAGGTATCGGTTGGGCCACCGGGCATGCTGGCTGGCAGGCCGCTGTTAGTGGGTCCACCTGTATAGGCTGCTCCGCCTTCAATGGTGGGGAAGGCAACGTCGGGATTGATCTGCGAGACCTCGACATCATCCCCGGCGAACAGCACAAATGGAATTAACCCCTCCTCGGGAAACCGGATGTTATGAAAGCCGTTGATCTTCCAGGTTACGGTATCTCCCCGATGCACCTGAAAGGAAGCTGGCGCAAAAATGAGTGCTTCGGCTGGGCCCAATCCGGCACCGCCCGCCTCAACAACAAACGTTTGCGACCCCTCATCCTGTGCGTCGGTGGTGGGCAGATTCCCGACAACTCCGAACGCAAATCCAACCGCCAATGCGCCTGCAAACAGCACATATGCAATATGTTGTTGGGTAAATTCTTTAATTCTCCGCATTTTACTGATCTCCCGATTTGTTAATTCAATTTATGTTCTTTTGGTGCGGGACACCTCGGTTGTTCCATAGCCCGGACTATTTTGTCAAATTCTCATCAGTCAACATTTCTCCCCTATCACAATGTTATGCAGTTCTAAACCTTACGCTCTATGTGAAATGAAAACATGACCCCCTCTGTCGCTGGCACGACATCTCCCCCCAAGCATGGCTGGCGGAGGGACACTTTTAAGATAATAAGGGCGCGAAGTGAAGCTGGATAGGAATAAGGTCAAATTCAAGACGATTGAGCC
>JAKEEQ010000231.1 GCA_022616515.1 Chloroflexota bacterium | reverse complement strand
ATTATGGCTTGCCACTGTATCCAGTTCTACAGGGCAACGCCCCGCTTTTTGAAATGGAGTCCGCCTTTGATTATGCCAACCAGTTTAAAGATGCCAACAGCATAAGCTGGTGGCGGCTGGGTGTCATCGGTCCCCAGGAATTTGCAATCGTCAACAAAACCATCAAAATTCAAGTACCAGAACCCGAACAACCACCGCCCGTCGGTGGAGATTACGGCATTGAAATTCTGGTGACGCCAGATGACCCTCGTTTTCAAGCAGGCAGTTTTACGGGCGAAGATGTTGACGATTTGCTCAAGACTTACCGGGGAACATGGGGCTGGGATGTCAGGTATAAGGCCACCAGCCAATCTCGAAGCACAGTGTGGGGGCGCTGGAACCCGCAGCTCAGCACCAGCGGCTGGTATGAAGTGGCGGTTTTTGTGCCATCACGCTACGCTACGACCGAAAACGCCCGTTATAAACTGCACGGCGTGAAAAATGAATCCAATGAAATCCTGCATAAGGTCAATCAGGCACAGTATCGAAATCTGTGGGTTCCACTGGGCATCTACCAGTTTGACGCCAGCAACCCTAACGCCGGGGTGATTTTCCTGAATGATCTGACAGGCGAGGCCGAAAAATCCATTGCATTTGACGCTGTTCGTTATCGCCAGATTATCGGACGCACACCGGACAGCCAATATCTGGCGGACGGTTATGACGCGCCAATCGGGACTTCCACTGAACGCCGGGGTTCACAGATCTGGCCCGGTAACTGGTTTGAGGCTATCGAATACGCGCAACTGTATAACGAAAATTCACCGAACGTTGCCTATCACACTGGCGCTGATCTCAACCTCAACACACCGTATTTTGATGCGGACGCTCACACGCCCGTTTACGCCGCTGCGTCCGGCATTGTCACCTTTGCAGGAAAGTTGGCGACGTGGGGCAATGTAGTCGTTATTCGTCATGACCCGCTGGTTACGACCGGGCAGGTGATATATGGACGCTACGCCCATGTTGAGACGATGCGGGTTAAGACTGGCGACAGAGTGCAACGCGGGCAGCAGATTGCCAATGTCGGCAACGCCGATGGATTAACGACCTTTCATCTGCACTTCGACCTCAGCCCGACCGAACGACTGGCTACTACGCCCTGGGATTGGCCGCGTCTCAATCTGGAGCGGCTGCAAAAAGACTACGTCGATCCGCAGACCTTTGTTCAAAATAACCGGCCTACTTAGGAAGCAACTATGGAAAAAATTTCATATCTCGGCTGGGAGAATTGCTACCGCCTCGCCAACGATACCGTTGAAGTCATTATCACGGCGGATGTCGGACCACGCATTATTCACTATGGGTTCATCGGTCAAGAAAATGAGTTCAAGGTATTTGATGATCATGTAGGGCAAACGGGTGACCAGCAGTGGCTAAGTTACGGGGGGCATCGCCTGTGGCATGCTCCCGAAGTCCAACCACGTACGTACTACCCGGACAATGCACCCGTTCATATCGAACCTTATGAACCTGATGGGATTGCCGCCATTGCCCCCGTTGAAAGCACAACGGGTATTCAGAAAGAGCTACGTATCTCACTGGATGGCGGTAGCCGTGTCACCGTTCAGCATTTTATGCACAATCACAATCCGTGGGAGGTAACACTGGCATTATGGGCTATTACGGTGATGGATTCTGGCGGGACATCCATTCTGGCCTTGCCGCCGCGTGGCCCGCATCCTGAAAATTTGCAGCCAACCAGTCGACTCGCGCTGTGGGCCTATACCGATATGAGCGATGAACGGTTTACATGGGGACAGAACTTTATTTTGCTGCGTCAGGATAGCCGGAAAGAATACCCGCAGAAATTCGGTGCTTTGAATACCGACGGCTGGCTGGCCTACGCGAATCACAACCATCTTTTTGTGAAGACGTTTATCCCGATGGCCAAGGCGGTTTATCCTGATCTGGGTGCGAACGCGGAAATCTTCACGAACAGCAAGATGCTTGAACTGGAAACGCTGAGTCCGCTGGAGAGCTTCCCGCCGGGTACATCCCTGCAACACACTGAACGCTGGTATTTGTTTGACAATGTACAGGCCCCGCAAAGCGATGCCGATGTTGAGAATGATATTTTGCCGCTGGTTGGGGGGATAACTTAATAAAGAAAATAATTGCGTAAGGATGACCGTTGACGGGTGGGGTCTGGCGGACGCCCAACGGGGCGTCCCTACACACGGTCCTGGTGTTCGTAGGGACACGGCAGTGCCGTGTCCGATAGGCTGAATTATCCAGCTTCCTCTTCTACTTGAGCGGCTGGTAATTGAATGAAGAAGGTGGTTCCCACGCCTTCTTCACTGCTAAACCACATTTTGCCGCTCATCATCTCCACATTGGCTTTGGAGAGATACAGGCTGAGGCCATAGCCAAACTCAGCAATAATCTGCGGCTGCCGCGCCCGCTGAAACGGTTTAAAGACCCGATCCTGCTCTTTTTCCCGGATACCATAGCCGAGGTCTTCAACCTCAATCACGACCATTGAGTCGCTCATGGTGCTTCTGGCACGGATTTTGATCGTTGAATCGGCCTCGCTGTACATGACGGCGTTTCTCAGGACATCGCGCATCACACTATCCAGCGTCGCCTTACTCGCATGAGCGGCAAGCTGTCCCGGTATATCGACGTCAATCCGGTCACGCAAATCTGTCTTGGGAGGCGTGTCGGTAATCGGTTTTTCAGTGATGTCTTCAAGCAGGTCCTCAACAAAGTTGCGCACATTGATGTCACGCTTGCTCTTCTTGATGACATCAATCATTTGCCCGGTACGCACCATCTCCAGACGATGCAGTTGTTCCAGTAGGTTTTGCAGGCGATACATATCCTGCGACATCAGTTCCGAGAAGCCGAGAATACGCTGGGCAAGCTGGTCGGTGGTCATATCCGGCGGGCGGCTGTTCGCCAATCGCACAATGAGGTCGGCGTGATTTTTTGTGTTGCCGATTGCCATGCTGGCTTCTGAGCGAAAGGTGTTCATCAGTTCGGTCAGTGGTGCCCAATCTGGCTGCTCAATTGAAATCATCAGAAATGTGTCATCATTGTCACCATGCACTGCGCAGGCCCAGCATGGGGTATAGGCGTTGCTGATCAACATATGGAAGCGGACAGGTTCGCTCTGCCGGATGGCACGGGCACGAATTTCTTCTGCCGTTTCCTCATCACTCTTCCCGGCATCCATCATCATGGCACATGCTTCCCAGCCTTCGGAGCGGATGACGACAAGGTCGGACCCCAACAGCTTGCGGGCCATGTGATTATCAAATAACAGTTTGCCATCCATATCGAACAGCAAAACACCATCGCCAAGTCCGTCCAGAATCGTGCGATAACTCACCGGAAGAATGGATTGATTGTCGTTAGTCATGCGTTATTTTTCCAGAGATTAGGGCGAGATAATTTAAGCAACTATACCCCGCCCGCGCATGTCATTCAACTAAAAGCTACTCGTCTTTTACACGTAGATGGGGAAACAGCAGCACCTCGCGGATAGAGGTGCGATCTGTAAAGAGCATCACCAGCCGGTCAACGCCGATACCAACACCACCACAGGGCGGCATTCCGTAACGCATGGCCCGCAGGTAATCCTCATCAATAGGCGCTGCATCATCATCTTCCTCGCTGTATAGACGTCCCATTTCAAGAAACCGTTCTTCTTGCTGCAACGGGTTGTTCAATTCGGTAAAAGCATTGCCCATTTCCATGCCGGATATATAAAACTCGAAGCGTTCCACATGGGTCGGATCGGAATCGGTACGCTTGGCAAACGGCGATATATCAACCGGATAGTCCATGACAAACGTCGGCTGGATAAGCCGGTTCTCCACCGCGCCGAGCAGTTCCTCAACCAGCTTGCCCCACGGTGTATCTGGCTTGACGGGCAACCGCTCATCCTTCATCACGGCAGCCAGAGAGTCCGCCGTTGGATACTCCATGTAATCAATTTCAAGTTCTTGCTTGATGAGATCGCGCATGGTAATCCGTCGCCAGGGTGGATTCAGATTAACCACATTGCCGTTAAAAGCTACGGTCGTGCTGCCCATAACCCGCTGTGCCACATCTGCTACCAGTCGCTCGGTGAGGTCCATCATATCATTGTAATCGCGGTACGCCCAATAATATTCGAGCATGGTGAATTCGGGGTTATGCTTGAAACTGACGCCCTCATTACGGAAATCTCGACCAATTTCATAGACCCCATCAAACCCACCGACCAGCAGACGCTTCAAATACAACTCAAAGCTGATACGCAGGAACAGGTCTTGCTTGAGCTGGTTATGATGGGTAGTGAATGGACGCGCGGCTGCCCCACCGTAAATCGGCTGTAAAATCGGTGTTTCGACTTCCAGAAAGCCCTCACTATCCAGAAAATTCTGGATAGCCCGTATCGTCCGGGCACGGGTACGAAACACCTCGCGTACATCCGGGTTCACGGCAAGGTCGGCATAACGCTGGCGATAGCGTTCTTCTACATCGGAGAACTCGCCATAACGTTCGCTGGTACCATCCTCCAGCACCCGCTCCTTGATGACTGGCAGTGGACTGAGCGACTTGGCAAGCATCTTGATTTCCTGCACATTGACACTGATTTCTCCAGCACGAGTGCGCATCATTGGCCCGCTGGCCTGCACAAAATCTCCCATATCAAAAGCATCTTTAATAATCTCAAATGTCTCTTCACCAACGCTGTTGATGCGCACGAACAATTGAACACGTCCGGTTTCATCGGCGATGTGTGCAAAGTAGACCTTACCCTTTAAATTCTGGCGAACAATGCGCCCGGCAACGGTGACGGTTTCGGTTTGGGGTTCTTCATCACTGCTATCCGCTTCAGCCACCTCAAAAAGGTCGATTGCTTGCTGCACCGAATGGGTCCGCTCCACCCGCTTCGGATACGGGTCAATATTGTGGTCAAGCAGGAATTGCAGCTTGTCCATCCGATCCCGCTCAACATTATTACTGGGTTCCCACGGCAATTGAATTCATCCTTTCTTATCTCAGGTAAGCAAAAAAATACCCGCGCCGATCAAACCAGACGCGGGCATCATCTCACGAGCATTTACAGGCCATTACTCGATCTTTACAATCTCAAAGACGATGTCACCGTCTGGCGCATGAACAAGCACTTCAGCGCCAACTTTTTGGTCCATCAACGATTTGCCCAATGGACTTTTGTAGGAAATTTTACCCTGTGCCGGATTAGCTTCGGCAGGCCCGACCAGGAAATAGACTTCCTCATCGTCGTAGCCTTTCTCACGGAGTGTAACACGGCTGCCGATGCCAACCACACCTTTGCGGCGCTGGACACCTTCTTCAATGATCTCCGCGTTGCTCAAAATTTCCTCAAGACGTCGAATTTCGCCTTCTACAAACGCCTGATTATTCTTGGCGTCTTCATACTCTGCATTTTCGCCAAGTTCACCCGCTTCTTCAAGGGCCTGATGCAAACGCTCGGCGATTTCCTGACGGCGCTGGGTACGAAGATAGTGTAATTTCTTCTCCAGTTCTTCGTAGCCCTCTTTAGTCAGATACTGTATACCTTCTGTCATGATTCCCACCTCGAACGAATTTGTTATAAAACAGCAGCGGCGTAAAGCAAAGAATTTACTCTACGTCCGCCTCACGTTCTCAAGTATTGGCTAAATCGTGTATTAGTAAGCGACATGATACCATAAGCAGAAGCCTTGAATCAATAGATGCGGGAAAATATTTATACAGTTTTATCAAATGGCATATAATCTGGATAAGACATCCGCATAAATAAGGAAGAAAAGATGGCAGAACAAATTCTTGTTATTGAGGACGAAGTGAATATCGCTGAGGCACTGGAACGCGGTTTAATTTATGAAGGTTATCGTGTTGATGTCGCATATGATGGCACACGGGGTCTCTCTATCGCCCGTGACAACCCGCCTGATCTGGTTATTCTGGACTGGATGCTGCCCGGACTGGATGGGCTGGAAGTTTGTAAACGTCTGCGAGCCGCCAGTGAAGTGCCTATCCTGATGCTGACCGCCAAAGATGCTGTGCCAGATCGGGTCGAAGGGCTGGATGCCGGGGCCGATGATTATCTCGTCAAACCCTTTGCTTTCGATGAACTGTTAGCACGGATTCGGGCGCTGCTTCGTCGTCACAAAGCCGGGCCAGATCGCCCGGAAGTCCTGCGTTTCTCGGACTTGTCCCTCGACACGGGAACTCACCGCGCTTTTCGCAACGACCGTGCCATCGATCTTACCGCCAAAGAATATGAACTTCTGGAATTATTTATGCGCAATCCACGCCAGGTGCTTACTCGCGATGTCATCTTTGACCGCGTGTGGGGTTATGACTTTGGTGGAGAGAGTAACATTATAGAGGTCTATGTGCGCTATCTTCGCCAGAAAACCGAAACAGAAAATGAATCCCGGCTCATTCATACAGTGCGCGGTGTCGGTTATGTTTTGCGCGAAGATTAGTGGCTGACACGGCAGTGCCGTGTCCCTACGGGAATCGTGGATGATCGTAGGGACGCCATTTATTCACGCTATTTCCGGGCTATGATGTCAGCGAGGAGCATCAGCCCTCCTGAAACAACGCTATGGCCCCCCAACAGAACCGGAATAGGGGCCTTGTGTGCTGCCTTTGTAAACGCTGCGAGCCATTCATCATCAATACGTTCTACCTGCCCCAGATCAGAGGCGTAGCGCTGCGCCGGGTCCGGTAAATATCCACGACGTGCCATCAAGACCCGGCTGTCCATGATGACAGCATCGCATATCTTGCTCAGATGTTCCCAGAATTTGACCGGACCTACTACATCTAACAATTCGCCCAATAAAGACGTTACCTCGCCGCGTTCTACACGCTGACTGGCGACCATCCCACGTTCTTCGGCATAAACGCGAATCCAGCAGCGGGTGACGTTGCCAATGGCCTGCCACGCCACAGGGGCTACCCTGCCAATCAAGGCCACTTGACTACCGTCGCGTTTTAACACATCCACTACCCTTTGAACGGGAATCTGCTGCAAAAGCGTGGTCTGTTGAATGGCCTGTCGTAAGCGTGGCGGACAATCGGGATGCAGTCCAATCAGAGCAAAATCAGCGGGTGTGTCGAGGTCAAAACTGCGTTCGCTCATCGTGCGAACCATATAGCCCGCCGATTCACGCAGTTCCCACGCCAGGCTGTTGTCGCGCTCACACCCTTCAATAACCGCCAGGGCTGCCTGGTTTACCCGCAGCGCAATCCAATCGCTGGAATGCAGATTGTTGGTGACGGCAACGCCGTCATCCAGTTGCGGCAAAATTGAACGCACCTGTTCAACTGTCATCAATGGTGCGCTCGCCCCGCCAAAATACATGACATCCTGTGACTCGGTTTGCCTGATGAGGCGATGAAGGGCCTGTCCGAAATGAAAATTGGGTGAATCCTGTACTATTTGCACGGGATGTTCCAGCCATGCAGTTGATGGAGAAGAGACAACGATGTGCTCGATTTCAGCTTTTTGCAAAATCCCAATCAGTTCATTGGCGGCTACTGCGCGGAGGGGCTGTAATGCTGACAAATCGTCGCCAAGCATAACGATTGCAGTAGTCATGGCGTGGGCGTCGGTGGGAAGAAGGCGTCGGGGTTATCGGCAGCGACAAGGATAAGGGCTACTAAAATGGCAT
>JAKEEQ010000230.1 GCA_022616515.1 Chloroflexota bacterium | reverse complement strand
GGGACAGGTCACTGCCCAACGCCAGCGCGAATTGGCGCAGATGGAAAGTTTTATCGAGTACCGGGGTTGCCTGATGCGTTTTATTGCCGAAGCGCTCGACGACCACACCATTGATGGTGATTGTGGCCGCTGCCAGAATTGCCGGGATGCTGAAATCCGTTCCAATCCGACCCCCACTGAAATTGAACGCGCCCGCCAATTTCTCACTCAGGAACGTTTTATTCTTATTCAGCCGCGCAAACAATGGCCCGCAGGCGGCATTGGCGCACTGAAAGGTAAAATTCACGCACCGAATGCGGTTGGTTTGGCACTATGTTATGCGAATGATGGCGGGTGGGGATATGCTATTAAACGGGGCAAATTTGAAAACCAGCAGTTCAATCGGGAACTGGTCAGGGCTTCGGCTGAACTTTTGACGACATACTGGCAGCAAGTTGACGAGGTTCCGCAGTGGGTGACGTGTGTGCCTTCGCTGCGTTATCCTGATTTAGTACCGCAATTTGCCCAACGACTCGCCGCTGAACTTAACTTGCCGTATATCGTCGCTATCCGCAAAGCAGTTGAGCGTCCGCCCCAAAATCAGATGCACAACAGTTTTCAGCAGTTGCAAAATCTCTGGAAAGCCTTTGCGCTTAATGGTGAAGTCATGCCCAAGCCTGTGCTTTTGGTCGATGATTTTGTTGATTCGGGTTGGACATTGACCTATCTGGGTGCAATGCTGCGTCATCATGGCAGTGGCGCGGTGCATCCCTTCGCATTGGCTAAAGCCAATAGATAAGTATCCTGCGTCCTATGTGAAATAGATTTCCGTTTTTGATCCTTAACCCGTCTATCGGACAACGGACGCCATGTATGGCGTCCCTACCAAAGCCGTGTCGAGTCCGTAGGGACGGGATTATCCCGTCCGCCAGACAAAATCCCCCATCAGTCAAGGCGTTACCACCACCGTCAGGGATTTCGGGCGTAGATTAACAAGCCAAGTCTCCTTTATAATTTGCGTGTGCGTATAGGTGACTGAAGGAATCCCCATGACGACAAGAGACACGACGACTTCACAGCGTGTGTATAACAATATTCTGGAGACAATGGGCAATACACCGCTCGTTCGTCTCAACAAGGTGACAGATGAGATTGAGACCGAGGTGCTGGCGAAGGTTGAATTCTTCAATCCGGGCGGCTCAGTTAAAGATCGCATCGGCATCTACATTATTGAGGACGCCGAACGCAGCGGTGAACTTAAACCCGGCGGCACCATCGTTGAGTCAACATCCGGCAATACCGGTGTTGGGCTGGCAATTGCGGCGGCGATTAAGGGCTATAAGACGGTGTTCGTCATGCCCGATAAGATGTCCGAAGAGAAGATCCGCCTGCTGCGAGCCTTTGGAGCACGAGTGGTTATCACCCCCACGGCAGTTGAGCCGGATGACCCGCGCAGTTATTACAGCGTAGCCCGCCGCATCGTCGAGACGACCCCCAATGCCATTCTCGCCAACCAGTACCACAATCAAGAAAACCCCCGCACTCATTATGAGACCACTGGCCCCGAAATCTGGGAGCAGACCGAAGGCAAGATTGACTATTTCATCGTAGGATTGGGCACGGGCGGCACAATCAGCGGTGTGGGCCAATATTTGAAGGAGCAGAATCCAGACATCAAGGTTATCGGCGTGGACCCGATTGGGTCGCTGCTGCATCACTACATCCAGACTGGTGAAATGACCGACGCCTACTCTTACCGGGTGGAGGGTATCGGCGAAGATTTTCTGCCCAGCACGATGGACTTCAGTGTGATTGATGACAGCATTCAGGTGGATGACCGCGAAAGCTTCATGATGACGCGGCGGCTGGTTCGCGAAGAGGGGATGTTTGTAGGCGGGTCCAGTGGCTCAGCCGTGGCAGGTGCACTGAAATATATCCGCCAGCACAATATTGGCCCGGATAAGCAGGTGGTGGTACTGCTGCCAGACAGCGGGTCGCGTTATCTCAGTAAAGTCTTCAATGACGATTGGCTGCGTGAGAACGGCTATTTCAGCCAGCCCTGCACCGATGCTATCGTGGCAGACGTGCTCAATAGCCGCTCGCACCAGAAACTTATCAGTGTCACACCTGATGACAGTATGATGGATGTCATCAAACTGATGAAGGACAAGGGTATTTCGCAGGCTCCGGTCTTCCATGACGGCACATTGTTGGGTATTGTGCGGGAACTGGACCTGCTCAATCACATGTTGATGGTGGGGCATCCGCACAGCGCTAATGAAGGAATCGGTGATATTGTGCAGTCGGATGTCGTAACCGTGTCGACCAACGAAGCCCTCGACACACTGATGCACATGTTCGTCAATGAGAGTGATGTGGTGCTGGTGACGGAAGCCGGGCATCCTGACCATGTACGCGGCATCCTGACCAAGATCGACGTGCTGGATTATGTGGCGAATAACTGTCTCTAGAACAGCATAACAATCAGAATTATTGATAAAAACGGGGGGCTGGCATACCTGTCTGGAATCCGTATTATGAAGACAGGAGGACGTGCAACGGCACGTCCCTACGAAAACCGGGAGTCGTGTGTAGGGACGCCCAACGGGGCGTCCTCAGCACTTAAGCCTTTGCGCGGATATGCTTATACAGCGGCTGGATGGTCTCGATGAAGGTTGCCAGCCGTTGGGCGGCGAACTGCTGGTGCTCTGAGGTAAGTTGTTCGCTGGGATACACCTCGTAAATCTTGGTCCAGCCTCTATCCCACTGCTCGGCAACAATCTGCTCACCCAATGTTTCCCGGATTTCAAAAATGTACCTTTGAAAATACTCGATGAGTTGCTGGTTGCGTGCTCTATCGCAGCTTTCAAAATGCAGCCCCACCTCCAACACACGCCCGGTCTTGTTCCACACCCGCGAAATTTCATAGTGGATGCCTTTGTCGCGCCCATAGTACATCTGGAACAACCAGTTGGTGTTGCCATATTTGAAGTCTTGAAGCTGTTTGGGGAGCAAGTCCGGGACGATTTTGGTCAGGCCGTTCATAAAATCGGTGTGTTTAAGTTCTGCCATTGTTCCTCGGGTGAGACATGTGAGACATTTGTTCTATATAAGAATACCCTCAAACGACTCATTTCGCTATTGCTTAGTTGCCACAGACCGCAGATTCCTGTAGCGTAGTTGCAGGTTAAAGCCGTAAGCACCATTTAAGTTGGGAATCGAATATTGTTTATAATCAATTAGAGCACATTTTATCAAACGGAAGTTCAGAGTATGGATAGAGCAATTTTCGAAGATATTCGCCGTCAACTGAGAAGCCATTATGTCTTAGACATTATAAGAATGTGCTCATTTATTTCGCGGAATAGTGATAAACATGGATGGATTGGAGGTTCCCAATATCCTGAATTTATGCTGCTGTTGCTGCTAAAGTGGAGTGTCATTTATAGCGAAACGATTCGTACACCAAGCAATAGAAATCTGGGTTCCGATGAATTCAACCGGTTGATCAATCGACTGAACGATCTATGGGCAACAAATGATGTTGATAAATATCAGCATGGTTTCCTTTGGATTAGAAGCCTCGCATTCCAACAATTTTGGGCGCAGTTGGATCCAAACATCACACTTCCAGGTCTTGCGCGACAAGTGCTGCTTTTCGACGACCTTCCAAAGAATCATACATTCAATCAAACTTTCACGGCAGAATTTGGTATCTCAATTAATGCTTTTATCGAACTGGCTCTTGCGCTGGCTACCGGAATTTTCACAAAACCGGAAATGGAATACGTCGAGTTTGGGCTGTTTTCGAATATGGAAACGCATTATGGTCGAGGAACGATAATGCAGTTCTTGGATATCCTGTCGTTGGATCTGACAAAATCAAGGCGACGATTGATGAAATCCCATAACAAGGGCAGGAAACTGGATAGAGAGTTTTATGAACAGAGCCTATTGAAGGACTACCCGCTTTTGCACACCGAAGATCGCTATATCTGTTATACCCCGAAGCTACTTTATTTTTCTTTAACGAGTTATTTGTATGACGCTTTAAAGCAAAGAGATGGGCAAACATTTATGAACAAGTTTGGTTCAATCTTTGAAAATTATGTCAGAAAATGCATTGAGTACTCTGGGGTAAAGTTCTTGGATGAAGATCAGTTAAAGTCAGAGTTTGGCAACAATACAAAAGTAGTGGATTTCCTGATTTCAGATGGCGATTCGAACATATATATTGATGCTAAGGCAGTTGAGATGAGTGACAGCGGTATGGTGATTTTTTCTTCTGATGTCATTAAACACAAGACCAAAGATTCGGTTATAAAAGGAATAAAGCAAGGATACAGTATAGGAAACCTCATTGATGCGAACAAGAGAATAGGAGATCTTACTCTTGGTGACCAGAATTTTTTGCTCGTGGTAACGTACAAACAGCTTTATCTTGGAAATGGATCGGATTTCAAGAATCTTCTACCGCAAACCGAAATCGACAATTTGTTGGCTGAGTACGGTGGTCGGGAAATTGTTCCGTTTTCACATATCTATTTCTTATCTATAGAGGAATTCGAATGGCTCATGGAATGTACAACAAGATTTCACATATCGGATATTCTTAAGTACGCTGTTCAACAGGATAAAACCGGTCCAAAATCGTTTACATTTGGAAATTACTTGGAAGAATTCTGCTCCACTAATATTATGCCTAAGTTTCTAAGAGATGAGTTTGGCGCAATATACCAAAGACTAATGGATGTATTGAAAGATACTTAAAGATTCGGCACAACATACGTATTCAACGCATACCACGCCAGCACAGCCAGTCCAAACATTGGCACGATTGCCAGCCAACCCAACCACCAATTGCGATCAACCAGCAGGGATGACCATCCGCTCAATCCCAATGCAACCAGCAGTGCCATTGGGACCAGTGCCGGGTAAAGGTAACGGCCCTGAAATTGGACAAAGGTGAGGTTATAGATCAGGAATTGGGCGAGGACGAGGGCAATGCTGAGGGCGAATAAAGCAACTAAAATTTTGTCAATTGGTTCGAGGCGTGGTCGATAAAAGACGAGGCCGAGCAGGGAAACAATCAGAAAAATCTGGATGATACGGTAAACGCGATCTGGCATGGGAACCGCCATCCAGCCGAACTGTCCCCAGAAACTGTTGAACGTCGTACTCGCCATATTTTCCAGATAGACGCGCCGACTGCCGCCGTAAACATCGTCAATGTAGTCGCCGGTGCGGGGCTGCCCGACCACCACTTCATCATGGCGCTGCAAGCCGAGAAAATCCGTCCCGCCATACACATCAAGACTGTGTATCCACCATATCAAGCCGAGGACCAATGCGGGAATCGCAAAGGCCAGAATGGGACGCAGCGCTTCATCGCGGGACCATCGTTCCCAATACCAGCGGGCTAATATCGCCAGCCCGGCAATCGCGCTGATGTAGTATACGGTCGATTTGGTGAGGAAGATGAGTCCGACCACAAATCCCATTGCCAGCGGAAGCTGCCAGTCCAGTGGGGGTGACAGCAGGTAATAGACGACCAGCACGAAGACAACCGCCGCCAGCGTTTCAGCCAGCGAGTCGTTATTGATGCCCGCCATCATCGCCAGACGCTGCGGCAAAAAGGCCACAAATGCGGCAGCCGTCAATCCAAGCCAGGGCTTATCGGGAAAGAGTTTGCGCCCGATAAGCCATACGCAGACCACCACGCCGAAGCCAATCACAGCAGAGAATAATCGAAGTGCCTCGATGTCGCCGTCAGTGATGGCGTAAATGGGAGCTTGCAGCAGGTAATACAACGGCGGTTGATGGTCTTCGTATTGGACGCTGTGAATATCGACTTCGGGCGTTTGCGGGCGGTCAACGACGTCCGGCGCGAACCTCGTTAACTTTAACTGGAAAAGGTAGGTGTCATTCCAGTCACCGGGTTCGATGACTGGAATCTCACCATCCTCCGCGATCTGGCGAATATAGTTGTAGTGGGCCGGTTCGTCAGGTATCTGCCAGTCGGGAGTCCGAACGGCATATCCCCACGCGATGACCAGATACAACACGCCAATCAGCGCCAACAGGCTACGTTCGGGCTGGTTTTGCACCATCACACGAACGCGATAGAATGTTCTGCGCACACTGGCAAATAGACGGCTACGTTCGGGCTGATTTTGCACCATTACGCGAACGCGCCGGGATGCCTTGCGCAAGCTGGCAATTAGACGGCTAAATTCAGGTCGTTTTTGCAGCATCATGCGAACCTTTCAGTCGCCAGCGAATATAAGCCAATACCACCAGCGGAACCCACCCGGCACAGGCAATGCCCAGACAAATCAGGCGCGACAGCGGGCCAAGAAACCACTCCAACGGTTATGCCTCAAACCCGAGGCGGGCACGTTCTTCATCCGCAACTTCAGGGGCCAGCTTCTTGATGAGCGGCTCCGGCTGTGGAATGGGCTGACCAACCGGCAGTTCCTGCGGTTTCCACTCAACAGATGCCCCATCGGGATCATAGATGAGGGCGTCGTGTGAACGGGTTTCTTCATCATAGGTGACGATTTCCAGTTCACCGAAGACACTGCCATCGAAGCCGAGCAACTGGTGCAGGCGCTCCGAAGTAAATGGCAGGAACGGCGCGAAAATCACCTTCAGGTTGTTGATGCAGCGCAGGGCTGTATACATGGTTGTCGCGGCGGCTTGTTTATCTTCCTTGATGGTGTTGCCAAACCACGGCGCGGTATCGAGGTAGATATTGACCTCTGTCGCCAACCGCATCGCCTCCTCAAGCGCCGCCCGCAATTTTACCTCGGTGATGAGATTGCCGACCGTGTCAAATCCAGCTTCAACCTTCGCGATCAATTCCTTATCTTCATCGCGCAGTTCACCCGGCTCAGGAATCCGACCATCAAAGTGCTTATCGGTGAATTTGAGCACCCGGTTGACGAGATTGCCCCATTTTGCCAGCAGTTCGTTGTTGTTGCGGGCCACGAAATCGTCCCACTTCCAATCCGTGTCGCGCATCTCCGGCATGACCGCCGTCAGGTAGTAACGCACCGGGTCTGGATCATAGCGGTCCAGCAAATCCAGCATCGAGATGTACCACTTGCGGCTCTTGGAGAACTTGCGTTCCTCCAGATTGAGGTACTGGTTGGCGGGCACATCATAGGGGAGCACAATAGGCGTATTGTCTCCGTTGTTGTACAGGCTGTTGATGCCAATCAATTCGGCAGGCCAGATGATGGTATGGAACAGGATGTTATCCTTGCCCATGAAATAATACGCTCTGGCGTTCGGGTTGTACCACCACTTTTTCCATGCGTCTGGCTGACCGTTGTTGTTGGCCCACTCTACCGAGGCGGTCAGGTAGCCCATGACGGCTTCAAACCAGACGTATAAGCGTTTCTCATTCCACACCGGATCATCAATGGGTACTTTTATCCCCCACTTGATGTCACGGGTAATGGGGCGTCCGCGCTGGTCATCAACTTTGGAGATGGCTTCATTATAGACAGTGGGACGCCAGTGCTCTTTGTGGCTTTCCAGATACTTACGCAGTGGTTCGCGGAACTTGGCGAGGTCAAGGAAATAGTGGATGGTTTCACGGCGTTCGGGTGTTGTGCCGTCGCGTTTGCTGCGGGGGTCAATGAGTTCGGTAGCGTTCAACAAACTGCCACAGTTATCGCATTGGTCGCCACGCGCATTCTCGTAGCCACACACCGGACAGGTTCCTTCAACGTAGCGGTCCTCAAGGAAGCGGTCTTCGGTGGGGCTGTAGAGGCGTTCCTGAACTTCGGTGTACAGATAACCGCGTTCCAGCAGGCGCGTGAAGATGTCCTGAGAAATTTTGTGATGATTCTCAGTATCGGTATGGGTATACAGGTCGTAACTGATGCCCAGAGTCTTCCACACATCCAGATTACGCCGGTGATAGTATTCAAAGACTTCACGAGGTGTCTTGCCCTCTTCGTCCGCCGCCACCATCGTTGGGGTCCCATGCGAATCGGACCCACTCACCATCAGGACATGATTTCCCTTCAGGCGATGGTAACGTGCAAAAATATCCGCAGGCAGCATCGATCCTGTGATGTGTCCTGCATGAAGATCGCCATTGGCATAAGGCCAGGCTACGGATACATGTATGTACTCTGCCATTATGTCTCCTTACTGTGCATCGCATTGTAGCGAACATCGGTTTAACTGAACAGATAACCCTATAGCGTCAGGGTAG
Organism: Chloroflexota bacterium; assembly: GCA_022616515.1. Taxonomy (GTDB): domain Bacteria; phylum Chloroflexota; class Anaerolineae; order Aggregatilineales; family J027; genus JAKEEQ01. The sequence continues at coordinate 4,573 of JAKEEQ010000230.1, read as the reverse complement.
TGGTGGCATATTAACTGATGGCTGGTTTCTTTTTTTAGGACGCCCCGTTGGGCGTCCCTACGACACATCACAATTGACCGTAGGGACGGGATATATCCCGTCCGCTAGGCAAAAACCCCTATCAGTCAATGGTTCACCACTAGCGTCTGAAATAAAAAACCGCCGGGATTTCCGACGGTTCGCGCTCGCTGATTTGAGATGCAGAGGGTTGTGGGTTTATATAGCAGGTAGCACAAACCCACTGTTCTGAACACCGTTCAGCCAGCGCGGTCTATGCATCATCATACAGCCCACATTTGTGAACATGAAGAACCCTCTTTATTTCATGACAAGTATCATTGTATCATGGGTTATGGGAGAAAATCAAAACTGTTTGAATCCATTTACAAAAACTTAACGTCGCAGCATTGTGATATAATCGGTAAAATTCTCTCAATTTAAATTCAATTATTCCAGGGAGAATAACCCCTTTGTTTCGAAGAATCCCGATCCCTGTTATTGCCGGGGTGAGTATCTTAATCACGGTCATCTTTATTGGTGTTGGTGCGTTTTATGCGCAGCGGGCCATTAATCAGACCGTGTTGGAAGAATTTCGCTCCCAGCAATTACAGTTGACCACATCTGCTGCCCAACAAACAGAATCCTACTTTAATGACCTGAATATTGAAGTCATTTCCCTTGCTCAGGATACGAGTATTCGTACCTCTGCGCCCGATAATCTCACCCAGACGGCTGCGATCAGTTTTATCGAGAATGCAGTCAGTAACCGGCCCGAAGCGGTTATCAGTGTGACGCGCTTTGATGCCACTGGATCACCACGTTATGCATTTCCTGCTGAATATAACCAGCTTGCCAACGCACCGGCTGACGATGACGCCACTTATCCGTACAATGTACCCCAGGGCCTGATTGATCTTGCCCAGACACGTGCTACCGCCAGTGTGCCGACCAGCATTTACCGGGTTGATCTCAATAACCAGCCGGGGCAATCGACGTATCTGTTGATTACGCCGGTGAGCACCTTTGCCGGGAATACAGAGTTTCTGGTCTATGAATTAGACATGGAAGCGATCCTGACGCAAACGCTAACGCTGGCGCTGGATGACCTGACAGGCACAGAAAACGGGCAGGTCTGGGTGCTGGATGAGGTGGGGGAGGAATACCGGGCCATTTATGAAGGTTTACCCGGTGGTCCAACGATTACAACCATTCGCGATAGTTTTTCGACAGAGGACTTTGCGGCGGTCGAGGCTCCACAGACACAGCAGTACACCATTAACGAATCCGAGCGTGAAGCAGCCCTCGTCAGGACCAATGTCATCGGACGTCCTTTCATCATCATGGTCAGTCGTGATACTGAAGATGCGTTAAGTGGCGTGAGCGATGATCTGCGCGGCGTTTTATTCGCCTCAATTGCCGCGATTGTCGCATTGGTTATTTTTGGAGCCATTGGTACACAGCGTATCGTTTCCGAGACCTCACGCCGCCAGGCAGAGACGGGTGCTCGTGCAACGGCCCGTTCTATGCTAGAGGTGTCGCGTGCTCTAAACTCAACCCTTGAGATTGACATTGTGCTGGATCGAATTCTGGTTGAATTTGAACGGCTCATCCCTTATTTCAGCGCCTCTATTCTACTTCTGACAGATGACGGGCTTGAAGTGGCTGCGCACCGTGGTGAAGACGAAGCTGCCCACCAAAGGGTGTTTGCGCTGGATGAAGCACGCGCCGCCCGTGAGGTGATTGCGCGTGGTCATCCGGTTATCATCAATGACACACAAAATGACGAACGCTGGACGGCCATTCCGGGCAGTCAAATCAATTCGTGGATGGGACTGCCGCTGAAAGTCTTTGACCGTTCGGTGGGCGTGCTGAACATCAATGGCGCTCAGAAGGCAATGTTTACACCACAGGATGTCAGTCTCGCCGAGACGTTTGCCGATCAGGCAAGCGTTGCCCTGCAAAATGCGCGACTACATCAAATTGAGGTGAAGCGCATTGAGCAAGAACTCACCATTGCCCGCAGCATCCAATCCAGTTTACAGCCAGAAATACCGCCCGAATTTGAAGATCTGGAAATCGCCTTCGAGTGGCTGCCTGCCCGGCAGGTAAGTGGTGACTTCTTGCAGATTGTGCCGCTGGTCGATAATCAGATTGCCTTCTTTGTCGGTGATGTAAGCGGTAAGGGTATGCCCGCTGCCATGATTATGGCGGTTATTACCACCGCCCTCCGTGACGAAGTTAACCGCTATCGCAATCCCGGCGAACTGCTGAGCCGGTTGAATACACGCCTGTATGAACGTCTCAAGCAAAACAACATGAATAGTGCCCTGTTGATGGCTCTTTATAACCCCACCAACAATACATTTGCCATTGCTAACGCCGGAATGGGTCTGCCCTATCTGCGCGATGAAAATGAGTGGTCCGACGTGTCCATCGGTGGTTATCCACTGGGTTCATCCGACAATTCCACGTACAATATGAAGACGATGGCATTTGGCGAAGGCGCTTATATAGTGTTATATAGTGATGGTATTGTTGAGGCACAAAACTCACGCGGCGAGTTTTTCGGTTTCGAGCGCCTTGAGGCACTCCTAAATGAACTACCCGATGACCTCTCTGCCCGTGAAGCGTTAGAGCGCATTCTGGTCGCGGTTCGGGAGCATCTGGGTAGAGAAACACCGCAAGACGATATTACTGTAATGGTCATTCGTTCGCTCTACACAACACCAGAATCCACAACAGGGAAGCTGCCCTACGTATTCGTGGACGAGGAAGAGGTTGATGAGCGGACCTGGCAAGAAAAATATATGTCTCGAAAAGGGGCAAGTGAACAAAGAGAGGGTTTCCAAATGCCACGTGAAAATGTTGAAGTATTTCTTCCCAGCACGCTAGGCTATGAAAAAGTCGCACGCGATGCCGCCGAAGCTATTGCTCGTGAAATGGGTTTTAGCGATGACCGTATCGACGACTTGAAGACTGCTGTTGCCGAAGCGTGCATGAATGCCATCGAACACGGCAATCTCGAAGATCGTTCTACTTCAGTGACAGTGCTGCTATCCGCCGCCGCTGATTCACTTGAAGTACGGGTTGAGGATCGTGGGCGACAAACCATTCCCAATCCACTCCCGGCTCCGGGTGGTGAAGATAAATCCCGTGGATGGGGGATGTTCTTCATTCAGAATCTAATGGATGAGGTGGAAATTACGGAACTGCCTGAAGGTGGAAATCTTGTTAAGATGACAATCTATCTCGGCACCGATAAACAAGATGATGAAGAAGCAACGAGCGAAGAATAGAGGAACACTATGGCAAGCAGAAAAGAAGTACAACATCGCCAGGAAGACAAGATTGGCTTCCTTGATTTTCCGCGCGATGTCGTTGCCCAGACGCGGCAGAGCGCATATGATGCGTATAATAAATTGGCAGTGAACAAAGTAGATATTGTTGCCATGAACTTCGACGGCAGCGATTATCTCAACAGTGCCGGTATCGGTCTCGTCATCAGCCTCGTGGAAGATGCCACGCAGGCGGGACGGAAAGTCTATGCCTATGGCCTATCGGCGCATTATCGTAAATTATTTAGTATGGTGGGCCTGACTGAACGCCTGACACTGGTCGCAAACGAAGAAGCAATGCGCGAGAAACTCGGCTAACGAGCAAACTGTTTTTATCCCGATTATTCTGGAGGGTGGCCTTTTGACCACCCTTTTTGCTGTATATCGAACGTTTATTCAATATATGCGCCGGTGATGGTCAGCGAAGCACTGTCATCCAGTGACCTACCCTGATAGGCTCGTAGTGTTAGTGTTGTACTGCCAATAAATTCGGAGTTGCATATTTGAGAAGTTCCGCTTGAGGGGACTGAGAATGTCGAGCCTAATCGCGTGAGTGTAACACTCGTCGCGTTTGAGACTGACCAGCTTATGGTAGCGCACTCACCGAAGTACAAATACGAATCACTGGTTGTGAAGTAATTGATTTGGGCCCTCGGTACTGTCGTTGTGGGGATAGGTGCCGGTGTCGTAGGAATGGGTCGCGGCGGGACAGTTGTTACAACCGGCGGTGGCGGTGCTGTCTCTGAATAAAACAGGGTGATCGTCCGGCTGTCGACCGTTGCGCCGTTCTTCTGAATCGATAAGGTGAAGGGCAGTGAACTAAATTCGCCGAACTGGAACGCGGCTCCACATACCTGCTGTGAAGCATTTCCGACGACACCTGCCCCGTTCAAGTACACCGCATCAACATATTCAACCGACCATGTCAGGGTCGCGCAGGTACTTCGAGACACTTGCGTGGTATTGGTGTTGAAGAAGTAGATAACAGGTTGGCCCGCCGGTACATTGGGCGGTAGGTTTTCCGGCGGTGCAGGCGGCAAGCCGGGCAGCGGCGGTTCTTCATCTTTGACCAACAGGCAGCTTCCCGTCGACAGGACCTCATTGTTGGATACCCACGCGGGATTGCGGGTTTGAGGCAGGAAAATTTGCCACCACATCGTCGGTCCAACCAGTGTTTTACCTGTCACATCGTAGATGTCCGGCCACTCAATGAACAGCACCGTATCCCGGTGTGGGGC
>JAKEEQ010000229.1 GCA_022616515.1 Chloroflexota bacterium | reverse complement strand
TCACAGGTGGCAGTGAACGTATTCATAATTTGAATCTGCTGGAAGAGCGCGTCAAGGAAGTGGGTATCGACCCGGCAAATTACAACTGGTATCTCGATCTGCGTAAATTTGGCTCGGTGCCACATTCGGGATTCGGATTGGGCGTGGAGCGCACGGTAGCCTGGATTTGTGGTTTGCCGCATATCCGCGAGACCATTCCCTATGCGCGTATGCTGACCCACCTCGATCCGTAGGCGGTTTTCACACAGTAAGAAGCGAAGGCGGTTCACGAGCCGCCTTTTTTGCTCTCTACCCAGTTTTTACCATCCCGTGCTACAGTATCTGCACTTGATTCGTTTGAATATGGGGGATTTACCTATGCTGTGCCTGCATTATCACAATCACCATACCAAAACACTCACGGCGGACCAGCTTTCAGAATGTCTCCAGCAGAAAGAGGGAGCGTTGTGGGTGGACATCACCGGCATTGATGAGGCAGAAATTGCCGTGCTGCGCGATGTCTTCAAATTCCATCCCCTCGCCATTGAAGATGTCACCAACCAGCGCCAGCGCCCGAAAGGAGAAGAATATGATGACTATATCTTTCTTATTGTCAACACGGTGATCGTTGAAAATGGCGACCTGAACTTTCACGAGGTGGATATTTTCGTAAGCGAGAATTATATGGTCACCGTGCATAAGGCTGCCGAAACGGTCATTGATTTTGTCAGGATGCGACTTGAACCGGAACGGCACAAACTGACCTACTCAACGAGTACGCTGCTGCACGCCCTGCTGGATGCCGTCATCGACAGTTATTTGCCGCTGCTGGAGAATATTGAACACGAGACGGACAAGATTGAAACGATGCTCATCGAGGCCCCGAACGCCCAACTGGTGACGCAGCTTCTGAGTCTGAAGCGCAATCTCAATGAAATCTGGTGGGTGGTGTGGCCTTATCAGAACATTATCAGCATCCTGATGAGCAGCGCATTCGTGTTTCAAGACGAAAAAAGCCAGTATTATTTACGTGATGTGTCTGACCATCTGCGGCGCATTACCGATTTGATCCACATCACGCGGGAAACGGTCCCCTCGCTCATTAATCTATATATGTCCGCCATCTCCAACCGCGTCAATATCGCGGTTAATCGCCTGACTATCATCACCATCGGCATCGGTGTGCTGGCGGTGGTCAGTGGCTTTTACGGCATGAACTTTGAGCATACATGGCCTCCATTTGATGCAGTTTGGGGTGTACCTGCCGTGATCATCATTATGTTGTCGATTGCGAGTGTGCTGTATATGGCGTTAAGAGAGCGTAAACTTACGAGCTAGCAGCATTAACGCTCACGCGGTAAGCCGTATCAATAAAGCGAACGCTCAAGGGGGCGGACGGGGAGTTCTGGTTCCTTAAAAATTGAAGGTTGATGAGGGCGCACCGATGTGTGTGCGCCCGCTTGGTCTTCGGATAGCCTGTTTGCCTGACCAACCGCTGGCATGGGTACATTATTGGGAGATAATGTGTTGTGTGCATCAACAGTTAGGCGGGAGTGAGCGATGACAACAATCCAACTTGCAGGGGCCTTGCTTGTCCTGGGCTGCTTAATCGTCTGGGGCGCGGCACTCATGCCTACCTGGAGAGTATATGCCACATCTGACCCCGACTTACGGGAAAAGCTCATCAATGAGCGGGATAACTTTTGGATTATTTCGCACCTTCTGTACATCATCGGGGCTGTGCTGACTACGACCGGGATGGGTATCTTCACAAGCACGGTTGAAGCCCCGGATGCCCGTCTACTGGCGATAGCCGGACTGGCAGCTCTGGTTCTTGGCACACTCGTTTGGGTACATATCGTACTTACCTTCCGGTTGTTAATGCTTAGCGAGGAATATGTCCGCACGACTGCTGGCGGTTGGACATTCCCAACTTATGCGGTACTGACACTCGGTGGGCTTATTGTTCACGGCATTGTGCTGCTGCTGAGCGGCTTCCCCATCTGGTTGGGCGTGGTGACAATCGGTTTGAACAGCATCATCTTGATTGCATTCTATATTCAAAAAGATTCGGCCCCTCCGCTGTTCTATATCGCTACACTCATTATGGGAATTGTTTTTCTGACATGAATCGCAGCTCAGGGGCACAAAAACATCTCAATTCGCCCCTACAGCCGACATCAGCAATCAATACACCTACCGCCATGACCCCATCTTCTGCTATCCTAAAGATTGTTCAGAAATCGGTGGTGGTAACGCTTTGACTGATATGATGATTTAGCTGGCGGACGCTATAGCTGGCGTCCCTACGAAACACCGCGCTTTCCCGTAGGGACACAGCACTGCTGTGTCCGCCACTGTCAATGTGAAGCCAATTGAAACATTACCCGATTAATTCGAAAACTGCATAAAGCACTCTTGCATTCAGCCGCCGCGTTAGGCAGTCGCTCTGTCTTAACTATTTGTCCACCCCTGAAACCAAACAGGGGGAGGGGTCAACAAGGTCAATCATTGAATTATTTCACAAAAGCAGAATAGTACACCCATGATCGTTACACGCGAACAAACACGACTCAATCCAATTCGGATTGGCGACATCGAGATTAAAACCCCGCTTACACTGGCCCCCATGGATGGCATGACCAATTATGCCTTCCGCCGCCTGTGCCGTGAACACTCCGGGGATGACTGTGGGCTGGTCTGCACGGAACTGCTCAGCAGCAATATTTTGACGGGGAGCGGCGCACGGTCACGGTACAAGTTCGACTGGCAGCCGGACGAATTTCCCTTTGCTGTGCAGATTTTTGGCAGCGAACCAGCCATGATGGCGGAGTCAGCACAAATTCTTGAGGACGCCGGGGCAGCCATGATCGACATCAACATGGGCTGCTGGGTTCCCAAGATCGCCCGCAAAGGCGGCGGTGCGGGTTTGCTGCGCGATGTATGCACCGCGGCTAGCGTGGTTGAAGCGGTTGTGAACGCTGTCAATGTTCCGGTAACGGTTAAGGTGCGGGCGGGACTCAAGCGTGATCATCCCACCGCCGTTGATTTTGCGCGGCTGGCCGAAGAAGCTGGCGCACAGATGATCGCCGTCCACTGGCGTTTCGCCGAACAGGGCTTTCGCGATGATCCGGTTGACTGGTCGGTGATTGGCGAGGTCAAAGCGGCGGTCAAAAAAATCCCCGTTTTAGGCAATGGCGATGTTAAAACCGCCGAAGATGCCATGCGCATGATGGATGAGACGGGCTGTGATGGCGTGATGATTGGGCGGGCGGCTGCCGGGCATCCCTGGCTGTTCAAGCATTTTGCCCACAAAATCCGCACCGGCGAAGAGTTGCCGTCACCATCGCTGGCAGTGCGGGCACAAGCAGCACTCGATCACGCCCATGTCATGCTCGAAACGGACGATTATCCCGAACCCAAAGTTGCCCTGCATTTGCGCGGACGGCTGCACCAGTATTTTGACGAGTATGATGTGCTGGCGGAACTGCGTCAGAGTCTGGTACGGGTGAATTCAATCGCGGAGATTGATGCTTTATTAGAACCTCTGGCAAATGGAGAGATGTCGCTCGATGAGTGAATGGGAAACAGTTGGCAAGATTATCCGCCTGCAAGTCCAGACGCGCAGCATGAAGCAAAATCTGGCGGATGGACGGCGCGTGTATCAACCGGAAGGTGCACTGGCGAGTGTTGATGAAATCATGGTCGATAGCGATGGCATCATGGCCCTGATTGACGGCCTCATCATCATTGATAAACACAACGCCACCCATCCAGAGTCGCACAATAACGGCGCGAATCCGGTATCGGTCGGTTTCACGTCACACTATGACGATATGCGTTCCCAATTTGGCGATCACGTTACCGATGGGCTGGCGGGGGAAAACATTATTGTCCAGACCGCCATGCCGATTCCAGAAGCGATGGTCGATGCTGACATCGTGTTCAAAACTGCCAGCGGCGACTACATCATCCTGCAAGATGTGTATGCCATGCCACCCTGCGAACCCTTCACGCGCTACTGCCTGAGTTATGCCCCCGGCGAGGGTGAAGCCCGTGAAATCAAGAGCGGGTTACAGTTCCTGTCAAAAGGTGTGCGTGGCTTTGCCGGGACCCCCAACAATGCGCAAAAAATTACCCTGCGCGTCGGGGATAAAATGCTGGTAAGACGCCTTTAAATCTCGGTTAAAAATTCCGAAAAATCTTCACAAAATTTTTGCATTTCATCCCATTTTGCTATAGTTGACGGTTGGGACAATTTTGTTGTTCCACTGGATGCAATGTTTAATTGATTACAAGGAGTAACACAATGCGTAATGGCCGTTTTGCCCGTCTCATGACGGGAATTCTGGTAGCCGTGATCGCCCTGAGTATGTTCTTGCCAGGTGTATCTGTTGAAGCTCAAGGCGATGCCCCCCCGGTACTTATTCTCCCGATAGATAATGCTGATTTCTTGCCGGGTGCTCTGTTTGACTTCCGCGTCGAAGTCCATGCGGATGCCCTGCCCGATGATTTTGCCGTGACTGTAAACGGTGTGGCTCCCGCTGATTTCTTTAGTGTGGAAGGAACAGAGGAAAGCTGGGAATTTGGCAGCGAGGATGCTCCAACTCCCGCCCAATCGGTGATCTGGCGCGGCGTGAATTTGCCTGCTGCTGGCGACTATACCGTCGAAGTGACGGCGGGCGGCGAAACTCACACTGCTGTCTGGGCCGCCCGCGAACCACAGGCCGGGACTGCCAAAAACGTTATTCTGTTCATTGCGGACGGCGGTAACCTGCCCTTCTTCACCGCGACTCGTCTGGTGAGCCGGGGCATGGTTGATGGTTATTACAATGACCGCCTTTCATGGGAAACATTTGAAGAGATTGGTCATCTGAGCACGAGCGGCATCGACTCCATCATCACCGACAGCGCTAACAGTGCCAGTGCCTTCAACACCGGACACAAGACTGCCACTAATGCAACGGGCGTGTATCCAGACACCAGCCCTGATACGCTTGATGACCCGCGCACCGAGACCTTTGCCGAACTGGTGAAGCGTACTCGCGGCATGAGTGTTGGTATTGTGACGACCGCCGACTGGTCGGACGCTACCCCGGCGGCGGTTTTTGGTCATGGTCGTGACCGTTCCGCCGGAAATCGCGCGGCGTATGTGGCTCAGGTTCTGGACGGCGGCTGGCTGCCAGAAGTTATTATGGGTGGTGGTGCAGGTTATATGCTGCCCAATACCGCTGACGGTTCACGGCGCAGTGATGACCGTGATATGTATACCGAGTATGAGGCCGCTGGTTATACTGTCGCCACCAACGCTACCGAGATGAATGATGCGCTTGCCGCTGGTGTTGAGAGATTGATTGGTATTTTCCGTCCCGGTGACATGAATGTATGGCTGGACCGCAACGTCTACACCGATAATCTTGGCGACTTCACGGACCAGCCCGGTCTGGTGGACATGACAATCGCTGCACTCAGCATTCTCAGCACCAATGAGAACGGGTTCTATCTGGAAGTGGAAGCGGCCAGCGTAGATAAGCAACTCCACCCGCTGGACTTTGACCGGGCGCTGGCGGATGCCATTGAGTTTGACCGCGCCATCGCTGCTGCGGCGGAGTGGGCTGCTGCCAATTCCCCGGATACGTTGATTGTGGTTACTGCCGACCATGCGCATGGTTTTGACGTATGGGGTACGGTGGATGTGGAAGAATTCAACGCGGCGCAAGATGATATTGCGCGTCGTGATGCCATCGGTATCTACAACAATGCGGGCTTCCCGACCTATGTTGACGAAGACGGCGATTTCTACCCGGATAACTGGAACCCCAGTGTTACGCTGGCAATGGGCGTTAACAACATACCCGGTTTTACTGAAAATTATCAGGTCAGCGAAGTCCCGCGTGTTCCGGCAGTTACCACCGATGATGGGCTGGGCGTTGATAATCCTGAAGATGACCCCAATGGTATCACTCTGAACAGCAATTTGCCGCCCAGCAGCACGAACGGCGGTCACACAATGCAAGACGTTCCGGTCTACGCGACGGGTCCGGGTTCCGCCTATTTTGGACGTGCACAGGAAAATGTGGAAGTCTTCTTCGGAATGGCGGCTGCCATCGGCCTCGACCCGCTCGCCGAAGGTGGCATGGCCGCTACTGTTAACACCGATGCTGCCCCGGCTGCGAAAGCTGAAACAGGGACGGCAGGTGTTGGTGGCCTTGACTTTGCGACGATTCTACTGGTGATTGCTGCCTTTGCCGCCGGTTTTGTGGTTCGCCGCAACCGCGCCGAGGCGTAAATCTCCTATTCCGAAATAAAAAATATTCCCCTCTGGCCTGCTGGCTGGAGAGGTAAGTCCGAGGATAAAGAATCGGGCTTCGGATGGAATATGTACCATACCAACAAAACGGACGCCCAACGGGGCGTCCCTACACCCATGTCATTGCTGTTCGTAGGGACGTGCAACGGCACGTCCGCCGTGAAAAGCACCACTACCTTTCCTAAGTCAATGTCTGCTCCCGGTGGCTCAGCCGTAATCGTCGAGTATTTCCACGCGCTGCGAATGGCGGCGCGGCGGGTCTGACACTTCCTCACCGTCATCCGGATCAAAGTAGACCACCACGCTTGTGCCTAACGTCACAGTTTCAAACGTGTGCTTATCGACGGAAAAATACACGCCGTCTTTTTCCCGCGCAATTGCCAGCAGTTCTTCCGGTGTCTTACCCTGAACCACACCGGCATCCACACCCGGTACCACCAGAATCTGATCTGAATCCCTTTTCGCGACCACAACTCCTTTAAATTCGCCAGAGTCCCCGGAAATTGAGCAAGCGGTAACGGCGATCAAAAATAAAGCCAGTAATTGAATCACACGCCGTCTTGCCCGTTTGTAATTGTTCACCATGCACTCCTTCACTCAAGCGGCTGGCGGGCAATCAGCGGTGGTTCGCGCCCGGCAAGAAGCCAACTCCCAATTAACGCCAGCAGCGGAACCCCGGCACACATTAGGCTCAGATAAACGATTGATATAGGTGTCAGGAGGGCGCTGGAATATCCGGCAATTAACCCGATATATGCGCCAGCGATGCCGATTAACGCGCCAAGCAGGGCCAGTGTGCCCGCCGTGGCCGCCGTAAGGCTGCGACGAATAGGAGTGGTAGCTCCGGTTGCGGTCAGGATGCGTAAATCACCGAGTGCTTCGCTGCGAACGAGGCCGACCGTCATCGCCAGAACCGCCAGCGCCACGAACATCCCTGCCGCGGTTGCCTGCCAGCGCAGCGCGATCAGGCCCTCATGGTGGTAGCGGGCTTCAATCAACATGTCAGCTTCCGCAGCCAGTTGGCGAGCCTCGCGAATTTGTTCAACGGTCAGTGGGCTGGCGGTCTGAATCAGCCAGCCGACTCGTGCCGGTTCCCAGCCAAGTTCCCGCAGTGCCTGTGGGGTAATAAATGTACCCGGCAGCGATCCACCCGCCACAGATTCGACCGCAAATGATGACGAAGCAGGACGCTCCAACCGCAGGACATTCTGAACCAGTTCAGGTTCAAAACGCTCCGTTTCTGGATTTCGGGCCATGCCAATCACTCGTAGCTGATCTGTCTCGATGGTCAAAATCTCTACATCAGGGTCAAGTTCCTCCATATCAATATCGTAGAGTTCGAGCAGTTCGGACGTGGCAACATACAGCAGCGTGACGTCCTGCCAGCCTTCCTGACCGCCCTGCGAAAAACGTTTAGCCAGTGTAATAGCCTGTTGTCCGGGACAGCATGGATCGGGACCCATCGCCGGGTCCACCGCCACATCTAAGGCGGTCACACTCGGCTCGTCGAGTAATGCCGCAATCTGGTTCACATACGTTTCCAAATGTTCCACCTCGGCGGGTGTGAAATCAGGGATGAAAGGCGAGAAACCGCTGTCGTTGGGGTCTAGCGTGAAAAATGGCGACACACCCGGCGGGTCTTCGGGATTGCGTGTCCAGATCAGAAGCTGGTTATCGGACAAATTCTCTCGCGTGGCAGAGACCACGATGACGATGGCGGCTGCGATTCCCAGCGTGATGCTGATCGCTGCCAGCGCCGCCCCGGAGCGCCCCTGATAGCGGGCCAGGTCGCGCATCGCCAGACGTGCCGAAATCGGAAATGCACCCGCGACTGCCGCCACGCCCAGGAGTGCCACCGGACTGATCAACAATACCCCGGCGATAGTTGCCACTGTGCCCGCGATAAGTAGCAGGTAACTGGTCTGGTTTGCCAGAATAAGACACACAATACCACCGATGAGCAGGATTGCCGCCAATCCGATGGAGTGGTGGGTGGGCTGCTGTCGCGGTGGACGCCCTGACAGCGCATGAACAACCGGAATCCGGGCAATAGAATAGGCAGGCCACAATGCAGCCCCACCGGCGCTGAGCACCGCCAACACCATTCCAGCACCTACCAACCACCAGGGCACATTGAACGGCTCAATGCGATACCCGAAGGCTGGTTCGGCGATGGGTACGACGGCTATCCAGGTAATAACGCCGATAATCGTGCCAATGACAGCCGCAATCACGCCAATCAAAACCCCATTCGCCAGCGTCACCAACCGCAGATGGCCCTCGGTGGCTCCAATGGCGGCCAGCATTCCCAGTTGGCGCAGGCGGCGCTGGGCCATGACGATGAAGCTGGCAGCCGCAACCAGCGAGATAAGTAACAGGGCTACGGTGGAGACGCCTAACACCGTCACAGCCGCGAACAAATCCTCGATGATCTCCAGTCGTGTGCCAATCGCTATCGCATTAATCCCTTGTAAGGCACTGATGTCAGCATCACTCCCAGCCTGTTGAATTGAGACTTTCGAATTATATAAGATCTTTACCGTGTCAGGCGTGAAATCGTAATCTGAAGTTACAAGGGCGAATTCGTCGTTCAGGTCGCTGGGATTCTCGACAATACCGACAACAGTCAAAAGGTTTCCGTCCAGATCAAATGTGTCATTGAGGTCTAACTCAAATTTCTCCGCCAGCCCATCAGTGATCGCAATCTCTCCAGCGGCTGGATAATGACCTTCGTGTAGCGCCAGTATGGGAGCGCTGTAAGGTCCGTGAGGGTCCTGAGCGCGGACATCAATTGTATCAACCAGCCCCGGTATTTGCACTACCACCGATTTGTGACGGATCACATCAATGCTACTAAACAATTCACTCATCCGAGCAATGGCGGCCTCAGAATCGGACCCCTTTACCTCGACGAGATGATTAGCCGAACCGAACTCCGCATTACCGGGCACGGGCGCAATATTGTAGACGGCAGTCGAGCCGAAAATCGCGGTGGCAACAGCCAGCGTGAGTAGTACTAAGATCAGCACCTGCTGACGCCACTGGCGGCGAAACATGCGCCATGCCCAGCGAATCAATGCCCGGCGTGCGGGAAAGCCACCGTTGTTTGCGGTTCGCGTTGGTTGAATTTGTTGTGTGCTCATGGATTTTCTCCGACGAAGACCGGGTTCGTTTGCGGGGCAATGGCGGGCTGGTCAACGACACAGCCATCGCGCAGGTAAATAATCCGGTCAGCCCACGCCGCCAGTTGCGCATTGTGGGTCACCAGCACCCCGGCGATTCCACGCTGGCAGGCCCGCCGCATCAGACGCAGCACCGCCTCGCCGTTAGCGGTATCGAGGGCACCCGTCGGTTCATCCGCCAGCAGCAGGAAACGGTTGCCCACCACCGCCCGCGCAATCGCCACCCGCTGGCGCTCCCCACCCGACAGTTCATCGGGAAAATGGCTGGCCCGGTGTTCGATGCTCAATTCAGCGAGAGCGGTCATCGCCGCTGTACGGGCGGTTTTTGAAGCTACGCCATCCAGTTCCAGAGGTAGCTTGACGTTCTCCAACGCCGTCAGGCCGGGCAGCAGATTAAAATCCTGAAATACGTAACCGATTGATCGGCGACGCAGACGTGCCCGGTCGTCGGATGACATATCCGCGAGAGTCGAGCCACCCACCAGCACCGTGCCGTCCGTAGGCTCCTCCAGACTCCCGGCAATGGTCAGTAGTGTGCTTTTGCCGGAGCCGCTTGGTCCCATAATGGCGACCAGTTCGCCGGATAGAACGTGCAGATCAATCTCGCGCAAAGCATGTACCTCGTTGGGGGGTGAACCGTACACTTTGGATACCCCGTGCATTTCCAGCGCAGCAGTCATATGATGTCCTTTCCATTCGCAATGAATATTCAACGTCATGGTAGGCAACATATCTGAAGAAAATGTCAAGAAAACCTCGGAGCACTCTGGAGATTTAGGGTTAGCGGGGTCATCGCCGAACAAACGTTTGCGGATACTTTAAGGACGCCCCGTTGGACGTCCCTACGAACAATCCACCTTACCGTAGGGACGCCATACATGGCGTCCGAGCATTGCGCCGAACCAGCGTGTTGGTGCAGTCTTCGTGATCGTGCGCTTTGTGAAATTATGGGGAAGGTAACGTTATCGTAAACGCCGTGCCCTGATTGGTGCCAGGACTTTGCGCGGTGAGAGTCCCGCCATGGGCTTCGATAATGGCGCGGGCAACCGCCAGCCCCAACCCGGAACCACCCGTATCGCGGCTGCGTGAAGAATCCACGCGGAAAAAACGGTCAAACACATGCGCGATATGCTGCGGGGGGATGCCAATGCCATTATCACGCACCGTGATGCGCAGTTCGTGATTATATTCCAGCGCATTGACCATAACTTTGCCGTCGCAGGGCGTGAATTGCAGCGCATTGCCGAGCAGGTTATGCAGTACCTGCCGGATGCGTGCCGCATCAATAACCATGACGGGCAGTGGCTCCACAATGTCGCTTTGCAGGGTGATTTGTTTTTCGTCAGCAAGGGGCTGGAAAGTCTGGATAACCTCATGCAAAAGTTGTGACATATCAGTTGCGGCTTTGCTGAGGGGCAGTTGGTTCGCTTCAGCCTGTGCCAGTTCGTGCAGATCGTTGACGAGGCGAATCAGGTGGTCGGTTTGTTCATACAGGTTAGCGATGTCGGCCTCATCAAAGGCATAGACACGGTCGAGTGCGGCTCGAAGTTGCCCTTTCAGTACCGTTAACGGCGTACGCAGTTCGTGGGAAACATCAGCCATCAGATTGCGCCGCAGCATTTCGGCGTGTTGCAGGTCGGACGCCATCTGATTAAAGGCGTGACCGAGATCAGCAATTTCCTGACTGCCTCGAATGTTCACCCGGTAATCCATGTTTCCGCTGCCGATGACCTGTGCGGCAGTTGCTAACTGCGTAATTGGGGCACTCAAGCGACGGCTCACGACAATGCCAGTAATGATGCCCACCACTGCGCTGACGATTCCCGTCAATCCAATGCCGACAATCAGTTCTGATGGAACTCCGTTATTTGCATCGCCATCTTCGCTGACGGTTTCACTTTCCGGGCCAACGGGTGCAGGACCATCACTTGACACCACTGATGTAGAGGAAATAAGTACCGTGCTAACCAGCAGCATCAGGATAATAACGCCTATAATCAGGCCCGCATTGGCGAGGCTGAACTGTACCCAGAGTCGTCTCATGGTTCCACCAACCGATAGCCGATACTGTGGACAGTCTGAATCCATTCAGGCTGGCCCGGATCATCCTCGATTTTGCGGCGGATGTTGCGGATATGGGTATCGAGGGTGCGCCCCATGCCTTCATAAGCATAGCCCACACTTTTTTCCAGCAGTTCTTCGCGGGTGTGGGCGAATCCCGGATTTTCCATAAAAATCTGCATGAGTTTGAATTCGGTGGGTGTTAGATCCACCACTTGCCCGTTGATGGTTAATTCGTGCTGGTCTATATCCAATCTCAGTTTGCCAATCTGAATCACCTGCGGGATATACTCCTGCTGGCTGCGGCGCAATATAGCACGTACACGGGCCACAACTTCACGCGGGTTGAAGGGTTTGGTGATATAGTCATCTCCGCCCAATTCGAGTCCGATGATTTTGTCGGTATCATCCACCCGCGCGGTGAGCATAATAATCGGCGTGGTCGCCAGCGATGGATTGGCGCGGATGGTGCGAGTGACATCCCAGCCATCTTGATCAGGCAGCATGAGATCGAGAATCAGCACATCCGGTTTGTCATGGCGCACGTGTTGCAGAGCCGTTTCGCCAGTATGCGCCGCGAGCACCTCAAACCCGGCCAGTTCCAGATAGCCCCGTAGAA
This sequence comes from Chloroflexota bacterium, assembly GCA_022616515.1. Taxonomy (GTDB): domain Bacteria; phylum Chloroflexota; class Anaerolineae; order Aggregatilineales; family J027; genus JAKEEQ01. The sequence goes on along the minus strand of JAKEEQ010000229.1, from coordinate 1,329 downwards.
TCTTCACAATTGAGCGGTCATCATCCACAACGAGAATGCGTTTCGGCATGAATTCTCTCCTCGGTTCTATTGACCATTTTAACGGAGAATAGGATTTAGCCGAATTTGTGCTCTTGTGGCAATAGTTTTTCGGTCGCAAACGCAATCTCAATCATACTGCCGGGTTCGAACTGGCTGCTCAACTGCCGTAAACCAACCTTACGATCTTCACTGTCACCATCTGTCAACAGGATTTCCTCACAGTAGACCACAATGTCTTCCACAATGCGTTCGTGGCGGTAGTAGGTGAGAGCGACCGGATCAACGTCTGTATCGCCATAGCCCCGATAAAACCACTCTGATTCCTGCGGGTCATTCCACTTTACGATACCGCCACCGATGAACATCAAATCGCGTTCTTTGGGAGCTAATAGCATGGTGTCCCAATCAACGATATACAGGTTACCCACAGCATCTATCAGAACATTTCCGGCGTGTATGTCGGCATGGCAGAGAACGTATTCGTTAGCTTGGGTCAGTAAAATGGATGCCAAATAACTTGCCCGTTCGACAAGACGGTTAATGACATCCTCCTGCCGTTTGAGGAGGGCGGACAGTTCCACCGATACAGGGTCGTCAAACGTGGTTTCAACAATGAGGCGTTGAAATTTCCGCACAGTCTCACGCCAGTGTGATGAATAATCCTCGCGCCGGATACGGGCGGCAATGGTTGATGGTACCTCTGTGGTGTGGATGGTTTTCAGTGCCTGCCCGAATTCGAGCCACTGCTGCTCGGAAAGGTCAACTTCAAAGCCACTTTGACCTTCCACAAATGGCGACACTGTTACTTTATAATCGTCAAGAAGTGTCCAGATTTGACCCGTGATGGTGTGTAGGGGCGGTATGATATTTTTTACGCCATGCGCTGCCAGAAAATCGGGTACGATAACGGGCATCTCGTCAAAATCGCCGCGCCGCAGCTTCACAAAATAGAATGTTTCGTCTGTGGAGACGGCTTTGTAAACCGCCGTGTCGCGGTCGGCACCGAGCGGCAGGAATTCGAGCGTGGTGATTGCCAGCCCGTAATTCTCTTGAAAGCAGTTGATGATAGTCATGACATGACTATCCGGTTTTTCCAGCATAGCTTATTCCTCACGCCACCTCACTCGCAACCTCAAATCCAGCATAGGGTGGCAGTCCGATGCCCTCATGCCCCTGCTCCGCGACAATTTCATCGCCATACAGACAGGCCGCAATCCGGTTGGGGTTGGTTTCGGCCAGTCCAGCGGCGATGAGGTCTATCGCATAATCGCGAGTTTCGGCATCCATGGGCTGCCACTGCGGCAGGCG
>JAKEEQ010000228.1 GCA_022616515.1 Chloroflexota bacterium | reverse complement strand
TTAGAATCTGCCACTCTTTATCTTTCAAGTCTGTTGGATAGGGTTTTCGGCTCATGCGTGTGGCCTTTTTTCCTATTTTACACCCTTTTCAGATGCCCTCTCAGCGAGAATTTAGATTACATGATTCACCTCCACTAGATCTGGCTGTGTTTCCCAGTTACCTGCATCGAGAGAGAAAAACAGTTTTTCCGATTCTTGATTTCATGAGAGACCGCAGACATTTTGATGTATGGTTAGACATAGAAGAAATCAAGATTGGTGATAACTTCGTGGAGATATTGGAGAATAGCATAAAAAGTATAGTCAATCGCGGTGGATACGTTGTTGTATTCTGGAGCAATAATGAGTCAAAGTTTGTGATACATGAAGCACTGTATGGTCTAAGAGAAGAGAGAGTTATTGTTGCGGCGTTGGGTGGAAGTATGCCAGAGTTCATGAGTAAATATCACGATATGTTTATCCAACTCATCGACGAGAACGGGCTGAATAATAACCGACTTGATGATCTCATAGTGCGTCTTTACTGGCTTATTGTCTGTAAATAGGGTCTAAAACCCCTGCCTTTCAGGCAGGCCGTTTCAAACCGCAGGGTCGGACGGGCTGTCCCGAGCGGTGGATAGTGGCGGGACAGCCGTCCGGGCGTTATGATGAAGCCATGATCCAACTGTATGTGCCTGAGTTGATGAGCTATCGAAAAACGTCCCATTCGGTCTATGACCTCAAATATCATGTGATCTGGATCACCAAGTATCGCAAACCGGTGTTACGCGGTGACATTGCCTTACGCACCCGGGAGTTGATCCGGCAAACCTGTCAACAACTGGATGTGTATATCATCACGGGACACCTATCGCCTGATCACGTTCACCTGTTGGTGTCAGTCCCTCCCCAGAGTGCCATTAGCGACCTTGTGCAACGGCTCAAAGGGCGCAGTAGCCGACGATTACTGGAAGAATATACCGAACTCAGTCGACAATTCTGGGGACGCCATCTGTGGGCGCGTGGTTACTTCGCCGTGACAACTGGCAACGTCACAGATGAGATAATCCGCCAATATATCGAGTCACATCTTGATCAATCCCCTGACAAGGCCGACAATTTCAGAATTGGCCACTAGCCCTTTAGGCGAGTTTCACTCGCTCACAAAGCTACCGCCTTTCAGGTGGTAGTAGTTTACTTTCCGCAATCAATTTCCTGACTTAGTTTATGAGTAGCTTCAATGACGATTGTTTTCTCCATTGTCCATCCAGATTTGATAGTCATGACCGTTGACAGTGCGGTAACCTTCTGTGCCAGAATAGATGAAACAACTTCGCCACAAAGTTTAAAGTAGAATAGAGGGCGGAGAAAAAGAGGTCGTCCACAAAAAAGGTCCAAATGAGCCAGCCAGAAGCTAAACGTGTTACGAAAACAGATGATACCGTGCTACCACGCCACCATGCTACCGTGGTAGATACCATGCCACCGCGCGACCATGACACCATGGTTGAAACCATCCGCAAGGCCGTTAAGGAGTTTGGTAAAGAGGCCGCCACCCATCGGTTTACGGCTGAGGAGAAAAAGCAAATCGCCGATCTTCTCTACATTTATAAACAGCAGGGTCTGCGTACCAGTGAAAATGAGGTGGCGCGAATTGCGATTAATTTTTTGTTGAATGATCACCGAGAAAATGGCGAGAACAGCATCTTGTATAAGGTTCTGAAGGCGCTCAATACCTGACACCTCGGTATCATGACACCACGACACCATGGTGTCGTGTATGGTAGCACGGTGCAATTTGTGCCTTGACGAGACGTTTTTCATTTTGCTTAGATGAGAGGGCAGGAAGCCAAAATCCAGTGACTGAAGTAGAGATGTGGTCGGAAAAATCCAAACCGTTTTCGTATGATCTATCGATCAATCAAACGGCGAGCAGTGGGAAGATGCCCACCACCACCTAGAGGTGACTCGAACGAAAGAGGTCAGTGGTCGGTGCCGACAGCGAAAAAGGCTGTCTGAGGTTTCGAAGCCAACGGGCGCTTCGAAATTCTCAAAGCGCCGTTTATATCTACTTTGTTGTTTAAAGCTATTCTCCCTGAAAGTTTTAAATAACGAATTGCCGAAGGCAATTTAAGATTAGATTCTGGGGAACCTGTTGTCAAGTACTACCGCCATTTATGTACACCAACGTCGCACATTGTTTATTTTTGATGCAGTAACTCATACAATGTGATGGTGGGGCCATTGCAGATCATGAAATTTTCGGGCGGTTTTCTTTTAGCACATCCGGGAAGACTTTTTCGCAGTGGATATCATAGACGCCCAAACAGCGCTTCTAAAGCCACTAAAACCTTTTTTGGGGTCGTCCCATACTTGTGGAGACATAGGATACCAGATGCACATCATGCTGCGTTATATTGGCGCTGATGACTTCTATCTGACACCTATTGTGGCGATTATAGCAAGCCCCTCACATCCGTGAACCATCGGTGTTCCGCTCAAGCTTCTTTATCTGATAATGGTGCTGCTGGCTGAACTGCACCCCTTGCTGGGTGGGAAGTTTCCGATTGAGGATTTGTCTCTTCTTCAAACATCCGAGCGGTCCTAGATTGAGCTTCTCGCTCACGGTCCGCCTCTACTTCTGCGGGAGTACGATAGTCAGGATAGAGTAGACGTAATGACGTATGCGGCGAGAGGGGGAAGCGGGGATGTGAATTGACCCCGAATTGAGCCATCTCGCGCTGGGAGAACATGAAGGGTTGTTGGGGTGCTTCACGAGCGGCATCGCGTTTCTTTTGTCGTTTGGTGCGGTTATCGACCCATTCATCCGTGAACATGTCTTTTTGAACCGGGCGCAATCTTTCTGGCATACATCCAGTGTAGCATAGCTGTTGAAACTACTGATCTGCACATTTCAAGACACAGTTTTATATTTGACCACCGCTAAAATGCCTTCAGTTATGCTGTGCGAATGGGTAAGGCTGCTGGTAACCATCCGCTAAACCATAGGCTCACCCTCACCTCAACGGCCAAAACCATCTGTCCTCCTCGGGTAGGGATTCACTTCACCCGACCGTGGAACGCCTTTATCAGGCGCTCGGCGGTCCGTTCGTTCACCCCCACCACTCGTCAGCCAGCCCCCCCGTCGGTCTTCGGCATGCTGTCTTTACGAAGCCATCATTTGAAGCCCGACTACCCCCCACGTCGTCCCCGCCGCTGGTCCCCGCACGACAGCGCGTTCGCTCGCTCACTGCGGCGGGCCGTCAACTGCTGCGCAGTTGCGGACGAACGTGGGGGCGCTGCCTGCGCTACCGCTCGCCACCGCCCACCCCTCGTGGGAGGTAGTCGGTCTTACGACCGACGGGGGGGAGCCGCCCGCAGGGCGGCATTCTTGCCAGCAACACTGTCCATACCTTATGGTAGATCAGCTGGCGGCGCGACCGACGAGTCAGGTCGGGATTGCTCAGATGCCCCAGCGCGGCCAGGACATTACTTTGCTCGCGCTTTTCCTGCTGAATGGCCTGCTCCAATCGCTGCACTTCACCCCGGTTACCCGAGCGCACGTCACGCAGGGCTTCCTGCCAGAGGTGCTCATCCAGCGTCGTCGCCTGCAAGCGGTCCAGCAGCATGTAATCCACCACCGGGTCTAAAAAATGCGCCCGGATATTCCAGATGTTGGAGCGTCCACCCGCTTCATAAAAGCAGTATTGGTAGGTTTCGCTGTGATTGTTCCAGACAGCGGCCAGCCGCTGGTGCGGTTTGTGGGGCATATCATCGGAGAAGATCAGGCCCGCATAAGTCGGATAGGGTTCACGGCGGGTGGCTTTGGGCTGGCGTTTGTACTGGCGATGGGGCTGATAATCCGGATTCGGATCGCCAAAGAAGTCGGTTTTACTCAAGCGGTTGAAAGCATACATAAACAGGTCCAGCGGCACAATCGGCTCGTGATTATCCCACTGGACAATGACATCGCGGTGCACCCAGTGCCCGATATACACGACATTGGTCAGGAAGTGCCGCAGTGAGGCACTGGCCGGGCACCATTTGCCGGTGATCGCCGAGCGGTGCTGGAGTTTGCTATAGAACTTGAAGCCTTCCGGCACCATCTCTGGCGTAACTTCTGGAAAGAAGGGGCCATGTTCCTGAATATGCCGCCCGGTATGCACACCCACGCCGTTGTACTGGCGGAATAGTTCAAAGTATTGACGGATGACTGCCGCGTAAGGTTCAAAAGGTACATATTTGCGGTGGTTGGCATTGGCACTGCCATCCGGCAGGGTGGCGCGTAGATCGACCACATAACCCGGTGCCATCGGTCGCCCGGTCCACATGCCCCGCTGCTGTCGCCACTGGCGGCTTTTGACCAGGCGGCCTTTGATGTGAAATTCCAGGTAATCTGCCGCTCGCTGGGCCTGTTCGCGGAACATCTGCATGTGATAGCGGCCCTGCGTGGCATGACCGAAGTCATACACCATCGTCGGGGTCAGCACCAGCACATTGTTGCGGCGGCAGGCATCAATAAAGATGTTGGTCTGGATCTGGGTCAGGTCACGGAAAAAGCGATCCACATCCTGCGCCGCAACCGCCCCAATGGCCTGATGTTCGATCATGTCAAAAAGGCGCGACATACCCGGACGTTCTTCAATGGTCTTCATGCCGCTGATCCCGGCATCCATGTCGATCATAATCACCGACTCAGGGGCCCAGCCCAGCCGCACCAGATGTTCCACCATATCCACCGTTTGCAGCGTCGTGGAGATGTTGCCGATCTGGGCTTCCGAGGATTGGCGATAATACACCGCCACCGGCCTGCCCACAGGCAGGGGCTGTGCCCGGTAAGGATCTTTGTTTTCTGGTTCGGCGCGGCGATAGGTTGGCATACCCGTTCCTTACGTATCTAAAGACGCCCTGTCGCAGTGAGTCCCTACTCAGCAACAAGGCGATTGGTTACAATGGTCTCAACCTTGCGCAGTGGCAGAATCACTGTCGCGGGCAAGGCAGGTGATCGTGCTGGTACACGGTGGCCTGCCGTTCTTGTTTCTGAGTGTACCCTGTTTCTTCCAGTTGGACAAGCACCCGCGCCAGCGTTCGGTACAGATGGGATGTTGGCTTATCTGCTGGTTGTTTTAACGTCGGTGGCTTATCCATCTTGGCTCGACTCATCATGCTGCTGGTTGTAGTAATGGACGGCCTGCATCAGAAAGTGGCGGGCCAGACGTAACGGCATGGTTTCATGCCGCTCGGCCAGACGCTCCACGGCGGCCCGTTCATCCGGCGTGAGGCGGATGTGGATGGTGCGCGTTCGCCGCTGGGGTTTGGGTGGTAGACTGAGAATACTTGACAACGGTTTCTCTCCTCTCTTAGCTTTTGTCATACAATCTCAGCGCATATCAAGGTCCCCGTTTCGCCCCCAGAAGATTCGGCGCGTTTCCCCAAAATTTACGGAAGTTATCTGCCAAGGGAGCCAAACGGTGCACCCCCAGACACTGAGACTGTCTAACTTTTGCCGTGCTTCGAATACAATTCGTTTGTCAGACAATTCCAGTCTAGGGGTGAATTGCGGGAACCAGGGTGTAGGTTTACAGGATTGTGGATTTGTTTTTACATGGTGGGATATTGGCCGAAGGTAGTTGAAACAGTGTCAGCTACTGTATGGAAGAAACTTCTCAAGCGGGACGTTAACTCTGCCACAATGCCTAACAATTGTAAGCATCATGCACTGTTCGCAAAAGAATATTTGACAACGTTGTCATTCTACGGTATTCTCTAAATACCAATATTAAGACAACGTTGTCATCATATAAAACAGCATCTTTTAAGGATCTAAAACTGTGACAACAATAAAAGACATCGCCGATCATGTCGGTGTATCCTTTAAGACTGTTTCACGCGTTCTAAATAATCATCCAAGTGTTTCTGAAGAAACACGCACACGTGTTTGGGCAGCGGTCCAGGAGTTAGGTTACAGACCCAACGCTGCCGCACGATCCATGCGGACCGGCAAGTCTCACACCATTGGATTCATCACCGATTCCATCGCGACACGACCTCACGCCGGTAACGTTATCCTTGGTGCTCAGCACGAGGCATGGCAACATGGGCGACTGCTTCTTGTCGTCAACACCGAACAAGATCCGACAATGGAAGAAGAAGCAATCAGTATGATGCTAGAACGCCAGGTGGATGCCATCATTTACGCCGCCTGGTATCACCGGCCTGTAAGCCCCCCACCGATGATTAAAGGTGTGCCCTGTGTTCTGGTGGATTGTTTTGTTGAGGACTATTCCATTTCATCCGTGGTGCCGGATGAGGTACGTGGTGGACGAGAAGCGACGGAGCAGCTTCTCAAGAACGGGCATCATCGTGTTGGCTTTATCAACAACGAAGACAAAATTCCAGCAACTTTCGGACGTCTGCAGGGCTATCGGGCAGCTCTCACCGCCCATGGTATCGATTTTGACAAAGAACTTGTGATAGAGGGGCAGAGCGATTCCAGCAATGGCTATGAGTGTGCGCAACATTTGCTCAGCTTGAGTGACCCGCCGACTGCCTTGTTTTGCTTCAATGACCAGATGGCGATGGGAGCCTATGAGGCTGTTAAAGAACGTGGTCTGGGCATACCAGAAGATATAGCCATCATCGGCTTCGACAACCTGGAACTTATTGCTGCTACCCTCCGACCCTCGTTGACAACAATGCAACTGCCACATTATGAGATGGGGCGCTGGGCTGTTGATTACCTGATGGGAATTGTGGATGGCGACCAGGAAAGGCTGCCCGTCCACGAAAAGCTTGAATGTCCGTTAGTTGCCCGTCAATCAGTTACGTAAACAGAAGGTTCGATGTTGAGATTTCACATGCCAGCCCAACGCGATTTATTTGAAGATGACTTTCAGCGTCCACAGTTTCATTTCTTACCGCCTGCCAATTGGATGAATGATCCGAACGGCGTCATTCAATGGAACGGGCAATATCATCTTTTTTATCAATACAATCCCGACGGTGCGGTTCATTCCGATATGCACTGGGGCCATGCCGTCAGCGACGATCTTATTCACTGGACGGACCTACCTGTTGCACTGGCACCCACCCCACAAACGGTTGACGAGGGCGGCATTTTTTCGGGCTGTGCTGTTAATCACAACGGCCAACCGCACATTTTTTATACCGGCGTCAGCGGTCCCAATTACAGTAAGCAGGTCCAGTGTCTGGCGATTGGGTCGGCAGATCTCGTCACCTGGGATAAATACGAACAAAATCCGATCATTGATACCGTTCCGGCGGAAGCCAAGCAGACAAGTGATTTCCGAGATCCATTTGTCTGGCAGGGTACAGATGATGGCTGGTATATGCTGGTCGGTTCAGGCATCACCGGTGTGGGCGGCACCGTATTTCTCTACCGCTCAGAAGACCTAGTGAACTGGGAATATCTGAATCCGCTGCTGGTCGGCGATGCACAAACGCAGGGTGCCATCTGGGAATGCCCCAATTTCTTTGAGCTGGACGGCAAGTGGGTGTTGATTATCTCCAGTCACGACGGCAAAAATACCGATACCGTCCGCTATTTTGTGGGGACCTACAAGGATTATCGCTTCATACCGGAGACCAGCGGCAGGCTCGATTTTGCCT
>JAKEEQ010000227.1 GCA_022616515.1 Chloroflexota bacterium | reverse complement strand
GTGGCGGCGATGGCGATGGAACTGCTGCCCTTACCCTATCTGACGCGCGATAAGGGTGGGTTCTTCACCGAACAGGAAGCGGCCCGTTACCAGTTAGACCAACTGCGCGGCATTCTCAACTTCTGGCCCTATATGGCGGTGGTGGTGGCCTTCCAGCATTGGATTTACAGCCATCACGACGAGGCCACCCACCCCGAAGCCTGTGATGCTGTCTGGCGCGACTATTTTTCGCAATATTACGAAGCCGGGGTGAATTGGGATGGATATGAAGATCACAGCCTCAACTTGTGGCGGCGGCAGCTTCACATTTTCCGCTATCCCTTCTACTACGTGGAATACGGATTGGCGCAGCTTGGCGCGGTACAGGTGTGGGCCAATGCCCTGCAAGATCAGCAGTCCGCCCTCGAAAAATATCGCGCGGCGCTGGCACTCGGCGGGACGGCGAAACTGCCGGAATTATACGCCGCCGCCGGGGTGAAGCTGGCCTTTGATGCCGGGACGCTGGGCAAGGCGGTTGACCTGCTCGAAACGACTATTGAGGACATGGAAAAGCTGGACGGGTAGGAGATACGATTCAAATCATGCGAAACGCTTTTTTGTTTATACTCATTCTCCTTGCGCTGGCTTCCACATCGGCCTTTACTACCACATTTAGCAGATCTGTTACGCTTCAAAGTACGCCCACCAAGCCGCAAACCAATCCCGTCATCAGCAGAGACACCGTTGATCAGGTGACAGAACTTTTGATGTTGGGTCGAGGCATGCTTGACGAAGTACGCTTTAGTCCAGATGGCAACATACTTGCTGCCGTCAGCACAGTTGGCATCTGGCTCTACAATACGAATGACTACACTGTCGAACCACGACTGTTGCACGGGCACGAAGGTTATACTACTAGCGTCGATTTTAGCCCGAACGGCGACTATCTCATAACAGGAACACACGACGGGCGTATTTTGATTTGGGACGTGCATTCCAGTCAGATAGTCGATCAATTTGAAGCACACAGCAACGCCATTGTTAGTGCCCATTTTGGACCAGATATGTCGCGGATTGTTACCACATCCCAAGATGAAAAGATTCGCGTGTGGGATACGGATATAGACCACGAATTGCTGACAATTCAAGAAGAAAACGGCTTATTGCATGATGCGGTTTTTAGCCTGGATGCTTCACATATTCTGTCTGTAACACACGTCGGACTCTCCGAATCATTTGATCCTACACAACAAAGTGTGGTGAGGGTCTGGAATGCAGTCACCGGCGAAGAAGTCCTTGACCTTGATCTGGATTCGGGAAGTTTTACAGATGCCGCATACAGTCCAGATGGGCGGCACATCGCTACCACTACTGACACTGGAGCAGTACAAATCTGGAATGCCGAAACAGGAGAGCAACTTCTGAGCTTTGAAGGCCATATGCTCAGAATAACAAGCATGGCATTTAGTCCCGATGGCACGCACATCGTTACCGCGTCATTTGATGAAACACTGCGCATATGGGACGCTGACAATGGTCAGGAAATCTTGATCATTGAGAAGGAGGAATCCACCGCATCACAGGTAATGTTTAGCCCCGATGGACAATATGTTATAGGTGTGTCGATTGGAATTCATGTCTGGGATGCCACGAGTGGCGAACTTGTGGCTCGTCTGGGCGGTTATTCCGATACGGTAGCCGATGTTGAATTCAGTCTGAACGGTAATCTTGTTGCTATTCTTACACGCTTCGGAACATTGAGAGTGTGGGATATTAGAGCAGAGGAGCAGACATTTGAACGTCATTTTTCAAGTGACCTAAGCGATATGACCTTGAGTCCCGATGGAGAAATCATTGTCATGGTCGAAACAGGCGGCGATGTGATGATTCAGGACATACGGACCGAAACGATTTTAAGACAGTTTGAAGCCAACCCGCAGGGGCTAACCGCAGTAACCCTTAGCCCAGATTCCTCAAGGGTAGCTGCACTCACATGGAATGGGTCAATTGGCGTTTACGATATGGCTACGGGTGACGAACTGTTTATCCTTGCTGAACGATCAGGTTCTCTGGGCAGTATTGCATACAGCTCGGATGGACAGCATATTGTGTCCACCTCGCCTGATGGGAAGATTTTTGTTTCAGATGCTGCAACAGGTGAACCGCTCTTTAGTATGAAGGGACTTTATGATTTGACAAGTGATGTGATGTACAGCCCCGATGGCGCGTACATAATCTCCTCATCAATTGATCGAGCCGTCTATTTATGGGATGCTGACACCGGATTTGAATTGCAGCGTTTTGAGCACGAATTCGGTGTGAATTCAGCCGCACTCAGTCCAGATGGAAAACTTCTTGCTACAGAAACCTTCGACAGCATGATTCGTTTCTGGAACGTCGAATCTGGTGAGGTGATACACGTCATCACTGAGCCTGATATAAATGCCTCCATCTCATTTAGCGCCGATGGGACACACTTCATCACCGTGTCACATTTCGGCACGGTTTATGTTTGGGGTATTCCTCCTGCCGAATAATACCTGTTCGCTGTGCTTGTCTCAGTGAACCGACTGCTCATTTATAGAGTATAAGGTTCACTATCCTAATATCTGGCGGGAGGACACTTTTGCATGACAGAAACACAACATCCCTCACAGTTTCCATCCTTCCCCTCTGTCCTTCGGACATCTCCCCATAAATGGGGAGAACAGGAGAGAGACTTACCGGCTCACCGATACGAGATCGCCGCGCAAAGTTGTCCGCGCATTAAATCCTATATTGGAGTAAACTATGAACTACAAAAATCTGGGACGCACCGGGGTTATGGTTTCGCCGCTGTGTCTGGGCACGATGAATTTTGGTTATCGCACGCCGGAAGCAGATGCTATCTCTATCATCCAGCGTGTCCTCGATGACGGCATCAACTTTATTGATACCGCCAATTTTTACGGGCAGCCCGTCAATAATGGGCGCGGTCAGGGGATTACCGAAACCATCGTCGGCAAGGCGCTGAAAGGACGGCGTGACCGGGTCGTTCTGGCAACCAAAGTTTGTTTGCCAACCGCCGATTTCCCCGAAGACCCCAATGCGCGAGGTATCAGCCGTCGCAGCATCATTGCGGAATGCGAAAAATCCCTTAAACGCCTTGACACAGACTATATCGACCTCTATCAGCTTCACCGTCCCCAGCGCGACATTCCCATCGATGAAACGCTGCGGGCGCTGGATGATCTGGTGCGCAGCGGTAAGGTACGCTATATTGGTACCAGTATGTTCCCGGCGTGGCAGATTATCGAGGGGCTGTGGATCTCGGAGCGGAATCATCTCAACCGCTTCGTGACCGAACAGCCGCGCTACAACCTGCTCATGCGGGGGCTTGAGCGCGAAGTGATCCCGATGGCGCTGGAATATAACATCGCCATTTTGCCGTACTCTCCGCTGGCGGGTGGCATCCTCACCGGGAAGTACAGGCCGGGCGAGGCATATTCGGAAGAATCGCGGATGGCGGATGAGGCGTGGGGCGAGTGGGCGCAGGGCTTTATGGTCGAAAATGTCCATCAAAAGGTAGAGGCACTGACGGCGATTGCCGGGGAGAAGAACTGTACATTGAGCCAACTCGCGCTGGCCTGGGTGATGCAACAGCCTGCTATCACCAGCGTCATCATTGGGCCGCGCACCGTGAGCCAATATGAAGACAATCTCGGCGCACTGAAGGTGGAGATTACCGACGACGACCGCCAGTGCATCGACGAGATTGTTGCACCCGGACAACCCTGAAGTTGCGATATACAGCAGGTGGGTCTATCCTGAATAGAAACAGTCAGGTCCTCGTGCGGGAGGCCGTCATGGCATACGAGATTTCATGGCTCATTGAAAAGCGTCTCATCCTTATCACATTTATAGGCGTGTTGTCCAAAGAAGATTTGTATGCCGTATCAGAAGCAGCCTTTAAAATGGCAGAGTCGGGAACAGCCCCCGTGCATTCCATCACAGACGGGACCAGCCTGACTTCCATCGAAATTGGCATTGATGACCTGCGCAAGATCATGGAGAACCGGTCCTACAAATCGGGCTGGTCGGTCACGGTGACGCCGGGGCGCATGGAGCGGTTTCTGGCGTCTATCGCCAACCAGTTATTTCGCATGAAGAGCCGCCATTTTGCAACATACGAGGAAGCTATCACCTTTCTGCAAGCAGTTGACACCACTTTACCAGAAATTAGCCCGCGCTCATAACTTGCCTTAAAATGCCATTCAAGGCTATGCTTTAATCAACGACAAAGAGACGGGAGCGCAGTATGCCCTATCAAGTATCGTGGCTGGTCGAGGACCGAGTGCTGTACTTTGAATTGTATGGTACGTTCAATAATACCGATTTTCACGCAATGATGACCGAAGGCCGGGAACTGGTCGATGGCGGAACGGCCCCCGTACACATTATCACCGATATGAGCGCCGTTGAGACTACTGAGATTGGCATGGAGGATTTTAAGCGGCGGGGGCGTGACCGCTCACCCAAGTTGGGTTTGTCGGTGAATGTTACGCCGCGCCGGGCTGAACGATTTGTATCCTCGATTGGTGCTCGCATCATGGGCTTCAATCCGCGCCATTTCGCGACAGTGGAGAAGGCCATCGAATTTTTGCAGCGGATGGACACGTCATTACCAGACATGGATGTGCCCGCCCGTCGCTAGAGCACATCCCGGTTGAGGAAGAGATATGCTGTTACAAGGCCGCTGGTCACCCCGACTGGCAGCATGTATAACCATGCCCCCGAAATAATCGTCACCGGAACTGCCAGCGCGGTAATGATCCCATACTCCACCAGCGGATTTTCACTCTGCCCATCGAAGCGAACGACTGCAAAAATACCAAGCAATCCAGCCAGCAGCGCCAGCAGACCCCCGCTGCCATAAATTGCCATATTCTGGACGGTACGCGGGCGTTTCAGGTTGCAGTGGAAGCGGGAAAAGCCGGTGCCCTGTGTCACCGATTCATCCTGATATTCTGGATATTCCTGATAGAAATCGTCGTAGAGGTCGTCGGCATCATCAAAAAATTCTTTGTCGAATGTCACAAACGGAAACAGGAAGCCGTTGGGCAGTTCAAACACAAAGCCCGTGAATTTGTCACCAATCAGACCATCACGGCCCTCAATGCACCATGTATCGAACGGCGTGGTGTCATCGTCGGCTTTGCCAATGCCGGAAACCCAGAAGCCATAATCGTTGAAGGTCTGCTGCATACGCGACGAAATCGGCGCAAGCTGCGGGAATTCCTGAATACTCCACAGCAGCGGCGGAATCACCATGACCGGCACGACCAGCCGCAGCAGCCATGACAGCCAGCGATAGGTACGGGGTTTACTGCGCAATTGAT
>JAKEEQ010000226.1 GCA_022616515.1 Chloroflexota bacterium | reverse complement strand
CTGGCTACCTTAAGTGGTGATCGATCCGCCTCGGCAGAAGAGCGCCGTGCGGGAGCCAGCACGTTTGGTAAAGCCATGTTTGACAGCGTGATACGAGATGATGTCGCCACGGCTTATGATGAAAGCATCAAAGTAGCCGTTGCCAGCAACGAAAACCTGCGCATCCGGCTGGTGCTTGATCGCGCCGGTAACATTGCCGGGCTGCCCTGGGAATTTTTGCATGACGGGCAGGATTTTCTCACCATGTCGCGCAGCACACCCATTGTGCGCTATCCTCGCCAGACAGTCCAGCGCCGCCGCCTTGAACTGCACCTGCCTCTTCGTATTCTGGTGATGATTGCCAACCCGGTTGATATGCCGCCGCTCAATGTCGCCGAAGAACGTGTACTCCTTGAGCGTGCTACTGCGAAACTGCGCGGTGCCGGGATGCTCGAACTCGATTTTCTGGAAGACTCTACCCTGCAAAACCTCCAGCGCAAACTCCGCGAGAAGGAATATCATATCTTCCACTACGTCGGGCACAGCGGTTATGACGACACGACGGGTATCGGCTGGCTGTCGCTCGAAGACCGAATTGGCGAGAAGAGTCATGAACCCGTCGAAGCCGAATTCCTGGCCCGCGAACTCTCCGAAGAAAATTCAATCAGGCTGGTGGTTCTGAATTCGTGTCACGGGGCACGCCAGAATGAACTCAACCCCGCTGGGGGCATCGCCAGCAGCCTCGTAGCGCGTGGGATTCCCGCCGTGGTTGCCAATCAATTCGAAATCAGCAACGAAGCTGCTGCCATTTTCGCCGAGGAATTTTACACCTCCGTCACCGAAAGTTTGCCCGTTGACGAAGCAACAGCCGAAGGTCGCCGGGCGGTGGCCGGGGCGCTTAATAACACCGAATGGGCCACACCTGTTCTCTACTTGCGGGCGGTGGATGGCAAATTATTTGATATTGCGGGGATTCGCCGTCGCCTGCGTGACCGCGAGCGCTGGTTAGTGGCCGGGGCGAGCGTGCTGGTCGCCATTCTCGTGATTGTTTTCATCTTTAACATTCTCGGCGGGGATGACGGCAACGGAGGCACAGCCACACCGTCCGAAACCGATCTCGACATCACGGAGATGAACGTTTCCAGCAGCCGCCCCGCGCCCGGCGAGGTTGTGTTTATGGAAATCTCCATCCAGAATCAGGGGCCGGGCAGGTCTGCGCTGGCGCGGCTCGAATTTCTAGGGGATGATCAGGACGGGCGTACCTTGCAGATTGTTTCCATTCCACCCCTCAACGTCGGGGATACCCACATCGAACGCCTGCCCTATCAATTCAACTGGTTCGGCAGTTTTATCTCGCAGGCCCATCTAGACCCCGATGCCGACCTCAATGACCCGGATCGCCGCAACAACATCAGTTTCGTACCCATCATCACCAACCGTAATGAACGGTTCGTTATTGATTTCTCCGACGCCTTACCCGGAGGACAACGTATCACAGAATCACGGGTGGTTGAAGCAGGCACGTTCGACCTGTGGGGTTTTGAGTTGGGCGTTGTGACGGTAACACCGGGTTGTGAGCAAGCCGTACTGTGGTTCAAAGTTCAGCCGGATAACATTCGCACGGTGGCGGTCGGAACGGGGCTGCCGGACGACCCCAATAGTTGTGCGGCGGAAACGTTGACGATCACCTTACTTGAGCAGCGCGACCCCACCAACGAAGGGACATCGGCTATCGTGGCGACATTTTATCCCTCGCTGGCGTTCAATACCTTAACCGGCTATATCGACCGCGACCGGACTCGTCGCTTTGCTTTTGAGCAGGTCACCGGGGATAACCAGAATTTCCAGGTGGCCGAATTGGAATTGGGTCTCTTTGACCGCAATAACATGTTCTCGGCGGACATCACCTCGGATAATGGGGAGCCGGTGCTGGTATCGTCGATTGCATTTGGCGCACCGTAACACCCCACCGACGCTCTGCGGAGGAGGGACAACGAGTCACCAAATCACAACGGAAACGCTGGCAATCTTAAATCGCAAAGCCGCAAAGCTCATTTCTCCTCATAAATGGGGAGATGTCCGAAGGACAGAGGGGAAGGAGGAGCTAACGCTGGTATAGAAACGGATCATTTCCCATCACCTCCACCCACAGAAAACCGTCTTTTATGGTGACTTCAGCGTAGGCTTTGGCGGGCGTTTCGCTGCCGTCGATGTCCTGTGTCAGCGATTGGATGGTGATATAGGGGATGCCATCGTGTTCGGTAACGTTATTCCAGTGCAGATGCCCGTTAAATGCCACCATCACATTACCCGCGCTGGCAATCACCGCTCGTACATCCGCCCGGTTTTGAACGAGGCACTCCTGCGGCAGCCCTTCAAACCAGTAATTCCCGGTCAAATCCTGATCCGCCAGCGAATAATGAGAACAGATAATGACGGGTTTGTCTGTGGCGGCGAGGTCATCCTTCAGCCACATAAGCTGCTCGTGGGGAACGTGCGTTGTCATGGATTGCGGTTCAATGGACTGCGTATACAATATCACCACATGCGCATCCCCAACATCAACCGAATAGTAGGCTTCCGGCGTATTCCATACAGAAGTCAGCGCGTCAGGGTCAACCATCCATGTGTCATGATTGCCCGCGACATGATACACCGGGCATTTGCAGCCATCCAGCAGCGTCCAGCCCTGCAAGTAATTGTCCAGATCAAGTGCTGAAGCGAGCGACGATGGCATATTCTGACCCTCGTCCGACATGATATCCTCAATCAAATCACCTAGTTGCAGCACGGCGTCGGGTTTGACCTGATTATTAACGTGCCTCACAAAGTCAGCCAACAGCGGTTCCGCCAGTTGGGTCAGCTTGCGACTCTTGATGGGTTTTGCTGGCCCCCAATGGGCATCGGTCACGATGGCGAGTTTGGTCATAGCGATTCTCGTTTCCAACGGATGAATCGTCAATTAATCATTGTATCAAGCCCTTTGACCTGTTTGCTCAACACTGTCAACTCAACAGCATCATCAATGAAGTTATTGAGGATAGGTTGCAGTGGAGTAAACATCTTTTTTACACCGGTCTTATATATTAAGAGCAGTTGATCTGCAATTTGTTTTAGGAGATTTACCAGATCAGCATGGGGATCGTCTTTGTGGGCCTCAAGCAGTTCTGCCAGATAAGTGACGTGATGTAGAATCTGCCCTCCCAGTTCATCCTCCCAATCTCTTATATTTAGAATCTGGATTTTGCGTGTGGTCAGTAACTCTAACGCCTTGTCCAGCAACCACTGCCGTTTTTCCACTGCTTCGGCACGAGAGCTGGGTACATCTGATACCATCGAGTTGACCAATTGCATTCGTGAGCGAATGAATAGCGCCAGACGGAAATTGGGATTCCCATGATTGGCAGCAACGAGATTAATCTTCTCCTCCATCAGAAGCCGTAACTTACGATCCATTTTCTTGCCCGTCGGCACGACGCGCTGCTCAATATACGCCAGGATAGCCATCAAGCCCGCTCGGTCATTGTCGCGGTCAATACCTGTAATGCCATCAATCAAGGGCAGACTTTCGGACAAATTAACCTGCCGGGCCGCTTCCAATGCCCGCTCGGTATCTTCTTCATAATTGGATTGCGGAAGTTGGTAGGTTCCCGGATACATGGCGGTGCTTCCTCCCGGACCACCAAATTGGCGGTTATCCTTATCCAAAACTTGACGACCTCGTGAACTCTTAAAGAAGGTTTCGCGTGATTCAAAGTCGAAGCTGCGTTCGCGCTCTTCAATCTGTGATAGTTCTGCTCCCTGGGAGGTTGTTCCCGCCGCATTGGCATTAACAATCAGGCCACCCGGCATTACAGGGGCTGTCGTGGCACTGCCGGGTGCGCCATGTGCTGGCAGCAGCAGAACCTGCACCCCGCTGCCCCCAATCATGCCCCCTGGATTGGATTTGAAATATTCCTGTTTGGAACGCGCATCAGCGGTATCGCGGCAGGTTTCAATGGCAAAACTGACATTGCCAACACCGAACAGCGAGGTATTGGTGGTGGTATTGCGAACGTCTCCGCTGGTTTCGGGCGAATCTTCAATAGACTGGCGGCTGTACTCGTCGCGCATCCCTTTCTGTAGTTCACCCACACCCTCAAAGCCATGTAAGTCCATCCCGTCAGTTCGCTTGTGGTAGATGTTCACCACGCTGCCATTCAGGGCGACGACACTGGTATTGCGAATTTCCATGCGACTCCGCGACATGAAACGCCCCCACAGCACAGTCCCCGGCATAATCAGCATATTCGGATAATCCGCGCTGATGGAGGCAATTCGTGCAATGAGTTCCTGAAACTCACCCTCGGTATAGGGGCGGTCAGGGCGGCGGAAGAACCATTCCGGCCCGGTGAAGACTCCCAACACCTGGCCCTCTTTACCCTGTGCCTGAAGCAAATGATGCTGGTAGGCGCTATCCAGCGACTGCTTGACCAGTCCCATACGGACGTCCATCTCAAAGGGGCGGAATTGAGCGTTAACGAAACCACGGTCTTGCAGGTCGTCAGTTAAATCCTGTTCTTGCTGGTAT
Source organism: Chloroflexota bacterium (assembly GCA_022616515.1). Taxonomy (GTDB): domain Bacteria; phylum Chloroflexota; class Anaerolineae; order Aggregatilineales; family J027; genus JAKEEQ01. The sequence continues at coordinate 5,989 of JAKEEQ010000226.1, read as the reverse complement.
TGATGTTGCAGACCTTGATCGCCGAGATTCATCTGTGCTATCAATCCCTGCCGAAGCGCATCTTCTGGGCCTTGCATGCCCGGATCCACAAACTCGCCGCCACCGTAATTCTGGTTGGGGCGTCCGGCAGTCAATTCGGTGTTCATAATGGACACGCTGATCTCGGAGAATTGCTGCGTGGTTGTGCCCAGAATCGACGAAATTTTGCGGTTAAGTGCAATCCGGGCAGGCCCCGGCATTGCTGTTGGGTCAATACGGCTGGTCCCGCCGACGATTTGTGCCAGCAAACTATCAATTTGCTGGATAACCCGCTGGTAATCGTTGGATACAGCATCGACTTTTAATGCCTGCAACTGGTCAATCAGGTTGTCCAGATTCGTGTAATCTTCTCCGGCAAAACACTCGGCAATTTGAACCCGGTAATCGTTAAAGTCCTCCATGCTGTCGTCTTCGTTGCGCTGGATTGAGGCAACCAACCGTTGAACATAACGATTGCCGTGTGTACGCTGCAAGGATTGAAAAGATTCGGGTGACAGCGCCCGGTGTTTTTGCTGGTCGCTTACCCGTGATGGTACATCGTCTTTTGGAAAGGAAGGTGTAGTAGAACGTTTTTCGTATGTTCGCATCAGTGCCTCATTGCCGACGAAATAACTGTTCATTGTACTGTATGGTTATAAAATCACAAGCAAATGACCGTCGTTATAAGGAAAATTATCAGTGGCTCTTTATTTTGGTCGTAAATTGAGCTGCTAACGGTTCTATTCGCCAAATCAACATTGAACAAAGCCATGATCGAGTATAGGCATGAAAAAGCGGACGTGTCGTTGCGCATGTCTACCAGTGCCTGAATTCTTGTGGGGGCGTCCGGCGTGCCCGCTGGCTACACCTTCCAGACTCGCACCGCCATTATCGGAGGCGATCAGGTTAATGTTGGCGTGATCTACTACCGTGCAGACATTGACGACCCGCTGAATGTTTCGCAAATTCGCGGCGAGGAGAACTCCACAACGTTTGGGGTAGGGTCACAGGCCACCGTCGTTGAGGTGGTGGTCAACGGTGGGTCTGCGACCTTCATCGGGGATGCATTCGTTGATTACAGCGACAGCCAGAATCCTGACCGTGAGCTTTGGATTGAGCCAGAGCGATCTACTCGCCATCGCCAATTCAGTGTACAACTAAAATCGGTAGTGACATATTGACGGATGAATGATTTTATATTAACAGACAGCATAGATGGCGTCCGCCCGCTCAACCACCGTCAAAGCCTTGTCACCACCCTAAAATCTCTCTTTATTGGAGCGATTCACGACGGGCTTCTCCATTGTGCGCTCAGGCGCGGGGCAAACAGACAGTGACCTGCGTCCCCTTATCCAGCACACTTTGAATCTCCATCTGACCACCATGCATTTCAATGATGGCATTCGCCAGCGTCAGCCCCATGCCAAAACCCTGCTGCTCCTGCCGTTCACGATTAATCTGTTCGAAGGGTCGCATGGCTTTTTCAATGGTCCCGGCAGGCATACCTGGCCCGCTGTCAGTGACGCTGATGCAGCACGAGGTTTCGGTGGTCCATTGATAGACCATCACCGTTTCGCCTTTAGAGAAGTTAATGGCATTCGTCACAATCTCAGCCAGAGCATGTTTCAACGACTGAACCGTGCAGTTGACTGTGGTATCACGATCCCGCATACTCACATGAATATCGGTATCATTATTACGTGTCGCAAATTTCCGGCCCAGTTCAACCACCGAGGTCATCAGTTCCCAGATGCCCGTTGGAACCGCGTATTCTTGAACAATGTCCGCCGTCAGGATGTTGGCCTGTATCTCGGTCGTCAGCACCATTTGCTCCACGAGATGCCCCATGCGGCGCGTGCTTTTGGTAACGACCTCCATAAAGGAACCAACATCATCGTCCGTAAGCTGCCCCATGCGCAGATTAATAATCTCTTCCACCATCTTTAAGGACACCAGCGGTGTCCGCAGTTCGTGGGCGACGAGGTGGATGAGGGTTTTCTTAGCCGTTTCAAGATCCGCACCCATTGTGCTGGCAATCTCGGCCCGTTTAGCAAGCTGTACCTTGAGCGTATCGAGGAGTTCTTCGTTGGTAAAGGGCTTGGTCAGATAGTCGTCCGCGCCCATATGCATTCCCTTACGCAGGTCTTTGCGGTCGGTCCGGGCAGTCAGGAACACAAACGGCGTCAGACGTGTCTCCGGGATACTGTGAATGGCCTTCAATACATCATAACCATCCATACCCGGCAGCATAATATCGCAGATGACCAGTTCAGGATTGTGTTCAACCGCAAGTTTGACCCCCTGCTCCCCGTTATCAGTCTCAACGACAGTAAAGCCTTCAATCTCCAGCATGTCGTTAATGCTTTCGCGGATGTTGGGATCGTCTTCAATGATAAGGATTGTTGTCATGGTATACTTAACCTCCACCAGTTATTCACAAAGATTAATATAGAATTGAGAAAAAATGTGTAAAATATTCTTAATTCCATTGTAGTTTAAGTGATCTGGCAAATGATACAAACGATAGATTTCTGGCAAGCAGCTCTTGAAAACATACCGTATGCAGTGGCAGTCCTCAATGAGCGTGGTGAGGTTGTGTATGCTAACCACAACCAGCAGTTGCCGGTTCCTCTTGATACCGGCAACAATTTTCTGGATTTTTGCTACCAGCAGGCCAGAATCTCACCGGTGGCTGCCAGATTAGTAACAGGTCTGGCAGCCGTACTCAACGGCGATGAAGAAACATATGCAATCGAGCACAGTGCCAGTGACCTCGATGATGCTTCACGCTCGGTACTCAACCTGTCACGCTTTGTGTGGGATGAAAAGTCTTATGTCTTGATGACACACAATCATACAGGCGCTGTCTCACAGGCGGAACAGGTCGCCGAACAGCACAAACTGGCACTGGCTTTAAGCGATTCCGCCCTCGCCCTGACGAGCACGCTCGATACCGATAACGTGATGCGGATTATTCTCGAAAAGGTGGGCGACGTTGTTCCCAATGATGCCGCCAATATCATGCTGCTGGATGGGGATAAGGCACAAATTGCCTACTGGCACGGCTATGCTCCGGAACACGTCAGCCACTTTGCGGAATTCCGGCCTTCATTACAGTTAACCCATCTGCATAAGATGCTGGAAACACGCCAGCCACAATTGATTAGCCATACCAGCCAGTGCGAGTACTGGGTCCGTGCTCCCGGTAGTACATGGATTGAGTCGTACATTGGTGTGCCAATCAAACTGCGCGACAGCGTTATCGGTTTCCTGAATCTGGATAGCAGTACGCCGGGCTTCTACACCGCGTATCAGATTGCGCCGCTGCAACTCTTCGCGGGGCAAATTGCGGTGGCTATTGAAAACGGCCAGATGTATGAAGAGTTGAATCGACGCCATAACGAAGCCGTGTCCTTAAACCGGGCCATGTCACTGCTCATCTCCTCCATTGATGAGACCACCGACATCGAAACACTTGCTAGCCAGATAGCCGAGACCGTAGCCCGCACCTTTCATTTCGTCAACTGTGCGGTGGTGCTGGTTGATAAGGAATCCAACAAGGTACACTACGTCGCACGTGTTGGTGATACCTATTCCCTCAATGAAGACACTATCAGTCTCGACGAGACCGGCATTTTCCCGACCGCGATTCAAAAGAAAGCCATTGTCTACCGGCCTGATTTGAAGGTCGGTCCACACCGCTCGGAACTGGTTGTGCCTCTGATTAACCACGAGGAAGAAGTTATTGGCGCACTGGATTTACAGAGCGTGGACCGCGATGCCTTTACCATGCGTGATCAGCACGCCCTGCAAGCGTTCGCGGCGAAGGCGGCTACCATCATCGAAAATGCCCGGCTGTATAATCGTGTGCAGGGGCAAACCGAGGAATTGGAACGCCGGGTAGCCGAACGGACGGCTCAATTACGTCATGAAAAGGACCGTGCCGAGGCGATCTTCCACCATACGAATGATGCCATCATCCTGACCACCAGCGATGGCGTCATCCGGCAAATCAATCGGGCCTGTGCCCAGCTTTTTGACTATGCGGATATTGTCGGCACCACTATCTTTAAACTGGTGATGCCGGACTATCAAGATCTCATGCGCGATTACCTCCAACGTGCCGCTCAAAGAGGCTCCTATCAGCGGGCCGAAGTGGTGGCACTTGGTACAGACAACACACCCTTTGCCGCCGAAGTTGCCTTCTCGGCCTTTGACCGGGACGGCACAGATCGCCTCGTGATTTGCAGTTTCCACGACATCACCCATCACAAACGCCTGCAAGCCAGCCTGCGCAAGTCACTGGACAACGAGCGCAAACTCGGCGAACTGAAATCACGCTTTGTGTCGATGGCGTCCCATGAATTCCGGACTCCTTTAACAACTATCTTGGCCTCCAGCGAATATGTGCGTCAGTACCGGGACCGGATTGATGACGCGAAAATCGAGCGCAAACTGAGCCTTGTTCGCGATCAGGTCAAGTACATGGTCCGGCTGCTGGATGACGTGCTCACCTTTGGACGGCTGGACAGCGGAAGGGCCGAAATTCAAGTTGAAGAGGTCAATCTCATAAGCCTTTGTGAACAAATAGTGGAAGAGGCGACGATGGCCGAAGCGGTTACCCATGAAGTCAATTTTAGCCACGAAATGACTGAGGCAGTCGTCAAGACGGACAAACACCTGCTGCGGGCGGTGATCACCAACTTGTTGTCGAATGCCATCAAGTATTCACCCGGTGAGACCTCTGTTGACTTTTCCGTGTTGTGTGATGGGCAGATGATTTATATGACGGTATCCGATCACGGCATTGGCATCCCGGAGGAAGACCATAAGCACGTGTTCGATCCCTTCCACCGCGCCTCCAATGTTGGGCCTATTCACGGAACGGGTCTTGGTCTGGCAATTATCAAACGCCAGCTAGAACTCATCGGCGGCACGATTAGCTTCCAGAGTGTGCCCGGTGAAGGTACAACGTTTATGGTCGAGATTCCGGTGCTGAAAGAGTAACACGTCTGTCACATCCCGCCATCTTCTCGAAATATTGATGGTTTTCAAAAGCCGCTGATAACCACCTCGGGTTGTGCCTACAGTATATTCCCGCGAGATGCCGATTCCCCTTTTGTCAAGGGGTCCCGTAGGGGCCGACCGATGTTCTTGATTATCTCTACTGCTGCTTTTTCCACGAATCGCGCAGCGTGATGGTGCGATTAAAGACCAGTTTGTCATCCGTTGAGTCGGGATCGACGGTGAAATAACCGATACGCTCGAACTGGAAGCGGTCGCCCGGTTCGACCCCGGTAATGCTCGGCTCGGCTAAGGCTTCCGTCACCGACAACGAATCGGGGTTAACATTGGCGATGAAATCATCACTGCCATCTTCCGCGGTGTACGGGTCTTCTTTGTCGAACAACCGATCATAGAGCCGCACTTCAACCGGGACCGCATGCCGCGCCGATACCCAGTGCAGCGTCCCCTTCACCTTACGCCCATCCGGGGCATAACCGCCCTTCGTTTCCGGGTCGTAAGTCGCCCGCAGTTCCACAATATTGCCCTCATCATCCTTGATGACATCCGTGCAGGTGATGAAATAGCCATAGCGCAGACGCACTTCGACGCCCGGAGCCAGCCGGAAGAATTTCTTGGGTGGGTCTTCCATGAAGTCTTCGCGTTCGATGTAGATCTCCTTCGAGAACGGTACATCGCGGGTTCCGGCGCTCTCATCTTCGGGATTGTTGACGCCTTCCATCTGTTCCACAAGGTCATCCGGGTAATTCTCGATGACGATTTTCAGCGGATCCATCACCACCATACGGCGCGTGGCAATCTGGTTGAGATGCTGGCGCACATGATATTCCAGCAGGTCAATCTCGGTGATGCCTTCTTTTTTGGTGACGCCCGTCTCCTCAATGAAATTGCGGATGGCCTCCGGGGTGAATCCGCGACGGCGCATCCCCGACAGAGTCGGCATACG
>JAKEEQ010000225.1 GCA_022616515.1 Chloroflexota bacterium | reverse complement strand
TCCGGCGGACCAACCAGCATGACGCTGAGCGTGCCGCTGCCGGATGGTCGTTTGTTCTGGCGTGTTCGAGGCCGTCAAAACCGGGTATGGAGCCTGTGGAGTATTCGCTTCACCCTGTTCAAGGACCCGGCTCCACCGCTGGTCGTGCCCACTCCGGTCCCGACCATTGATCTGGGACCACCGGCCCCATCTGGTCCGAATCCCGTACCGACCTTCCCGGCTCCGCCGAATTCACGTTAATCAAAATGAGCCTCCCTCAATGTGAGGGAGGTTCTCCATCGAATGAAAATGGCGGTATCACCCTGAGCGGTGGTACCGCTTTTTTGTCCGCCCCAGTAAATTATCTGGGATGCGCAAAATGTGAAATATGGAATGAACCCTGTGGTGCGACAGTGATGGCACTCCTCCCCCTTTGTCCTTCGGACATTTCCCCCATAAATGGGGGAACTTTTAGGCGGGTTTCTCGGCGTTGTTAGTTCCCTCTCCATTTATGGGGAGGGTTAGGGAGGGGAGAAAATAGTCGTGTTCTGCCATACAATTCACATTTTGCGTGGTATACTCATGGGTAACTTGATACACCATAGCCGTGATTGGGCAATAAATGCTGGTGGATGATGCACTGCTGGTGCTGGAAAGTCTGGATTACCGGATATGGTTTCATAGTGAAGTCCGTATTCTGGCACAGCACGGAACGCTCTTTTCCATTGAGTGGCATAAAGGCAACTGGATGGTGTGTGTGAACCGGCTGCCACCGCTGGTGATCGGCATCACCTGTGACCTGCTGCAAACCATCCAGATTGTCGAGGATTTCCGCCATACCCTGCGCAACAACTACAACACTGACCGCTTACTGACCAGTTTACAGCGCAGTCATTTTCACACTGCCGTCATCGCTCCCAACCGCATTGCCGTCTATTCGCTGTTTTATGCGTGGGAGCGGGTTGAGTTTTACACCTTCATCCAGACCAATTTCAACGCCATCAATTATGCCGACCCGGCGATGATTACCGTTGCTGATGACCAGTACACCGTCACGACCGCTAAACACGAGCAGTCATTTGCTGATGTTCAGGCCGTGACGGATTTCCTGAAAGATAACCGCTACCTCTTCTTCCCGTGGATTTGATAAATTTGGTCGATAGTATCGGCTTGAATCAGCGCTTTGACCGCCTCAGACCCGCCGAGAGTCAACCACAGGTGATCGCTTTCTGGAGCGAGGTTGATGGCGAAATGGAAGAACGGGCAGCAAAAACGCTCGTTGGATATCCACAGTGCGACATCATTGAGCCGTTCGACAGGCAGCTTAAACTGGTAGCCATCCGGGGTCTCGCGCGTGTCCATCACTGCACGGAAGACCCGCTCCAACACAGCAACATGTGCCTCCCGATCTTCAATAACATCCAGATTGCAGAACAGGTTGATTTCATCGGACATAAAGTGCCTCCTTACTGGTTTTACATTTTGATAGTGACAACGCTTTAACTGATGGGATGATTTTTTATATCCCGTCCCTACAGGAGTCTTTGATGAAGCCATTTAGTAGGGACAGCATCCATGCTGTCCGTCAAAATAAAATCTCTCATCAGTCAGTATGTCACTACCCACAATTACAGGGTAAACTTTGAAGTACGGTTTAAGTCAAGGGATTTGTGTCATGAAATTTCTCAGCATTGGAGAAGTCGCGAAACGCAGCGGGTTGAACACCTCCGCCATCCGCTATTATGAGCGGCTCGGCCTCATTCCCAGAGCCGAGCGCGTAAGCGGCCAGCGTCGTTTTGACCCGGCCATTTTGCAGCACCTCGCCTTCATTCAAACGGTGCAGAAAGCCGGATTCACATTGTCGCAAATTGGAGAGTTGGTGCAGGGGCTGGAGGATGACGGGCCGCTGCTGGCGGGCTGGCAGTCGCTGGCGCAGCAAAAACTTGAGGAGCTGGATGCCATCATTGAACAGGCGCAGGCCGCCAAAAAGCTGCTGCTGGCAGGGATGGCGTGTCAATGCCGGACGCTGGATGAATGTGTATTGATTGCCGCTTAGTCCGTCATTGTCAGCATGGCAATGCCCGTTACGGCAAATATCAGGCCAACGATTTTGACGAGTGTGATGCTGTCTCTCAGCACGACGATACCCAGCACGGCAACCAGTGACACACCGCCAACACGCAGAATCGGCATCACCACCGACACTCCCGGCCCGATTGCCAGCGTACGAAACGAGAAAAAGGTGAACATCGCCACCAGCATACCCCCCAGCAAGGCATAAAAAATACCGCGTGGATTCTGGTCGATTTTGCGATTGGTCAGGAACAGTGTCATGCCAGTGGAAAACGCCGCGAATTGAAACAGAACATTGGCAAAAAATGGGCTGGCAAGCTCCTGAGCTGCCAGTTTCCTGAACATATCAGACACGGCAGTGAACATAATGGCGATGACGGCATACATAATCCACGTCGACATAGAGTGGTCTCCTGAAAACGGTTGGTAGTACGCTATAATTTAACACACCGCAACCCATACTGGACTGAGGAAAATGACCGAAACACAGACTACCTACCACACCCCTGTCACCGACACCCTCCGTAATCACGTCAGCGTCCGCAGCTACAGCGGCGAGTCTGTTCCCGATGGCATGCTCCACGAAATCCTGAATGCGGCCCGGCGTTCACCGACCAGCAGCAATATTCAGGCATATACGCTAATCGTGGTGCGCAACCCGGACACGAAGAAACAGTTAGCTGTGCTGGCAGGTGATCAGGAACACATTGAAACGTGCGATGTTTTTGTCGCAATCTGCGCGGATATTTACCGTCTGGCGCACGCCGTTCGGGTGCATGGGATGGAGTTAGCCCGTAATCTGGAAACCACGCTGGTGTCGTCGATTGATGCGGCGCTGGTCGGTATGTCGATGGCGACCGCTGCCGAGTCGTTTGGATTGGGGCATGTCATGATTGGCGGGATGCGCAATCATCCGCGCGAAGTTGGCAACCTGCTTGGCTTGCCAGAGGGGGTGTATGTCGTATTCGGGATGTGTCTCGGCTGGCCGGATGAAATCCCGCCGCAAAAGCCGCGCCTGCCGGAAGACCTCATCATCCATTATGAGCAGTATGATGCCAGCGACCCGACCGAGAAATTGAAGGCGCACGACAGTGAACTTGCCAAGCATTATCGCAGTCTGGGGCGCAACCTGCATGATGCCGCCTGGACGGGGGTCATGACCCGGAAATTTGGTACTCCGCGCCGCCCTCATCTGCGCGAAGCATTGGAGGCGATGGGCTTCCGGTTTGATTAGAAAATGGAAGTGGCCTATGCTGCGCACAAAAACAGCCAATAGGGTATCCTTAACGTCAAAACGAAAGGATGCCCGATGACCATCGAATTTACCAAAAGAGATCAGGAAATCGTCGCCCAGACCTTTGCCAGCATGACCGAGGATATTGATCGCGCCGCCGCCATTTTTTATAAGAAGTTTTTTGCCAGCCAACCCGAAGCCGAAGCCCTGTTTGCACAGGCCGATATGCATGCGCAGGGTCGCAAACTCCTGAAGTTTTTTGAGGCAATCGTGAGTTCCATGCCGTATATTAAACAAAAGCAGCCAGACATCTCCGAATTGGCGCACATGCATAACCGTTTTGGCGTGAAGCCAGAATATTTACCCGAATTTGGCGCGGCTTTGATTGAAACGCTGCGGGAGTTTATGGGCCGCTATGAGTTTACGCCAGAGGTTGAAGATACATGGATGAAGGTTTATGCGTGGGTATCGGAGATTATGAAGGATGAAATGTCCGGCGCAGAATAATCGTTGAACCTTTTTGTCGAACCATGTACGATGTCTGGCAGGTTAACGGAAGGCACTGGTAGATGCGTGAAGTCATTCGGACGGTCAACTTATATAAACGCCTGCCCATCGGCGGCCATGAACTCGAAATTTTGCACGACATCAACCTGAGCATCTATGATGGCGAAATGGTTGCCATTGTCGGACCATCCGGCAGCGGCAAGAGCACGCTCATGGGCTTGATTGGCGGGCTTGACTCGGTGTCGAGCGGCAAAATATTTGTAGATGACATCGACATCACCGGCTTGAGTGAGCGCAAATTGACCCGTCTGCGCAACGAGAAAATCGGTTTTGTATTCCAGACTTTTAACCTGATCCCGACCCTGACCGCACTGGAAAACGTGATGCTGCCCCGCCAGTTTTCACCAACACGCAGCGGTGCTCGTGAACGCGGCGAGGCCCTGCTGGAGATGCTTAATCTGGCTGACCAGATGCACAGCACCACCAAACGCCTCTCCGGTGGTGAGCAGCAGCGGGTGGCTATTGCGCGTGCTCTAATCAATGAACCCGCCCTTTTGCTGTGTGATGAGCCATCCGGCAATCTGGACACGGTCTCCACCGCCATTGTGATTGATGCGCTGTTTCAGGTGCGCAGCGAAACCGGCACAACGGTCGTCGTTGTTACCCATGACCCTATTCTCGCCAATCAAATGGACCGCCGCATTGAGTTGGTCGATGGTGAAATTGTGAACACTGAAGGGACGCTGGTATGATGCAACCCAAACCATTGAATTTTCAACAGCAGCTAATGGTCATATTCTTAACAATGATGGGCCGCCTCATCGAGTTTTTCCTGACCCGCACCACCTACGTGGGCCTCAATAAAATCCCGCAAGAAGGCCCGCTGCTGATTGTCTCCAATCACGCCTCGACCTATGACGCCCTTTTGATACGTATGATCATGCCGCGCCGTGCCTATTTCGTTGGCCCCGGCGATTTTAAGCTGGCGCTGGGCGGCACATGGGTACTGCGCAATTCGGGCGTCATCTTCACCAAACGCGGCAGTGTTGACCGCCAATCCCTCAAGCAAATGGAAGCAGTGCTCAACAACGGCGAGATGCTGGGTATCTTCCCGGAGGGTGGGACGTGGGAAAAACGCATCAAGGACGTGAAGGCGGGCGCGGCTTATCTTTCCGCCACCACCAACGCACCGCTTTTGCCGATGGCCTTTGGCGGGACCTACCAGGTCTGGTACGACATTTTCCGCTTCCAGCGCCCCCGTATCACGGTGCGGGTGGGTGACCTCCTGCCCCCGGTCGAACTCAGCGGCGACCGCAAAACCCGTCAGGACGAGCTTCAACAGGCCAGTATTGACCTGATGTGGAAAATCTATGCCATGCTCCCTGAAGCCGACCAGAAACGCTACGACGAGATGGAATTGCAGCGTTTCAGCGGCGCTATTGAGGTGGAAGGCGGTGAAACGCATGGCGATTACAACGAACTGGCCGAACTGCTCCTCAAGCCGAACCTGCTGGCTCCCCTGAAGATGAACAGCGCGGAACATAACGCCCCATTCACCAGCAAGTTAAACGACTTCGTGCCAGTCCGTGACATGCTGGATGCGGTGCAAACATTCCAGACGCTGCTGGCGGGTGATTTCAAAGGCTACCTGGAATACCGGCTTGATGATGCAAAGTCGCAGGCCGTCTATCGCCAATTAGACACCCTTGCTGAATTGGCGCGGAGTGCTGACGCCAATGCACGGTTGCGGCTCGTAGTGGAAATGTATCTCGTGGACGAAACTGAACCACATTCGGTCAACGTCTGAGGTTATCGCTACTTTGTGCCAGCCTCCGTCTTTAACTGGTCTCGAACTTGTGCCGCGATCCTGATCATCGCTTCAAGACTTTTTTCTACGTCTTCGCCAGTCGTTGCCCACGATGAAACACTGATTCGCATCGCCGTTTTGCCTTGCCAGACAGTGCCACCACACCAGCAGGTGCCATCTTCCTGTATGGCGGTAATAACGCGCCGTGTCATCTCATCATCGCCAAACGAAATCAGTACCTGATTGAGAACCACCTCGTTTAGCACCTCGTAGCCCGCTTCATGCAGCCCTTCGGCGAAGCGAGCAGCGTGGCGACAGGTGCGCTCGACCAGGTGCGCCAGTCCTTCGCGCCCCAATGAACGCAGCGCCGCCCATACTTCTACACCACGCGCTCGTCGCGAAAAATCGGGTGTGTAGTGGGTAGGATCGCGTGTTTCGCCCTGTACCAGATATGCAGCACTTACGGCCATGGCTGTATGAAGATGCTTCGGATCGCGCACAAAAACGATACCGCTGTCATAGGGTACATTTAACCACTTGTGAGCATCTATTGCCCACGAATCGGCGCTGCCAACTTCCTTCACCAGATAGGCACGCTCAGAAGCAGCCGCTGCCCACAATCCAAACGCGCCATCGACATGAACCCAGGCCCCTGCTGCTTTCGCCTGCGATATAATTTCACTCGCCGGGTCCACGGCACCTGTGTTGACGTTGCCTGCTTGAATACAGACGATAGTATTGCTGTCCAACGGCGGTAGAGCATCGGCACGCATTCTGCCCTGTCCATCCACTGGAACTCGAACCACGCGCTCACGTCCCATGCCGAGCAGTGTCAATGCCTTAAGCACACTGACATGAACTTCATCACCAACCACCACAGTGATCGGTGGTGCCCCGAACAGCCCTTGAGCCTCAACATTCCATCCCTGACGGGCAAGCAGGGCGTGACGTGCTGCCGCCAGTCCAGAGAAATTTGCCTGTGTAGCACACGTTACAAAACCAGCACCGCATCCAGCAGGCAGTTGTAGAACATCAATCAGCCATCTCATGGCGACCTCTTCCAGTTTGGCCGCAATGGGCGAAAGACTAACAAGCCCGGCATTTTGATCCCATGCTCCCGCCAGCCAGTTTGCCGCAAGCGCTACCGGAAGCGAGCCGCCCACGACAAAGCCAAAAAAGCATGGCCCTGCTGATGCCAGAGTCGCCGGAGAGCCAATCTCGTCCAATAGTGAAATAACAGTATTCGCATCAGTGGAAAAGTCAGGGAATGGTTCATCCAGCCGGGAAAGGTTTTGCAACGCCTCTGACGTTGGTGCCACTTTTCGGGTTTCGAGTGTATGCAGATAACGGGTGGCGAGTTCCGCCACCGATGTTAATTGATAATCCATGCAGCCTTTCCTTAATTGATTTTTTGTGATTCCGGTTTGTTCGTCTGTATCCGCATTGACGCGACGCAGTGCCCCAACAAGTCAGGGCAATACATCGCATTCTTAAAACTGGTGCGGTATCTTTAATATAGAGTGTAGCGGCATTGACAGGTGAAGGCAATGAGCGCGGTTCAGGGATTTATCCAGCGTTTTCGTGTTCAGATCGTGATTGGGATCGCAGCTATGGGAATCGCTATGCAGTTTGTGCGATTCATTGTGCCTGCTTTTGAAATCCATAATCCCGCCGCCCGGCAGACCATCCCCTGGGATTCGGCACAAACGCTGCGTCTGTGGCGGGAAAGCTGCGCGGATTGTCACTCCAACCAGACACAGTGGCCTTTTTACGCTTATATCGCCCCCTTTGGCTGGCCGGTCGCTTCCGATGTGCATGAAGGCCGCGACGAACTGAACATTGATCAGGACCGCCGGGTTGAACTGGACGAGATGATTGAGGTGATCCGCGAAGGTGAGATGCCACCGGGCCAGTACATCATGCTGCATTCCGACGCTGACCTCAATAAGAATGAAAAGGATGCGCTGATACGCGGCTTGCAAGCGACCTATGCTGATCGCGCTGAAGACTGATGAGGGATAAAACGATGCGAGATATGACACCCCACGAACGACTTAACTTTTTGATGAGCATCCCGGCCCGCACCGGCAAACTGGCAAGCGTCCGCCCCGACGGACGGCCCCATGTGACCCCCATCTGGTATACGGTGGATGGAGACGATTTGATTTTCACGACATGGCACGAGGCGGTAAAGGCTGCCAATCTGATTCATGATAACCGTGTCAGCCTGTGCGTGGATGATGAGCGCCCGCCCTTTGCCTATGTGATCATTGAGGGCAAAGTCGATATTCAACGCGAACCAGAACCCGACAGGATGCTCCACTGGACCATGGAAATCGCCAGTCGCTACATGGGCGCGGATAAGGCTGAGCAGTTCGGCAAACGCAATGCGGTCGAGGGCGAATGGCTGCTGCGTATCAAGCCGACTAAAATCATTGCCAGAACTGGAATCGCGGATTAACAGGGGCGGGTATGTTTCCCGGCGGACGCCATGTATGGCGTCCCTACGGGACTCGCCGGTTTTCGTAGGGACGGGATACATCTCGTCCGCCATTTAACGTAGCGTACGCTCTGGAATCAGGAACAATGGAAACTCAGAAAAAATACTGCATCATCGGCGCAGGCCCCAGCGGTTTGACCAGCGCCAAAAACTTAAAAGAACTCGGTATCGCGTTTGATCTCATTGAACGGGCCGGGGATGTTGGCGGCAACTGGTGGATTGATAATCCGAACAGCGCTGTCTGCCACAGTACGCATCTCATTTCTTCTAAAGGCATGAGCCATTTCAAGGACTACCCCTTCCCCAATGATTATCCCGATTATCCGCATCACAGCCAGATGTGTGCTTATCTGCGCGGCTATGCCGAGAAATTCGGGCTGTATGAGCACATTCAGTTCAATACCAGCGTTGAGTGGTGTGAGCGGACCGATGATGGCCTGTGGCGCGTTGAACTCAGCAGCGGCGAAAAACCTGTGTACAAAGGCTTGATTCTCGCCAACGGGCATCTGTGGGACCCCAAATATCCCGACTTCCCCGGTGAATTTACCGGGACGGTTTTGCACTCCAAAGATTACAAAACCCCGGATGTCATCGCGGGCAAGCGCGTCGTGATTGTCGGCGCGGGTAATTCGGGCTGCGACATTGCTGTGGAAGCGGCTCACCATGCTGCGCGAGCCTATCACAGTACGCGGCGCGGCTATTATTACGCCCCCAAGTATTTCTTTGGCAAGCCAACCGATGAATTTAACGAGCTTCCCCTGAAACTTGGCGTACCGCTGCGCCTGCGCCAGATGATAAACGCCTTGCTGCTGCGTTTTTATTGGGGCGATGTGACGCGCATCGGATTACCCAAACCGGATCACAGGGTACTCGAAACACACCCCATCGTAAACTCGCAGTTGATTTACCACATCCGGCACGGCGACATCATCCCCAAACCCAATATCAAAGCCCTGCGCGGCGACACCATTGAATTCGAGGATGGTTCGCAAGTGGAAGCAGATGTATTGATTTATGCGACGGGTTTCAATATCAGCTTTCCGTTTATGGACAATTCGCATCTCAATTGGGAAGATGTCGGGCCAAAGCTGTATCTACATGCTTTTCACCGCGAATATGATAATCTGTTCGTGGTGGGTTTGCTCCAGCCCGACAGCGGCATCTTCCATCTGATGGACGGACAGGCTGAATTGATTGCCCGCTTCATCCATGCACAGGAACACGCCCCGGAGAAAGCCGCTCAATTTCGCCAGACCAAAGCCACCGACCAGCCGGATTTGCGGGGTGGGGCCAAACATTTGCCCACCTCGCGCCATTTCCTCGAAATCGAGCATTACAGCTATTACAAACGGCTGAAGAAGTTGACGGCACAATTGGCGTGACTGGGGTGACTTCGCCTAAGTTGTTAATGTTAACATCCTTAAGAGACGGTTGATCTTCAGTAGGACCTCACTATTCGTGATACCAAACTTTGCTAAATTTGTGATTACATGGCGAAATTTCCTATACTTATATTGTTGGAGAATGAAGGTAGAAATGACATATTTCTTTTCAGGTTTATCTGGAGGATATCAGTGATTAAATGTAAACAAAGATGCATTTATCTCATAGGTTTTATACTTGTGAGTATTTTGGGTTTGGTGATTTTTACTCAATTTGGACGTTCTTCCGAAACTCTTGACACGAATAATTGTGAAAATTGGGAATGCTGGCATGGGATATATCCAGGTACAACTCGTTCAGACATGGCACAAAAATTACTTGAAGCATCTTATGGCAAAGAAAATGTAAAGCAGGATCGTACCGAGATTACTTGGACATCTTCAAACAAAAATGACAGGTATATGGCAGGAAGTTTGTACGTTAGTGAGTCAGGAATTGTCTTGGACATTACAATTTATACACAACAATTGTCTTTATCAGAATTTATCGAGGACGTTGGACCGCCAACTACTGTCTACGTTGGGTCCTTTCCTTTGTGCGGTCTTGCTGTTCTATTTTTTAGAAATTCGAATATGTCGGTTTATGATTTTGGGAATAGAGGTCCAAAAACCTACATTGAACAAGATCAAGAAATTTATTCTGTCACAATGCTGACTCCAGAACAGAGTGCCCGATTCGGGATAGATGATACTATTCCAATTGCCTGGCAAGGATTTGCTAACTATTGCGATTTAGCGTCTTCAGAGGCTACTGAAATGTTTACTAATTAATGGTTAATTTCACTTAAGGTTGTGGGAAGGGCTTACTTATCTGATTATCATTTTATCAGAGATTGAGATTGCGCATGATGAGTGCCCGCTCGACGCTATTTGGCACTGGGTACACCACTTCCACGAAGCTGGCACAGGCAAAAAGCGGCTAGAAATCCATATAATCGCGTGGATTGTGTGGTACGCCGTCGGCATCGCGTACTTCAAAATGCAAATGCGGTCCTGAACTCCACCCGGTGGAGCCGACTGTTCCGATGGACTGCCCCGTACTCACCGCCTGACCACAGCTTACCCCGATGACATTGAGATGACCGTACAGTGTGAAGGTCGTTCCGTGAGCGATAACAACGGTATTGCCATAACCCATCGGATTCCATGCGGCAAATATAACGGTTCCCGACCCGGCTGCCAGTACAGGTGTGCCCTGCCTTGCCGATAAGTCAATGCCAGCGTGATATACCCCGAATTCCTGTTGCACGACATAGTCACCGCCCATCGGGTGTGACGGCGGGAAACTGCCGCTGGTTGCCCCCACGCTGCAACCCTGCAAACTTTCCCACACGGGGTCCTCAGTACTGCCCGGGGTTATTACCGGTGTGCTGGCAGGTGTAATACCGGGTGGGACATAGAGCGTTTGCCCGGCCCGTAAATCGAGCGTGGTCAGGCAGTTGGCACGCTGCAAGGCTGTTATGCTGGTCTGGAATTGCACCGCCAGACCACTCAAAGTATCGCCAGACTGCACTACATAGTTCACCCAGCCAGCCTCCGGTTCACAGGGCACTGCCGTAGGTGTATCGGTCAATGTCACCGGAAACATGGTAAATGTCCCGGTTGGCGTCAGGGTAAGTGTGTCTCGCGGCGTGGAGGTCCGTGTATTGGAGAGTGTAGCAGTATTGGTTGGCGAGTCCGTTGGCGTATTAGTCGCTGTGCGGGTTGGCGTGTCAGTTGCTGTATTGGATGGTGTAGTGGACGGCGTATGGGTTGGTGTCGCTGTTGGGCGCTTGGTCGGCAAAGGCGTCTCCGTAGGTTCAGGCGTCGGAGTTGAATGAGTAGCTGCGGGCGTGGCTGTCAGTGTTGCTGCGTCTGTTGCAGTATTATCTTGAGCGACTACTACTGGCGACGGTGTGACATCACCCACCAGCCGGTGTTCGTCAGTTGATGGCCCAGTGGTATCCGCTTCAACGTTGAACTCGCGGCCCATCGTCAGGATGAGACCGAAGGCCACCGCCATGACCATCGACCCCATTACCTTGACAGTGACCATAATTTCTTCAGTACGATTACGGTGACGCATTGACCTGTTGAGTTACTCTCTCCATGCATTTAGCCAGAGCGTAGCGCAGATTTGGTAAAATACCAGATTTCAGGTGATGACTGGACCAAACATTAAGGCATTGCCTGATTATTCACTTTCGCTGGCACGGATTTTGTGTAGTTTTCTCAATCCCTGCCGGGTGAAAATCGGTGATATGTGATAGGCCAGCCCCGGCATCATCCCGCTGATTTTCGTCAGCCAGCCCCGCGAGCGCGGCAGCGTGATTTCCAGGCGGCGCGTTTTGAGTGCCACCCGGATCGCCTTCTCAACATCTTCTACGGACAGAATGCGCGGTGCGGTAAATACCAGCGCGGCTTCATCGTGTTTCTTCTCCAGATCAAGCATGGGCGTTTGCACCGCATCGGGGCAGATGACGCTCACGGCGATGTTGTAGGGACGTAGTTCAAAGGCTGCTGCCAGCGAGATAGCCCGCACGGCATGTTTGCTGGCGCTGTAGAGGGCAATGCCGGGGATAGGAGCGATGCCTGCCAGCGACGAGATGTTGATGATGTGCCCGCCACCTGCCTCAAGCATGTGGGGAATGACGGCCTGCATCCCCAGCATGACGCCTTTCGCGTTAATGTCCATTTGCAGGTGGATATCTTCAGCAGTCATATCTTTGATATAAGTGGGATTCAAATAGGCGGCGATGTTCATCAGGACATCAATCCGGCCCCAACGCTGGATGGCTTCATCGGCCAGTTCTTTCCATCGATCCGCGTCGCGTACATCAAGCTGACGCGGTATGAGGGTATCGCTGGCAGGTGGCAGGTCGTCGGCGTTAATGTCGGTGGCGAGCACGCACTCACCCCCTCCACTGAGAACTTCCGCCATATGTTTGCCGATGCCGCTGGCACAGCCCGTAAGGAAAAAAACGTTATCAGACATCTGGTACTCTTTCGCCGGAGTCGAGGTTTGCGCATTAGTTTAACGCAAATTTTCGGAGGCGACTCTTGCGGACGTTTGGATTACCTAACCATCACAGGCAGGTGAGCAGGTTAATTTGAACATCAGAGAGGTTGCCCGCTACCATTGAAGATTACGAAAATAGTAGGGAGAACCTCGTATCCCTTCGTGCACACGTCAAAGCCCAATTTAAAGTCCTAACAACATCATGACATTATTTTTATCGCTCTTAAATTTCGTTCCCTTATGATGGGGAACGTTTACCAATAATTGTCGAAGGATTAATGTAGTTGCCTTATTCTGTTGGTTGGTTAATTGAAAATCGCGTCATTGAGGCAGCAGTGCGTGGCGTCATGACCGAATATGAGCTGCGCACGTTGATGGAAGACATCTCGCGGCTGGCATTTCAGGGAACCCAGCCCACCTACCTGATTGTTGATTCCCTTGACCTGCGCCGCACGAGTTTTGGAGTCGATACGCTAAAACAGGTATCTGGTATCCGCTGCGGTTTCGAAC
>JAKEEQ010000224.1 GCA_022616515.1 Chloroflexota bacterium | reverse complement strand
GCCACGAAAACATGATTGTAAACCAGTTATAGTACGCCTGCGCGATAACCACGGTGGCATTGGGTGTTTGTGCCTTCAAAAATCCCTCAACCCGCGACACACCGCCCCACGACCACAGCGATGATTTACCGACACGCTTGAGCGTGAAGTTATAGGTGAACTGGTCAACGGGTCTTACTTTGACGACAAGCCGGGTTTGCCAGCGAAACGAAAATATCGAAAACCCTTCACTCTGATTTTCCAAACGCCGCACGCAGTTATCCGGCGACAGGTTCGATACAAATTCAATCACAGGAGCCTCCTTCGCTTACATCGTCTGATGGGTACGATGAAATGAGGGGCAAGAAGCGTACGTTTTACCAAACAACTTTTATCGAACTTCAGTACTTTCGTGATAATAGTGATTATCACGAAAGCAACTTCAGATAACTGACCAACCGGCAACCACTTTGATCCAGCAAGCTATATCCGTAAAGTAAAAACCCCTTCTCTCTTGAGAAGGGGTTTCAAAACTTTGGTCGTCACGCCCGGTCAGTTCGTGCTGACGAATCCTGGTGATCTGACACATCTATTGCAGCAAGTATCTCTTCGAGCGTGTGTTCCGCCTTCATATGCTTCATCAGTTTGGATAACTGACCGAAATTCTGCTTGCAGCACGGACATTGGAATTCATTTGCTGAGGTGCTCAATCGCGGTCCCCTGAGAAACTACCTTACAATGGACTTAAACAAATAACCTCATAAGGTAAGGCAGCGTAGATAAAAAGCAGGGGCCATAGAGTCGACGACAAACTACATATCAATCCTTACCGCCATCACGACAGAAAAGATATAGGTGGGCTACTGCGTAGCGCAAGGCACCATTTGCAAAGTGTGTATATAACTTTCAACACCGCTTTCGTGTTGGTGCTACACTATATGAGAAGCAACAGAAAGTCCCGACCGCACTTTTTAAAAGCAATCAGGACTTTCTGTTAAGTATAATATACGTGTCAAGCGGTATAGTTGGATACAGGCATTTCGCGCCATTCTATTTTGGAGGCATTTGATGAGCCAGACATTGCCACCCATACACGAGCAGCGCATACTCGCTATATTCGCCCATCCCGACGATGAGGTGTTTTGTGCGGGTGGGACACTGGCCTTTTATGCTCTGCACGGAGCAGAGATCATCGTTATTTCGGCAACGAAAGGTCAGGCAGGTCAAATCCAGAATATGGCGTTGGCACGTCGTGATACTCTGGGTGATGTGCGCAAAAAAGAACTATATGCATCGTGCCAGCGGTTAGGCGTTTCTCACGTAGAATGCTGGGATTATCCCGACGGAGCCTTAGCGCGTGTTGAGCGTGAACGGGTGATAGGCGATGTTGTTCGGGCTATCCGGCAATACCAACCGCATATCGTGATTACCTTTGGTGAAGACGGGGCGTATGGACACCCTGATCACGTCGCCATCCATCAGGTTGTGACAGAGGCTTTTCATCTGGCGGCCCAACCTGATAACTATCAAGAACTGCTCGAACGCGGACTTATGCCCTATCAAGCTTACCGACTGTACTACAGCTATTTTCCTCACCGGCACGAATTGTTGTTGTCGCTGCTGGTTGATTGGCTGACATCACAGGAGCAGCGGTTCTTTGGGACGCCAGAGTTTGTCGCCGGGCTAAGTATTTTTGCCAGAGAAAGCCGGATGCTCAACTATGTTAAGGATTTTTCGGAAGTGCGCTGGTACACACAGGGATTTTGTATTCTGGAACAAGGCGAAGCGTCGCATGAGCTGTTCGTCATTCTGTCTGGCAACGTCGATGTCTACCAGAATACAGAAAATGGGAGCTGGAAAAAGGTTAACGAGTTAACGACCGGAGCTTTTTTTGGAGAACTGGGTATTGCTTACAAAACCCCACGAAAAGCGCATGTGGTGGCCCGCGATCCGGTGACATGTCTGGTCTTCTCGCCATCCGTACGGAGCGACCATGAAGTGCGGGGACCAACCCATGCAGCGACACCGGAACAATCCCACGCAGAACCGGACATTGATGCCGGGGCAGCCACGCATGTCATTGATGTTCGCGATTATATCCGGCAAAAAGTAGCGGCTCTCGCTGCTCATCAAACCCAATTTGCCATGACAGAAGACATGTTCCCGCTGGAAATACTGGAAAAATTGTTCGGGGATGAATATTTTGTGCGGGCTTATCCGCGTCGTGAACTGGAGACACTTTTATAGGCAGCGGCTTCTCTTCGCAGAATGTCACGCAGCAAATCCCGCCGGGCAGAACCAGACAATGTTTCAAGTGTACGAACGCCGAGTGGGTCAATTTCTTCGCGCAGCAGGCGTAGTTCAGCGGCGGCGGGCGGCTGCGTCTCGTGGACATCATCCGCAATCAACAATTCGAATCCGGTTTTCTTCTGGATGTGTTCAACAGTCACGCCCCGGTGATAGGATGTCAAACGCATCTGGCCCTCATGCCAGTCAAATTGGCCGAGATCCGTAACCAGATAGATCGGGCCGCTGCCGCGCGTCCGTGCCGGGTGATAACCCATCCCGCTCAGAAAATCGACTTTCTCGACAAATGTCACCCGTGAATGACGCGGCACATAAAAACAGGTGTCATTCGATTTGATTGAGACGTCAGGGATGCCACCCGTTCCCGGTAGACGCAGGCGCGGCTTTTGATAATCCTTGCCAATGGCGATATTGTTGAAATTCCCGGCGGCATCAATCTGAGCCGGGCGGAAGAACTCTTTGGGGCGAATAATAGGCAGGACATCCACAGCGATGGTGACAAAACCCATCGTCAACACAGCATTTCCAAGCGCGATGTTTTCGATGGTCGCCACACCCAGCGGTCCCCAGCCGTAGCATAATCCCTGCCCGATAGCGGATGCAAACACGGCATTGGGCGCGTGAGTCGCGACGGCAAGGATATATCCGGCCATTACCAGTGGCGTGGCGATGCCCTGTGCCAGAATCTCGCCATCTTCAACTTGCCGTGAAATGCAGACTACCATCTGCTCGTCTATCGAAAAATCCATCACGTTAATTCTCTCAAAATCGCGCGAACAGGTCCCCCACACACGTAATCTAATTTAAGGGGCAGAGCAATTAACTCATATTCGCCGTCGGGCACATCTTTGAGGGTCAGGATTTCCAGATTGGCGATATCGTGATGTTTTAGCCTGTGATGAACGGGCAAGTCGGTGCTGTCGAAGGCATCTACGGAAGGCATATCGACCCCGAAGAGGCGACAGCCACGGGTCGCCAGCCAGTCGATCAACTCGACGGTGGGATAGGGAAAGTTCTCATCAAATACATCGTCCGGTAGATCGCTGTAGCGGCTGTGAATGAGGATGCGTTGGAGTGTGTGCGGCAGGCCGTCTGGCAAATCGTCAGGGGTGATGCCACCTGTCTCGCGCGAAATTGTCGCCACGTATGCCCGTCCAATATAACTCTCCAGCGGCATCGCGGCAGGATGAACACCCGCGTCATCGTAATGATAGGTTGCATCCATATGCGTTCCGGTATGGCAGCTCATTTCCACCCGCGCCAGATTCACGGATGAACCATCCACTTTTTTCGCCGTCCAGCTATAAGCCATCGGGCCATCGCCCGGCCACACAGCAGTGGTGGGCGTGACAGTGCGGGTAATGTCGTAAATTTTGGGCATGTGTTATCTCAACTGTTTCAACCATTCGAAGGCGAGTCTACCCTACCACCAAACGTTTTCAAAGACGGGTTTAATTATTGAGGCAATTGCATTCTGTAAATTTGGGGAAACATTAAGTTTGTATTAAAATAGATTCAGGTTACAATATGGTTTAATGGTGAATCGTTTAACTCATTAAGGGAGAGAGTATGATGACCGGTTCATTGAGTCAATGTCCATGTTGCGGCAAGAATTGCGGAAGTTTGTCCGGACTGATGGCACATATGAAAGCGCAGCATACCGAGGCCGAAATTCTTCAAATCACCAGCAATGAGAAAAAGGAGTTCGCCACCGTTGCTTAGCAGTATCGGCATCACAGGTTATTAAAGGCCAGTACACAATCCCAACTGTACTGGCCTTTTCTATTCCCATAAACAATGCCTGGGATCTTTTCGTAACTTTCCCGCTATTTCAAGAAATTTTTGCTTTTTGTTCAAACTGCGTTATGATTAATATAGTTAAACGCTTAACTATTGTTTCGGATAAGCTCATGGCAACGCTAACCGAAGTCGCCAAACGGGCGGGTGTTTCCATCGCGACCGTATCCAAAGTGCTATCCAATACGCCCTATTTCACCGAAGAAACCCGTCAAAAGGTGATGCAGGCGGTTGAGGAGTTGGGTTATGTGCCCAATCTGGCGGCGCGTGCCTTATCGTCGGGGAAGACGTTTATCATTGCGGTCGTTTTCCCGTATGTATATGACACCATCTCCAGCGATCCCCTCATGCAGCATATTCTGGTCGGCATCGAAACCGAGTGCAGCGAACGCGGCTATAACCTGCTGCTGAGCACCCCGCGCCTGACGGCTGAAGGCCCTGATGAAAATTACCAGCGCCTGATTCGCAGCGGTTATCTGGAAGGTATTGTCGCGCTGGACAACGTGCCCATTTCATCAGTGCTGCCAATTACCCGGCAGTTTAATGTCCCGGCAGTGTCGATTGGCTACGGCGAACATGATGTCTACATCCGCAGTGATGATTATGGCGGTGGACATTCGGTGATGGAACACATCATCGCATTGGGGCATCGCTATATCGGCATCGTCACGGTTCCCTGCGAACTGCATCTATCGGTGCAGCAGCGTCTGCAAGGCATGACGGACTGTGCCGGAAACGCTGGCGTGGAGGTCACGGCGCAGGTTGATGGTGATTTCTCCATTCGCAGCGGGGCCAAGATGATGGCCCACTTGCTGGAAGCCCATCCAGAGCTAACCGCGGTGGTGTGCATCAATGACCGCATGGCGTTTGGAGCCATACAGGAAGCCCACCGGCGCGGGATGCGGGTTCCGGACGACATCACGGTCTGTGGTTACGACGACATCCCCCTGTCGGCCCTGATTGCGCCGCCGCTGACCACCGTCAGCCAGCACGCCCCGGAACTGGGCCAAACGGCTACGGAAATGCTATTTGCTATGCTAGATGGGAAAATTCCTGACCCGGTGTTGATGCCAACTGAACTCATGGTTCGGCAATCGTCGGCACCACCTGCCAGTATTATTTGATTAACTTGAAAGGATGATCCATGCCAAAGGCTTTACAAATACAGGGTACGCAGTTTCTCGATGATCAAGGGCGAACGGTTCATCTGCGCGGCGTCAATCTGAGTGGCAGCACCAAGACTCCACTGGATGAACCGAGCCACATTGCCAATACATTCAGCCGCCACCGCGAGGTGTCGTTTGTCGGGCGGCCTTTTTCACTGGAAGACGCGGAGGAGCATTTTTTGCGCCTTGAGCACTGGGGGTTTAACACACTGCGCTTCTTGACAACATGGGAGGCTATTGAGCATGCCGGGCGCGGGCAGTATGATGAGGCGTATCTCGACTATTTCGCCGAAGTGGTGGCGTTAGCAGGCGAATACGATTTTTACGTGCTTATCGACCCCCATCAGGATGTTTGGAGTCGCATGACAGGTGGCGATGGTGCGCCCGGCTGGACGCTGGAGGCCGCTGGATTCGACATCAGTCGTCTGGATGCAAGCGAAGCCGCCATCACCATGCAGCGCCGCTATCCTGACTACCCGACCATGGTCTGGGTAGACAATTATTCGCGGCTGGCCTGCGCCACTATGTTTACGCTGTTTTTTGCCGGAGACCGTTTTGCACCCAATTTGCAGGTGGATGGCATACCCATTCAAAATTATTTGCAGGATGCTTTTATTGCCGCAATGCAGCAGGTCGCAAAGCGGCTGAAAAATATGCCGCATGTGCTGGGTTATGGCCCGCTCAATGAACCGGGCAAAGGTTTTATTGGCCTGCCGAGCCTCAATCAATACAACGGTTTTCCGCCGGGTCTGGCCGAACTCTCTGCCCTGAATGCCATGGCAGCGGGCGGCGGGATGACGGTTGAAGCGCCACTGGTATCTTTCGACCAGAATTTTAACCGCTATGTGGGCGATGCCGGAACAGCGACACTTAATCCCGATGGCATTTCGGCGTGGGTGGAAAATGACCTGTGGTGGGACCTCGGCGTATGGGGCATGGAAGGCGGTAAGCCAGTCGCCCTGCACGATGATTATTTTGCCAATGCCGATTTTCTGGAAGATGGCCTGCTACCCTTTACACAAAAATATGCCGACGCCATTCTCGCCATTGACCCAGACGCCATGTTTTTCATGGAAACGGTCCCCACCGAAACTCATCGCCTGCGCCCGATTGATGCGCCGCTGGATCGGCTGGTGAATGCCGGACATTGGTACGATGCGTTCATGCTGTTCTCACGCCGGTTTGATGGAAATCATGGACTTGATTACCCAAAGGGTGTGATCATTGAAGGTCGCGGAAATGTCCGGGCACTGTTTAATGACGGGATTGGCTCACTGGTCAACACGTCAATGGAGGCGTTGGACGGTGTGCCGACGCTGGTGGGCGAATTCGGCCTGTCCTATGACATCAACGATCAATATGGTCTTCGGACGGAAGACTTCTCGGCTCACGAACTGGCCCTGAGCATGTATTATGATGCGATGGACCTGCATCTGGTCCATTCAACGCAGTGGAATTACACGCCGGATAACTCCAACCGCTGGGGCGATAACTGGAACGGCGAGGATTTAAGCATATTCAGCCGCGACCAGCAGTTTGATGAGTTCAATCTCGACAGCGGTGGGCGGGCCGTTCGCGGATTCTGTCGTCCCCATGTGCAGGTGGCGGCGGGAACACTCCTGAAGCGGCATTTTAATTATGAGACGGCGGTCTTTGAGGCCGAGATTGATTGCAACGGCAGCGGCGAAACGCTGATTTTCGTGCCTGCTATCTGGTATGGCTATGACCATCAGGTTGAAGTGTCGAGCGGCGAGTGGCGCGAGACCGATAACCCGCAGATCATTGTGTGGACCTGTGACCGGCCCGGACGGCAGACGATACACATTTCGCCCGGCGTAGGGGATGGATAACGACCCTGTTTTTTGTCCCGGTTCGCTGTGATGATGAACAGCTACATCGGGCTGTCGACCGCGACAATACTCCCACTGCATAGCTGGTGGGAGTACCCTTTTTCGATGAAAGAAACACAACACCCCTCAACCACCCGGTCAGTCAAAGGGTTACCGCCATTTTATGTTTCACGTAGTCCCAATTTACGACAAAGCCGGGCCAATTCTGCCTGTTCTTCAGACGTCAGAACGCTCATTTCCTCAACGATTCCGGCGACATGCTCCTTGAACATGCTGTCAATCAATGTCCGCCCGCTGCCGGTAATACAAACGCGCATATAGCGATTATCATTTTCATTGCGCTCACGGGAGATGAGGCCGCGCTTTTCAATATGTTTTAGTACGCTGGACATATTGCCCGTGCTCTTGAGCAGTTTTTCCGCGAGATCACGCTGCGACAATGTACCCAGATGGTACAGTGCTTCCAGCACGGCAAATTGGCTGGTCGTCAGGTCAAAATTGCTCAGATGGGCGGTCGTGCGCGACATGGATGTTTCCGTTGCCCGCTGCAATTTGATGTAGGTATCCAGTGCCTGTACTTCTTCAGGTGTTCCTTTGTACTTGGTTGGCATGGACTGCTCCGGTTTTACAGATTTCTAATCTGTATGCTGTTGACTGGAAAGATGAACTCATCTAAACTGATAGCGATTAAATCGTTTAATGTTTAACTATTTTATATCAAACTATTTTTGGGGAGCAAGAATTTAATTTGAAACGAATACGAATCATCGCAACAGGAGGGTAACTATGCACCTGAACGGAATTCATCACGTAACGGCGGTAACGGCCAGAATCGGTGAAAATGCTGACTTTTACACGCGCGTACTGGGCCTGCGTCTGGTCAAAAAATCGGTGAATCAGGACGATGTGAGCGCCTATCACCTGTTCTATGCCGACAAAATCGGCAGCCCCGGAACCGACATGACCTTCTTTGACTGGCCTATGATTGGCAACGACCGGCGCGGCACCGACAGCATTGTGACCACCGCCTTTCGCGTCAACGGGCGTGATGCGCTGGAATACTGGGTGCTGCGCTTTGATGAGTTCGGTGTCACCCATCACGGCATTGAGCAGTTCGCCGGGCGCGATGTGTTGCGCTTTGAAGACCCGGAAGGCCAGCGCCTGATTCTGGTTAATGATCAGGGGGCGGACTATGAGGGCGAAATCTGGGATGAGAGTGATGTCCCCACCGAACATGCCATTCGCGGCTTTTACGCGATTATGCTGTCCGTTCCGCAGCTAGAAAACGTGGAGCCGATTCTCACTCAGCTATTGTCGTTTGAGAAAACACAACAGGCCACCTATCCCGAAGGGCAGGAAGCCATCATCTACACCATCGGTGAGGGCGGCCCCGGACGCGAATTGTGGCTGGTCGAAGAGCCGGATAAGCCAATGACCCGGTTAGGGGCAGGCGGGGTGCATCATGTTGCCTTCCGCGTTGCGGATGAAGATGAGCAAGAATACTGGCATAACCGCCTGACCAGCGTTGGCTTGCCCGTTTCCGGCTTCATTGATCGCTACTATTTCAAGTCGATCTACTTCCGCATCTCCAACGGCATCCTGTTTGAGATTGCGACGGATGGACCCGGTTTCGCCACCGATGAAGACCTCGAAACGCTGGGTGAACGTCTGGCGCTGCCACCGTTTCTTGAGCCGCGCCGCGAACAAATCGAAGCTAACCTGAAGCCAATCGAGATGCCATCATGACCATCCACCAAGATCAACCTGTGTTGACCCTCGGCGCGAGTCTCGATGATGCCAGAGTGGCGGTGCTGCTGGTTCATGGACGCGGCGCAACGGCGGAGGATATACAGGAACTGGCCCGCCAACTGCCGACCGGGGATGTTGCCTATGTAATGCCGCAGGCCGCTAACAACACCTGGTATCCCAATTCCGGCTTCGCACCGTTTGAGGACAATGAACCCTACCTGTCATCGGCAATGGCAACGCTTGAACATCTGGTCGCTGAGATTGAAGCCGAAGGCGTTCCCCCGGAGCAGATTGTTCTCGGTGGTTTTTCGCAGGGCGCGTGCCTGACGACGGAGTTTGCCGCCCGCCATGCCCGGCGTTATGGCGGTTTGCTTGTGTTGAGCGGTGCCTTGCTTGGACCAGCGGACACGCCGCGTGATTACAACGGGTCGCTGGATGGCACGCCCGTCTTCATCGGCGGCGTCGATAGAGACCCCTGGGTGACACCGGACCAGCTTCAGGAAACCGCCAACGCGCTCGAAAATCTCGGCGCAGAGGTGACGCTGCAAATCCAATCCGGCTCTGAACACACCATCCGCCCGTCAGAAGTCGAGCAGGCAGCGGCGATTATCCAAATTGCCCTGCATAGTCAGTAAGTATTGGCTTAGGAAGCATTTTGCATATCAATGCGTCCATAAATATAGGACGTGCCGTTGCACGTCTCTACACACGGTCGTCGGTGTTTCGTAGGGACGCCCAACGGGGCGTCCGCCGGGAAAAGTATCCCAAACCATTGGATTATGCGGACTCAGCATGACCTCCTGTGAACCGTGTGTAGGGGAGGGTCAGGGTGGGGTAAATTTGCACGGCATCAATCAGTGGATTTCAGGATGAGGAGCAAACATGCGCCAATTCGGAATTTTCATCATTGTAGCCTTGCTGATAGCGGCCTGTGGTGGGGCAGCCGGTTCAGACCCCACACCCCGCGTTCGTGTCGTCGGTGATCGCTCCACCGCCACGTCCACAACCATCCCATCATCCCCGACGCCATCACCCACACCCTTGATTGTGCCAACGCTTGCATCAACCCCGCGCAATGTCCGCGTGACGCGCATCAACGACGATGTGGACCCATCCAGTGCCCAACTCCTCGAAGCCGGACAGCCCGCCCCGCCCATTACCATCACCGACATCAACGGCAACCAGTATCGCCTTGACGAACTCGACGGCAAAATCATTGTCCTGAATTTCTGGACGATTGGCTGCGGTTCGTGTTTCTTTGAATTTCCCGTGCTGCAAGAAATCTATGCCGACACCGACCGTGACGACCTGCTGGTGCTGGGCGTCAATGTCAGCGAATTAGCACAGGAAACACGCATTTTAGCCTATCAGCTTGGTATTGAATTCCCGATGGTCGTTGATCCGCAGGGCGCTGTCTTTAACACCCATTTTGGCGGAACGGTCGTGCCGACGACCTACTTCATTGACCAGCAGGGCGGCGTGTTTGATGTGGTCGTGGGGCCAATCGATATGTACAATCTACAGACGCGCTTAGCCGAACTTGGATTGGAATTTCAAGATGTACGCGGAAACACCCCACCGCCGTTACAACCCGCTGACGGATGAATGGATTCTCGTCAGCCCCCACCGCACCCAGCGTCCCTGGCAGGGCCAGACCGAAAATTTGCCCCCCGACGATATGCCGCAGTACGACCCCACCTGCTATCTGTGTCCGGGTAACAGCCGGGCCGGTGGCGTAAAAAATCCTGATTACGCCACCACCTTTGTCTTTGAAAATGATTTCGCGGCCTTGCTGCCCGAATTATCTGGCGAAGATGCCCCGGCAAATACGAGTCTGCTGCTGCGAAGTGAGCCAGAACGTGGTATCTGTCGCGTAATCTGTTTTTCGCCGCGCCATGATCTCACACTGGCGATGATGGCTGTGCCTGACGTGCGGCGCGTGGTCGATTTATGGGCGGAGCAGACGCTTGAATTGGCGGAAAATGACTGGCTGCATTATGTGCAGATATTTGAAAATCGCGGCGCGATGATGGGCAGTTCCAATCCCCATCCACACGGGCAGCTCTGGGCCAACGAAACCGTGCCTGAAGCACCCCGCAAAGAAGATACCGCCCAGCGGCGTTATTTTGCCGAGCACGGACGTACCCTGTTAGCGGATGTTGCGGCTGAGGAAATCAAACGGCAGGAGCGCGTTGTCTGGCAGGATGAGCACTGGCTTATCGTTGTGCCGTTCTGGGCAATATGGCCCTATGAAACACTGCTCATCAGCAAGCGCCCTGTCCAGCTCCTCCACCAGCTAAGCGACGACGAACGCGATAGTCTGGCGCAGGCGCTGTCTACCCTGACCATCCGCTACGACAATTTATTCAGAACCCGTTTTCCCTACAGCATGGGCATCCATCAGGCTCCCGTCAATACACCGGATGTCGAACACTGGCATTTGCATCTGCATTTTTACCCGCCACTGTTACGCAGTGCTACCGTGCGTAAATTCATGGTGGGTTATGAACTGCTGGCGACACCCCAACGTGACATCACTGCTGAGATGGCTGCCGCTACACTGCGGGAACTGCCGGATGTGCGATTCGGACGATGTGGGCGTTGATAGTTGCAAACCTTCTTGTGAGAATTGGAGTACCGGATGTCTAAAAATAATCAACCGTTACCGGAAACGATTGACGGCGCTCTCCAGTGGATGTTGGACAATCTTGACAAGGAGAACCGGCAGAAGCTCAAGAACATGAAACGGCATGAGCTAATCGGGCTTCATCATTTCTACGGAACCGGGATTCGCAATGGATTGGGACTCTGGGGACGTAATGAGCCACTGGTCAGGGCACTTCACGCGGAAGGAATCTGGCACCCCGATGATATGTCCACGTACCTGATTGAGCGGTTGTGGGCATATTTGCAGGACGATACGCTCTAAAAATAACACGGGTTAGCAACGAACCGAGTGTCCTGTGTATTTGCCTTCGCGGGATACTGTCGCGCTAAATTCACCGCTCTGCAAAATATCCCCGCAGTGCCACGACCATCCCCTCCAGCGTGTGCTCGTCGGGGATGACGTGCACATCAAGGCCCTCCTGCATGGCGACTTTGGCCGCTTTGGGGCCGATGCAGGCAATCACAATGCCGTCCAGTTCACTGATGTCGCCGCCTTCCATGTGCAGGCGTTTGATGAAATTTGGGGCAGTCGAGCCGCTGGTAAAGGTGATGGCGTCGATGGTGTCCAGTTGAGGGCGGATGGGATCGCCGCCGGTCGCCAGCGTATTTTGATAAGCATCCACGGCAATCACCTCACGGCCAATGTGACGCAGGCTGTCGGCAAGGTCAGGTTTGGCGAGGACTGACTGCGGCAGCCAGATGGTCGCTTTGCGAATGCCGTCCATTTCAGCCAAGACCTCAATAAGATGGTCACTGGTAAAAGTCTCCGGCAGCAAATCAACCTCAAGATGCAGCAGTTCCGATGCTGCTTCGGCAGTCTTCGCACCAATCGCCGCGACCTGAATTCCCCGCAAGGCATCCGCCGCAAAACCATTTACCAACAGCCGCTCATGCAAAATATCAACCGTGTTGGTGCTGGTCAAAACGAGCCAATCATATTCGCCTTCTAGCGCGTTCTCGATACTGGCGTCTAGGTCGGAGGGGTCATCGGGGGGACCAATGGCAATGGTGGGGTAATGCACGGGTTCAAAGCCGTGTGCGATCAATATGGCGTCAAATTCGTTGGCCTGATGGGCGGCGAAACCCAGGCGCGCCGATTGGCCCATTCTCCGCAGGTGTGGCACACTGTAAGTTTACAGAGTGGCTTTGGAGGCCGTTGCTTGCCTGCCGTCGCT
>JAKEEQ010000016.1 GCA_022616515.1 Chloroflexota bacterium | reverse complement strand
CCCGCGAAAATCTCACCGTGTTTGAGACCACAACTACGCTGCAATATCGTTTCGGGATGCCGGGGCCGGCCATTACTGACGACGAATGGCAGCGCTGTCTGCAAGCAGCATTTGAGGACAAGGCCGACTATATTGTTGCCAGCGGCAGCCTCGCGCCGGGGATACCGGATGACTTCTACAAACAAGTCGCGTTGCGTGCCAAAAACAGCGGCAGCCGTGTCATTGTCGATACGTCGGGCAAGGCACTCGCAGCCTGCGCTCAGGCAGGTGTCTTTTTGCTGAAACCCAATCTGCACGAAATCGAAATCCTGTCCGGGCAGAAATTTCGCAGCGAGGCACAATTGACCACGATAGCACAGGACATGATTCGCGGCGGCATGGCCGAAGTGTTTGTGATTTCGATGGGCGGCAGCGGGGCCATGCTCATCAGCACCGATGATGCCGTCAAGATGCGACCCCCGGTAGTACCAATTCGCAGTAAGGTTGGCGCGGGCGATAGCATGGTTGGCGGGATGGTATGGGCGCTGGCAGCCGGCTATACCCTGCGTGAAGCGCTGCGTTATGGGATTGCGGCGGGTTCGGCAGCGGTCATGAATCAGGGGACGGAATTATCCCATAAAGACGATGTACTGGATATTTTCCCGCGTGTGGCGATTGTCGATTGACTGCTGATTTTTAACGCAAAGGAAAAAAGAAAAAGCCTAACGCAAAGGATGGAAGCATGAAAGGATGAAAAGGGATTTTTGAACTGGAACTATTGTGTCCTTCGTGGTTCGATTCTGCACATACTTTCGAGATTCTACAATAGTTGTTGGTTTTTAGTGCTTGGTGCCTCGTGCCGAACGAATGTGTTCCAGAGTTCAAGCTCAAAGCTGATTGCTGAAATGCTGACGGCTGATAGCTGACGGCTAATCCGTCAGGATGTCACGCGGCAAATGACCGGTTTCGTTATAATTAACCAGCCGCATCAAGCCCTGTTCGTCCACGGTGATAGTGGTGATGCTTCCATGATTAATATTCATTTTCGCCCATGTGTCCACATTCACGCCGAGCGCCTTGCAGGTCAGGTAACGGATAATATTGCCGTGTGAAGACAATACCACATGCTCATCTTCATCTTCGGGCGCGATAAAGTAGCGTTCAAAGGCTTCATCGGCGCGTTTCTGGTCGTCATAAATGGATTGATGGGTGAAATCCGGGTCTTGCTCCATCATAGCAAGGATATGTTCGGCAATGCGCGGCGGTATTGACGGGATAGCCTCGCGCAGCAAGTCCGTCACCAAGAAATCAGCCCGGACAATGTTGGCGATGAGGTTGGCGGTTTCAATCGCTCGCACCATGGTACTGGCATAAATCATATTGATAGGGATATCTTCCAGCGCTTTGCCCGCGGCTTCGGCCTGAACTTTGCCGAGGTCGGTCAGGCTGCCGCCATCGGTCACCGTGGCTGCGGTATCATATTGTCCATGCCGTACAAGATAGAGCGTGCGATACAGCATAATTAGGCTTTCCTGCCCTGTGCATAAATAAAGTATGTCTCGGTGAAGCGTGCCGAGAGCGCTATACCCGCCTCTGCAAACGCGGCTTGCAGCGCTTCCGGTTCGTAGAATAGCTTCACAATACGATAGGTGCTGCCATCATTGAGTTTGCGCTCGTGGCGTATGCCTTCATCGGGCAGCACATGGTTGTCGGCTGTCGAAGTGGGTTCGCGGCGCGAATCAACCATAAAAAGCACACCATCCGGTTTTAACGCTGCCGAAACCATCGCCAAAAAGCCCGCCAGCTTTTCCGGTGGCACATGCGACAACCAGAAACCAAAAAAGACCATATCGTATTGCCGTGGGGAGTGCCACTCGAAGAGGTCATCCTGAATATATTCTATCGCATCGGACTGCACCTTGACCTGATTAATCGCCACCATTTCCGGCGAGGCATCAACAGCCGTAATGCGCTCTCCTAGCTTGACGAGTTCCTGCGTCCAGATGCCCGTACCGGGCGCGAGTTCCAAGATAGAGGGCTGTGGCGGCAGTTGATGGAGTGCTTGCCGAACCTGTGCAGCCTCGGCAAACCACTGTTGATTGAGTACCGCGCCACGGTCATAGCGCCCATGCCGATAAAACCACTCGTCATATTCGGCAGCACGGGCGCGGTAGTAAGCAAGTTGTTCCTGCAAGATGTCGTTCATGTCCATGCCCCTTATTGTACCTGTTTTCGTTATTGTCGGCATGGTGGTGGCGTGCTAATATGCGGTCAGATGATAGCTTTGTACCAGACCCGGCTTGAATTGGAAAATGGTGACTTGCGGCGAATCAAAATCGGGGTGCCCCCGGAGGAGTTTTAGAAGGCACCCTTGCCCTTCAACAAGGCTGGATGGTCATCAACAGAATTTGTATGTCCAGCAGGAAGGAATAGTTGCTAATATATTCCACATCCTGATGCGTGCTATCCAAGAGCAAGGCTAAAAGGGGGTAATGGAGCGCTTGCGGCGGGCTGTACGGTGTAATGGTGTCGTTAAATGCAACTTGGCTCGGCTGTGTTTTGGTAACAAGATTAAGTTGATTTTGACTTTGTGGTTGGAGAAGGATGGTCATTGATTTACCCCCGGATTGACACCGCAACTACCAACATTATTGCTGATAATTTCAATGTACCCTTGCACATCTTGCAAGTACCTTAAATTGGCAGATAATCTCCCTACCTCACCTTACAGAGATATCTGAGTTCCGGTGTCTGCCTGATAACAACGACTCAGTTTTCAAATGAATGGAGCGATCTTGGAGAGGTACCACAGTGCTGTGCCAGACAAACCTAAAGAGGCAGAATAAAAAAACCGGCACTACTGCTGTTCCTCAACAAAATCGTTTTGGATTGTTTGATGGGGACTTGATGAGAGTCTGTACACCGTTTGTGTCTTACGTCAGCGCCGATCTGCCGTGATGAACTGCAAGTCTATCTTCCAGATTGAGGGTCTCCTCTGAGACGAATGTAGATGACCTCATTTCCACCTTTGCTTGCTCGTTTCTGTATTTCGAAGAAGTCGGGAAAAGCCTGAACCAGTTGCGAAAGCTGTTTGTGACCATAAGTGCGCGGGTCGAATCCAGGATCAAGCTGCCGCAGGAAGCCGCCCACGGTTCCCAGGTGCGCCCAACCGTCATCTTGGACTGCTGAGTCAAAAGCAGTTAGGAACAATCGCTCCAAGGGAGCGAGATTGGTTGGATCATCACCTCCTTGGGCAACTGCATTTTCCGTGACAGCGATAGGCACAGAAAGCTCAGTCTTGGAATCATCGGCAACTGATTGCAGATTTTGAGTATAAACAAACACATCACAGGCGTGGACAAACGCCCGCGGTGTCGTGTTTCGCCCAATGCCCATCACAAACAAGTTCTTTTCACGGATGCGAGTTGCCAGACGAGTGTAGTCACTGTCACTGGAGACAATACAGAGTCCATCAACGCCTGCGGTGTAGATGATATCCATCGCATCAATGATTAAGGCACTGTCGGTTGCGTTTTTGCCCGACGTGTAACTGAATTGCTGTTCTGGTTTCAGGGCATAGGTGTGTAACACCTCTTTCCAACTTCTCAGTTGGGTTGTAGTCCAATCCCCATACACGCGGCGAATGGTCATTGTGCCGTACTTGCTCACCTCCGCCAGTATCTGAGGCAGCAGTTCCGCCTGGGCATTGTCGCCATCAATCATCAACGCAAGCCGCCGATTCGCTGCCATTTGTTCATCCTTCTGTAAGTGGAGCAATTCTATACTAACACCAATTGCGAATTTCCATCACTCGAAACTGCCTAGACCCGTGTAGTCGGACACATCACCGGGCTATCCACCATCAATCCACGCCGCAAGTGTATCGTCATCGCCTTTCCGCTGTGTGACAACATGCGCCCGTACCGCATCGGCATTCATACCTGCCGGGTACG
Organism: Chloroflexota bacterium; assembly: GCA_022616515.1. Taxonomy (GTDB): domain Bacteria; phylum Chloroflexota; class Anaerolineae; order Aggregatilineales; family J027; genus JAKEEQ01. Next base: position 7,037 of record JAKEEQ010000016.1, on the reverse strand, counting down.
ATTTTTGGACAACGGCGACCTCCAGCGTTTCAGCGGCATCTTGTTTCAGGAGGTGTGAGTGTATGGCCTACCAGCTTCCTCTTTTGCTGCCGGAAAGTACGCTCATCCCCATGCGTGACCATAAAACGAGCGTCGCATGACCAGAATGGCTTTATACCCACGGTTAGCCATCATCGCTGAGGAAACTGCGTAAAGCGGCCACAAATTTCGGCCAAGCGGGTTCGTCTTCCAGCAAAATGTGATTCTTCCCTTCCAACGGAACGAAATGTGCGCCGGGAATCAATGTCGCCAGTTCATGTCCTTTCTTGAATGGAATTAAACTATCCTGACGCGCATGAAGCACTAACGTAGGGACGTTCACCTTGCGGGCCAAATCGGTTACATCAATCAGATGAAATGTTTGCTCAAACTTGATGGCGTTCTCCGGGGATGTGGAGGCACGTTGCAGATCATCGAACCAGCGCATCTGTTCGCTCGTTGCTTCAGGCACAAACATAGCGGTAAACACTTGACGAAAAGGCAGGTTGTCGCGCCCCCAGCCTATTTCCATGAGCTTGATAAGGGTATCGGCAATTTCAAGCTTCTTCGGAGTCAATCGCCCCTTGAGTAGGCCGCAAGTGAGTGATCCCAGGAGAATAAGGTGACTTACTCTTTCAGGATGCTGTACAGCGTACTGGATGGCGACGGCTGCGCCTTGAGAGTGTCCAAGAAGCGGGAAGCGATCCAGACCTAGCGTGTCCACCACTGTTTCCAGATCACGTACCCAGGCATCGAGTGAGAAGTCATCTACATCCCAGTCGGAAAGACCACAACCTCGTTCATCGTATCGGACATATTTATGGTAGCGTGAGAGTTGTGTAATCCAGTGTCGCCAGATAGGGCTGTGCCAGTCGAATTCGAGGTGGGTAAGCCATGTGGCGGCTCTAACCAGTGGCGGCCCCTTACCTGTCGTGGTATACGCAATACGAACGCCATCCGGTGAGGAACAGAATCGAATGTGCTGCTCCGCTATTGACCTCGCCGAATTGTTCGCGCTGCTGATGGCCTGTGTCCGGTTGCTGACCCCTAGTTTGCTGTAAATCTGACGGTTGTACCACTTGACGGTATTCAGGCTGAGGAAGAGTTCGGCGGCGATCTCCTGATCGGTTAACCCGGCTGACAGGCGCTCTAGAATTTCTTTTTCGCGTTCAGTCAATTGATCTGGTCGCGTCTCTTTTCCTTCCATGATTCCGTCCCCAAATATTTACTTTACCTGTGAACGTAAAGCAATTACCACACCATCCTACTCTATCCAACCAGACTTTTCCATGCTTTTCACAGCCTTCTCCCATTCTTCTGAATGGAGACAGGCGGTTGCATTCTGCTTACCCTTAATCATTATAGAAGCAAGGAGGATGCAAATGTCGGATTATGTTACACAACAAACCGTGGTCGCAACCCAAACGAACTCGCCGGGAAAAATGCTTGCGCTAGTTTACGGTCTTGTTTGCTATGTGATTTTCTTCGTGACGTTTTTGTATGCCATTGGCTTTGTTGGCAACCTCGTCGTCCCCAAGTCGGTGGATGTCGGGGGCGTGGCCTCGCCGCTGACTGAGGCGCTGATTGTGAATGTGCTGCTGTTGGGCGTGTTTGCCATCCAGCACAGCGTGATGGCGCGGCCTGAGTTCAAGCAGCGGTGGACGAAAATCGTACCCAAGCCTATCGAGCGAAGCACTTTTGTGCTGTTCGCCAGCCTCGCGTTACTGCTTCTGTACTGGCAGTGGCGACCCATCACGATGCCCGTATGGTCAGTAGACAACTCGATAGGACGCATCCTGTTGACCGGACTCTCCTTGTTTGGATGGCTGACCGTCTTGCTTGGCACGTTCATGATCAACCATTTTGATCTGTTCGGGCTGCGGCAGGTGTACCTGAACCTGCGCAACCGGGAGCAGACAGAACTGGGTTTTCGGACACCATTCTTTTATAAATTCCTGCGCCACCCGATCATGCTGGGTTTCATCATCGCCTTCTGGGCAACCCCGTCGATGACGGTTGGTCATCTATTGTTCGCCATTGCGACCACCACCTACATTCTTATCGCCATCCAGCTTGAGGAGCGTGATCTGATGCGGCATTTCGGCGATCAATATCGGGAGTATCGTAAGAAGACACCCATGCTCATCCCGCGCCCGCCGAAGCAATAAACGAGCAGGCCAGTCTTTACCCGAAATGGTGGCCTGTAATTTTGGGCTGGCGAGTGAAACAGGGGACTGCTGCCTATTAGCAGCAGTCCTGACCCGGTATATCGAGCGCCAAATGAGTGGCTGGCTTACCACCGGTCAATTGTGTTGATGTACGATTGCGGGAAACTCCAGTAAATGACAATTTGATGGTGCCGCGGTAAACGCAGGAAAAGAGGAGTGGAATGTCGAAGACACCAATTGTTTATGAGACTACGCACAGGATTAAGTTTTCTGATCTCGATCCATATAATCATGTGCCTACCGCGGTCTATTCGACCTACTATGTCGATCATCGAATGGACGGCCTGCGTGAAAATATCGGTTGGGATCTGAAGACCCTGGCGAAATTGCCGTTCATGCTCTGGGTGAGGAGAATGGAGATCGACTTTCTAAGGTCTGTCGGCGGCGATGCGGAGATCACTATTACGTCGCTCGTTCGTGAATTCCGCGGCCCTGATGCACACATTGAGTGCAGCATGGTTGACGAGGCAGGTAAGAACGTTTCGCGCTGCCTCATGATCGTTGCCTGTGTCGAGAAGAATACAAATCGGGCAATGGATTGGCCCGCTGATACGATGGCGCTGTTCTTCGAAAACGGAACAGAGTGAGACGAGTTAAGCTCCATTGATGTCGCCGTGGTTGGCGTGGAGGATGCCGAGTGGGGCAGCAATTGTGATACTTCAGCCACTTTGATTCATAATAATCCAGATAGCACGCACTACTTCCTCGCCTTCGTTCGATAGACGGTGCGGTGTGGTCGAGTCGAAAATGATGCTATCACCAACGTTCAACACATATTGGTCGAACCCTAATTCCAGCTTCAATACACCCGCAAGAATGATACCAAACTCACGCCCCTGATGACGGGACATCGCCGAACCCGATGATGCCCCAGGTCTATAGTGAATTTCAAGGAATTGGATGTTGTCTTCTTCGCGTGGGGTCAGACGTTCCCAGCGCACCCCGCCCATCAATTCAATCGCCAAACGGGAAGACGGATTAATCACAGGGGATTGGAATTGTGCCGGTACATCAAATTCACCTTGATTGGCAGCCCGCAATTCGCTAGGGCTCTTGTCACTGCTAATCGTATTGGCCTGTGATGGTTGTGTGCCATTATCGTTGGGCGTTGGGAAGAAAAACGTAATTGGCACGGCCAAAGCACTGGCAACATTATGAAGAGTCATCACCGATGGGTTTGCCCGACCATTCTCAATTTGACTGAGCAAACTGGGACTGACATCGGCCCGGGAAGCCAGCACTCTCAAGCTCAATTTTTGTTTTCGCCTCGCTGCACGGAGTCTTGCCCCAATATTCAGAACATCGTTGTTGCTCATTAGAACCAATTTCTTTGTTTCATGGAATGTTCAGTTAATTGTACACGATGAGAATTGTTCAACGCAAACAAGTGATGGTAGCAGGGATTTTCCATCTGATAAGCGCCTTGCGGCTTAAATTTGTACGCTAGTGTCCTTGTTCTGATTTTTTGGCTCGATGGTTGCATTTGCCAGAGTCCCTGCAAAATGTTTAACATATTTGACCGAATCTGCGAAATCTGTATAATTGTGTTCAATAAACTGAACAGTTCGCCGTGGTTAGGAGCATGGCATGGCATCGCTGGGGTTCGTTGGATTAGGTATGATGGGCAGCCGTATGGTGCAACGCTTGCTGGCTGCCGGTCATCATGTTACCGGGTACAACCGAACAAAATCCAAAGCCGACTGGTTACTGGAACATGGAATGCGCTGGGCTGATACCCCGCGACAGGCTGCGGCGAGTGCGGATATTGTTTTTAGCAGCATGGCAGACAATGATGCCCTGCTCAGTGTAACCGGTGGGAGCGAGGGTATCCTTGCAGGATTGCGAGCCGGCAAAATATACATTGATATGAGTACCGTCAGTCCCGCCCTCATTCGAGAAATCGCGGTTGAAGTTTCGGCAGGTGGCGCACATATGTTAGAGGCCCCGGTTTCGGGTAGTAAGCTGACGCTTGAACAGGGCAAACTGTCTATCATGGTAGCAGGCGACGAAAACATCTTCGAACAGGTTAAACCGATTCTGGAAGCCATCGGGCCAACCGTGATGTATATTGGCGCGAGTGGTGAGGCCATGGCACTGAAAATTGCCATCAATATCAGCATCCCGACTCAGATTCTCACGCTTATTGAGGGTGTCCTGCTGGCTGAAAAATATGGTGTCCCCCGCAAAAAAGCTGTCGAAGTCATGCTGAACAGTGCGATAGCCTCTCCTGCGATGAAATATCGCGGGCCCTTCATCGCCCAGATGCCCGACGAGGCATGGTTCGACGTTGACATGATGCAGAAAGATATTACGCTGGCACTTGAACTCGGCCATCATCTCGGCATGCCACTACCCACAACCACCATCGCCAATGACATTCTGACTGCAACACGCGAGTTGGGACTCGCGGATAAAGACTTCGCCATCATGTACCGGGTGTTAGAGCGTATGTCAGGTATCAGTGAATAAATGAGTCGGCTTTTCGAGGATTGGGATGACAACAAAGAAAACCACAGCCGCTGGTGACTACTTAAAAATTGACCAAGAACAATGGATTCATATGTATCAGCAAATGTGTAAGATTCGCACATTTGAAGAACATGCGAACCAATTGTACCTATCGGCAAAAATGCCGGGCTTAACCCATATGTATTCAGGGCAAGAAGCCATCGCGGTTGGCGTTTGCGAAGCCCTGCGCGTTGACGATTACATTACCAGCACGCATCGTGGTCATGGACACTGCCTCGCCAAGGGGGCTGAAATCGAACCGATGTTTGCGGAATTGCTTGGCAAAGAAGCGGGATACTGTCGTGGAAAGGGCGGTTCCATGCACATTGCCGACCAGACAAAAGGCAATTTAGGTGCAAACGCGATTGTTGGGGGGAGTGCCGGTATCGCCACGGGCGCGGCGATGTCGGCCAAAATGCGCGGAACAGACCAGGTAGCCGTCTGCTTTTTCGGGGAAGGCGCGTTAGGACAAGGGCTGGTGTATGAAGCGATGAATATGGCGCAACTGTGGTCTTTCCCCGTTATCTATGTCTGCGAAAACAATATGTATAACGAATATACGCACTTTAGCCAGACGACGGCGGGTGCCTTGCTTGACCGGGCGAAAGCCTTTGGCATTCATACAGCAGAAGTCAACGGTCAGGATGTACGCGAGGTGTATTTAGCGGCCCAAACACTGGTGGAACGCGCCCGTCAGGGGGGAGGGCCGGCTTTTCTGCTGTGCCACACGTACCGGTTTTATGGTCATCATGTCGGTGATATCAACCGCGAATACTATCGCTCCAAGCAAGAAGAAAATGAGTGGAAAACGCAGCGTGACCCTCTACGTATCTTAAAAGATTGGCTTACTGAACAAAATCGCGCTGATGACAGTCTATTTGAAAGTATTGATAAGCAGGTAGCCGCGCAGGTAGAAGCAGCGGTTGCACAAGCCTTGACAGCACCCTATCCCGATGCCAGTGAGGTTAACCAGCATGTCTACGCCGAATAATGGCGAACGCATTCTCACTTTCGCACAGGCCATCAAAGAAGCACTTGCAGAAGAACTGCGCCGTGACCCCACGGTTTTCATCATCGGTGAAGATGTTGCTGAGGCGGGGACGGCTTTCAAGGTTCTTACCGGTTTGGTGGATGAATTCGGACCGGAACGGGTGATTGACTCGCCCATTTCTGAGGCCGGGATTACGGGTCTTGGTGTGGGTGCTGCCATGACCGGGATGCGTCCCGTGGTGGATATTATGTTTGGTGATTTCATCACACTCACCATGGATCAGATGGTCAATCAAGCGGCAAAAATCCATTATATGTCTGGTGGCAAATTCAAAGTGCCGATGGTGTTGCGGACGACCATGGGGGCAACCCGGCGTTCGGCTGCCCAGCATTCGCAATCGCTGCATACATGGTTCAGCCATGTACCGGGCTTGAAAGTCGCCGTTCCATCCACACCGTATGATGCCAAAGGTCTGCTCAAGGCGGCTATCCGTGACGATAATCCGGTGGCCTTCTTTGAAGACAAGATGATGTATCAGACCAAAGGGCATGTGCCAGCGGAAGAATATGTCATTCCGTTAGGTGTGGCCGATATCAAACGTGAGGGAAGCGATATTTCGCTGGTTGCCACGAGTAGCATGGTTTATGTCGCGCTTGATGCGGCGGTGAAACTAGCCGAAATCGGCATCAGTGCCGAAGTCGTTGACCCGCGCACAACCCTACCGCTGGATGGTCAAACCATTGTCGAATCTGCCAAAAAGACCAGTCGGGCGATTGTAATAGATGAAGGCTATGAGCAATATGGTGTTACGGCAGAAATCGCATCGGTCATCGCTGATGGTGCATTCTACTATCTGGATGCGCCGGTTAAGCGTATGGGCGCGATGAATGTACCGATACCTTTCTCACCGGCCTTGGAAGATTTGACGGTGCCAACTGCCGAGCAAGTCGTCAATGTAGCAAAAATGCTGTGCGGACGAGCATAACACGCTGTTTCAGAGATTAAGGAGATTTGTATGCCAAAACCAACGCAAACTCATGGTGTGATGGGTGTCGATTGGGAGCAGCGGGTTAATTTTGACCGCTTGCGGACTCAACGACTAGACCGAATCAAGCAAATTCTCGGAGAATCCGAGGCGGGTTCGTTGTTGTGCTTTGATATGACGAACATCCGATATATTACCTCGACGCACATCGGCACATGGGCGCAGGATAAAATGTCGCGCTTCACCCTACTTGGACAGGGCGCGGAGCCGGTTCTGTGGGATTTCGGCTCGGCAGCGAAACATCATG
>JAKEEQ010000223.1 GCA_022616515.1 Chloroflexota bacterium | reverse complement strand
CGGGGAATTCAGTGCATTGTACTGCACAACCGAGCCGTCGTCGTACCTGACCTGAACCCAGGGAATGTCCTGTTCGCGTTCATCAAGGGCGATGTACGAAATTTCGTTTTCGATGTGCCAGTGAATGCCCCGCGCAATGCCCGTGCGTTCATCACCGCCGCCCGTGTGCATCAGCAGATACGTCGTATAGAGGCTGTTATCGCGGTCGTTTTCGGCACGTTCCACAATGCGCACACTGTCATCCGCGAATTTTTCCGGGTTGTGGCAGTGTTCGCAGGTATCACGGGCCGGGCGCATCGAGCTAGTCTTAATCGGATATTCAAAATCGTCCATGACGGTGGCCCAGATCAGCCGCGAATGTTCTACTTTGCGGGAAGCCTGAATCAGAATCAGGTCGCGCCCGATGTGGCAGTCCACACACAGCACGTTCGAATGCGGCGACTCCTCGTAGGTGGCAAAGGCCGGGGGCATCGTGTGACACGTTGTGCCGCAGAAGCCCGGTGAATTGCTGTATTCCCACGCGGGTGGAACCGATGCCAGTATCAGCAGGACAAAAATACCTGCTCCCATCAGGAAGTAACCGGAAAAGCGGAAATTGTATGTGCTGGAAATCAATCTTCGTAAGCGTCGCATCTCTACTTAATCTCCATCAGCCGAAGTCAGCCATGTCCACACATGTATCAGATAGTTATCGGGTACTTCCTCAGCACTGAAGGCAGGCATCTCGCCACCGCCCACGCGAACTTGCTGGTAGAACACATCAAATGGCAGATCAACGTTGCGCAGCGGGGGAGCCTCATACTGAAGGCTTGTCATCGCATCCTCGCCATGACAGGTTGCACAGCGCAGGGTGGGCCACAGGGATTCGCCCACGTCAGCATTGCCTTCCTCCGCTGAAATCTGCGGCGAGAAGATGTGTGCCTCTTCACGCGGCACGGTTGAAATAGCCGTGTCTTCAAAACTCAAAAACAGGGCGATACCGGCAATGAGCAGTCCGAGAACGATGGTAGCAGCGGGAATAAATCTGCGCTGGCGCTCTTGCATGTCGGCTGCGTCGCGGGTGACGGGCTTTTCATCAAGGACAGCGGCATGTTCCCTGACCATCTGCATATGGGTCAGTCTACCGTTGAGCATACTGAAGTTAAACTGCTTGATGAACACGCTGTACAGATGCCAGATGCCAATCGTCGCCAGCAAAAATAGGGCCTCTGCGCCATGTATTAGACGGGCGGTCGGGATGCTCTGTCCGGGGAATATTTGAGTGACGGCTACCGGATTCCACATCATCAAGCCCGTGATGAGCATGATGAGCACACCGATAGCGGTATTCCAGTAATCCCACTTCTCCCCGAAATTGAAAAAGGGCATACGTGGGCGCTCCTTGCGAACGCCAAGATTATACAGCGCCCAGTGCCACGCATCGTTGAAATCCCGGCGGTGCGGGAGGAGAGACGCCGGAAGTCCTTTGACATACAGCTTGTGGGCTACGATCAGCAGATGGTACAGCACGACGGCTATCAGAAGGATGGCATAGGCGCGATGCAAAATGCGCACACTCTCGATGCCGCCCAGAAAATCCACCAGACGGCGGGATACTTCGTAAGTCGAATATTTCTGCGACAGGCCGGTAATTAGCAACCCCAGAAAAGCCACCACCAGGAGGGCATGTTCCAGTCGTTCCAATCTCGAAAAGCGGTTCATGAATCCTCCCTTTATGAATGCCGACGCAAGCGCCGGAAAATGTCGGTTGCAATCAGCACCGCGAATATCCCGATGAAGCCTGGTAACAGCCCATCATAGATGGTGTCGGCGATGACGAGGGTGGGATTGCGCTCCAGTGTCGGCTCATAATGTCCGACCCACGCCTCCGGGAAGTTCGCATCGGCATCGGGGTGACACTGGCGGCAGGTCGCCAACAAGTTTTCGCGGACATCGGCCTCCTCAACCTGCTGAATATCGTGTACCCCGTGACAGTCATAACAAACGGCTTTGTTGGTGGCGACATCCGGGTCCTGCTGCTCGAAGAAGGCTACCGTTGTGCCATGAAAATCGGTCAGGTAACTGTCCTCGATGTTGGTGCTGATGTCATATTTCTCCATCAACTCTTCGTCGGCGTGACAATTCGTGCACAGTTCCGGCGACCGTACCCGGAAAGCGGCGGTGGTCGGGTCGGCAATGTTGTGGACGCCATGACAGTCTATGCAGGTTGGCACATCGGGATTCTGTTCGGCAAACAGCGTCTCGCCGTGAACACTGGTGCTGTACAGGTCAAGAATTGCGCCATGACACGAGCCACAGGTTAGCGAGATACGTTCGCGGGGTTCGTCGGGCGGTTGAATATCGTGCCCGCCATGACAGTCGATACACACCGCGACATCAAGCTGCCCGTCGCGCAGGGCCGCGCCATGTACGCTGTCCTGTGCATGAAGATACTGCTCTTCATGACAGCTTCGACAGGAGGCGTAGCGTTCCAGCACAAATTCCCGGAGAGTCTCGACGTCGGGGGTTGTGTGCGGGAAACGGTAATTCTGGTGGCAGTCCACACAGGCCAATTGACTTTCGGGGTTACCGTGCACCGACTGGCTGATAACCGCCGGGTCGATGGACAGCGACAGGCTCTCACCGCTCGGCAGGTGCCACTCCAGGTCGGTGTTTTCGTGGCAGAGCAGGCAGTAGTCATCCGAGGGTGGCTCGCGTTCGTCATCACCTGATTGGGCTGCATCTTCAACCGTTGGTGGCTGTGGCGATGCGGCATGTGCCCGGTCATGAATGATGGCATAGCCTGTCAGCAGCAGGCCGGTGATTATCAGGAGTAGTATTCGTTGCCTATTCATCACGCAATGGCCTCCTGTAAATGAAAAATCCGACAGCCGCGAGGGCAAGCCCGCTCAGCAGCAGCATCGCATATGTAATCGGGCGGAACCCCGCCTTTTCAACTTCCTCTGATTCGCCAGTAGCAAAGAGTGGTTCGGGCGGTATAGATGTCGGGGCCGGGGCCTCGGTGGGTTCGAAGACTGCGCCGCTCACACTGAGCTGACTCAGGTTGTGTTCGGCAAAATCAAGCAGGGCAGCGGCATAGGCGTAATTGTGGACGCCGTTGCTGCCATCGTTCTGCACGAAGGCGATGGCCTGGGCCACTTGATTGTAAAGTTCATTCCTATCCAGCGTGGTCACATCAATGCTGCCCAGTCGGGATTGCGCCAGCGAGACACGATTACCGATGGCAGCCTGTGTATCCTCAATAATGAATAACATGTCGTTGCCTGCAAGGTCGGTGTGACAGCCGGTGCAGGCGTTGGGCTGGTCGGGATTACCGGGCAGTACGGGCATTAAAGCATGACTGGCCCGCGTACTGTCATTAACTGGCAGTTCCATCGCATGGCAGGTGGTGCAGCGTGGTCCGTCCGCTTCCGCAAAGTGGGTGGATGGTACGCCTTCAACCGCCTCAACCAGCGTCTGCCCCTCAAACATTTGCTGGACCGGGTGATGCAGGCTCTCGGTCACGTCGGTGCTGGTGTGGCAGTCCACGCAGATGGTGTACGGCTCAGCGGCCAGTAAAAATTCTGTTGCGGGTTCTTCCACATGGAAATCGTGGCAGGTTGTACAGGTCACACCGAATTGGGCCGTTTCGAGGGTAATCGGTTCGGGTGGGTCGCCTTCGCGCTCATCAGCTTCATGAGCGGCCAGCGTCTTTTGGGTGAAGCGATAATCGCCGCTGTGACATTGCAGGCACTCGTCTTTAGCCGAAGCACTGGCGAGCATGGTTGACAGGGCGGATGCATGAGCCGAATTCAGCCATTCGTTGAACTGCATATTGCCCATTCGCGCATGACTGGAGGCCCACCAGTGGGTTTCGTCGGTCGTGTCCGGCAGGACAAATCTATCCTCACCCAGCAGTTCAGCGCCGGGGATGTAGCCTACCGGGAAGGGGTAGCCGTCCTCGACCTCGGTGCCGCGCACATGACACTGCCCACAGATTTGGGGGTCCGGACTGCGCACAATCACGCCGCGCACATCTTCCAATTCGCGATCACTGGGGCTGTCGCCTGCACTTTCAGCTTCCTCGACGTGAATGCTGCCGGGTCCATGGCAGGCTTCACACTCGACGCCTTCATCCTCCCAGCGCACCCGCCGCGCTTCAAAGCCAGTGGTGTGGCATCCCGCACAATTTGCCCCGAAATCATAGGCGGGGTCATCCGGGAAATTCTCGACAGGGCCGTAGGGCTGCCATTCGCCGTCCACCGCATCCCATTCAATGGGCAAAACAACGTATTCGCCCCGATCAATTTCAAAGACAAACCGCTGCGCATAGCGCCCGACACCGATTACGTACGCGGCATCACCGGCTTCAAAGGGTTGGGCTTCATCGTCACCGGGCAGGGTAATGGTTCGCTCGGCCTCACCAGCGTCAAAGTCAGCTACAATAAATTCGTCATCGCCGGTTTCGAAGAGGGCCAGCGCATGGGCTGTTTCTTCGTGGCTGCGGGCCAATCCACGATGACACGAACTGCATTCACGGGCACCGACGTATTCTTTTTCGTCATCGTCCTGTGCCCATGCCGTCGAACCGAGGAGTATGAGGATAAGTCCCGCCATAAGGAGCAGGCTAACCACTGCCAATCTTTTCATAAATTTTGCTCACAGCAGTAATTTTAGTATGGGAATAAACGTAACATGTAACTTTTCACCCTGCCACTGTTGTGACGCGAGTTTTTTATGTGACGAATGTCACATGGTCCGATGTTTTTGTGCATTATTTCACGAATAGTATTAATTGTATGGAGACTGAATCCTCACTAAAACATCGTTGATTGCAGTGTTGGATTATCTTTTAGAACGCCCGATGAATCGTGCCGTTGGAGCAGGTCAAACATCAGCCGAAGTTCCATCAGATAACCTTTCGCCGAGACAATAGACCGTGCTTTTTCAAAGAGCGGAATCGCCTGTGAGATTTTGTCCGCGTTCTTCTCACACACTATTTGCCCTAGCAGTGCCAGCCCTTTTCCATCCAGTGCCCAATACAGGTCCGGGGTTCCAGTCAATATTTCGTCAGCAATATTGGAGGCACGGGAAAATGCTACAGCCGCTGCCGCTACATCACCGTTCGCCAGCAACGCAATGCCATAGATATTCTGACCACCCGCTGGGTTTAAGACATCTTCACTATTCAGTACTTCCTCTATGATTGAAATGGCCTCGGCTACTTTGTCATCTTTGAGGTAAGTCCCCACCATCCACGTTTTTGTTAGTGCAATAAGGATATCAGCCTCATATGGACTGGATAATATGGTCTGAAAATGTTTGTAGGTGTCGGTGAGATTGCTTTGCAGGAGACTTAATTTGCCGAGATTCAGTAAGGCGAGTCCACGCTCGTCTTCATCAGCTTCTTGCAGAACCTGAGTTAACCATTCCTGTGCTTCCTCAAATTCGCCCTGTGCAATCATTGTTGAGCCTAAATTGCTTTTCGCATGAACGTTTGTTTTATCGTGGGCAATAGCCTCACGAAAATACTTGTCGGCCTTCTCAAAGTCTCCAGTTACCCAATACCAATAGCCTGTGTTATCAAAAAACATTGATTTCACTTCGAAATCATTAAAATCACGAACGTGATCAACAAATGTTTGATGTAAGCGAATGATTTCCCGATAAACAAAACGTTTTTCATAGATTTGGCTTTGTAGGTCAATAACTAAGGTCGTTTTTGCCTCAATATTTTTGCGTTCGTCCCAGACAACAGTCTTTTGGATCTTTTTTTGAACAGACAAAGATTGATTGGCAATTAGCGCGAATGCCATCGCCAATTGTTGTTCAGCTACTAACAGTTTATTTTGGGCTAGAGATACACGAGCTATTCCGTGATGAAGAGATAGTTTATGCCCAACAGTGCTCATCTGAGCAAGTACTTTCTTGTACTCGTACAGGGCGTTTTCATAGTTTTTGAGATAAAAATAGCTGTCGGCAACTCTTAACTGGTAATCAATCTGAAAGTGCTGATTGTCTGTCATTAATGCCAATGACAAACCTCGCTTGGCTGCATTCAACATTCCATCGTAGTCTCTCATAAGCCCTAAAGCAGCAATCAAGAATTGGTAAAACGGCAATCGCTCGGATGGTGGTGCTTTAAGTTGATTCACCCAGTCTTCAATCTCAGTGATCTCCGTATAGCGTTTCTTATGAAACAGCGCCTGTGCATGTAAGTTGATTGCATTCTGGGCCAGATCCAGATTTTGAGCCAACAAATGAAGATGGTACATTGCATCATAGAGCCAAAGATTTGATTTGAGGTCATTGACGTCAGTGTCCATATGAACATACTGCCAGTAAGCACGTGATCTGGAATGCAATTGCTTATGTTCATGAGGTATCTCTTCAGAGCTTGATTTTTTCAGAAAACGGAAGATAGACCGCCCTTCCTTAAATGGCGCGACCTGGGCTATATCAACACTATCGCTAACCGTGTAGCCATCATCATCCTGTACAATCAACCCCATTTCCACGAGTTCTTCTAAATAGGCGACAACCGACTCCTCGTCAATCTCTGGATCAAGCACCATCTGAATGCCCTCTAATGGCGTCGGATAATTGAATACGTAGACAGTTTTCAGAACACGTTGCTGTTCGTGGGTTAACTCGGGTAGACTCAACCTTCCAACTCCTCAAAGCGTAGTTTGGACACAGAATTTATCCTAACCGCGAGTTGGCAGGTTTGCAAACACAGGAGACCTAACATGAGCTATTTTTGTGATGTCGAGAACCGTGAAGCCAGAGAAATCGTACCCGGCGTCAAGATTCGCACCTTCTGGCAGACGGAAATGCTGGTGTCAGTGGTCAATCTGGAACCGGGGGCCGTCGTGCCGATGCACAGCCACCCCCACGAACAGAGTGGCACGGTCATCAGCGGGCAGATGGACTTGACGATTGACGGCGAAACCCGCACCCTGACCAGCGGCGATTGTTACATCATCCCCGGTAATGTCCAGCATAAAGCCATTGGCGGACCACAGGGTGCGCATGTGATTGACATCTTTGCGCCCGTGCGGGAAGAGTACCAGTATTAAGAGCACCCGGCACGATTAATCGCTGTGGATGGTGATATCCACCCTTTCGACTTCGTAAAGGCCCACCAAACGCGAGAGGAGAATCACGGTATACAACACCCCGGTTATGGCCTCAAATGCAGCAAACGCCTGCGCATAGAACGTGACCGGCGTGGTATCGCCATAACCGAGCGTGGTGAGGGTGGTATAACTGAAATAGAACAATTGTTGCCATGTCACCTCTGCCCCGGACGATACCGTGAATGAGCCGGGTTCAAGGAGTTCAATGAGGCCATAAATTGGTGTGTAGAGGAAGCCAATCACCAGATAGAGCGACGTGGCGGCGAGAATCACTTCTACGAGCACCCGTCTGGCCGCGAAGATGTAATTCACCAGCACGACCAGCATCGTAGATACATAGACGATGACCGTCAGGTAGAGGGCGGGCAAAGCCAGTGTGTCCGGTGTATAGGCGTTAATGACCCCGGAGATAAAGGTCCCGATGCCGGAGACCAGAATGATGAGACGGCTGGCTTGCTGCGTGGTAAGCATGTACACACCCGCCACAAACTGAAAGCTGAAGACAGTGTAAAACAGAACGGGCTGCAATCCGGCCCCGGTAGACAGTGGATACATCAGATTGTGAATGAGGATGGTGAGCAGTAAAAACAGGTTTTTGTTGCGCTCTAATTGAAGCAGGCGTGGCATGGCATAGAACTCCTTGATTGTCGCTCCGGTTTAAGTCTAATCTATTAGATTATTTACAGGCATTCTATTCGGATTTAACGCAATAGTGCTACGCTGGAGGTAAACAAGGATACCTGGAGGTATTGATATGTCTACTTTTCAGGATCGAACCGAAGCCGGTCAACAACTGGTCGGAAAACTCATGAAGTTTAAAGATCGCACCGATGCGATTGTGCTGGCGCTGCCACGTGGTGGTGTACCTGTAGCCTATGAGGTTGCCAAAGCGCTTCATTTACCGCTAGACGTTTTCGTTGTGCGAAAATTAGGCACACCCGGCTACGAAGAGATGGCAATGGGCGCGATTGCCTCCGGTGGTGTGCGGGTGCTCAACACCTACGTCATCAACCAGCTCAATGTTACCGATGAAGCCATTGATCGCATCACCGAGAAGGAGCGTAAGGAACTCCAGCGCCGCGAGGTAAAATATCGTGGCAACCGCCCTTTTCCACAACTTGAGGGCAAAATTGTCATCTTGATTGATGACGGGCTGGCAACCGGCGCAACCATGGCTGCCGCGGTGCACGCCGTTCGGGAATATGACCCGGCCTATGTTGTGGTAGCTGTACCTGTCGCCTCGCCGGAAACCTGCGCCGAGTTTGCCGACTTCGTGGATGAGGTTGTTTGTGTGCTGACACCGCCTTCATTCCGCTCGGTAGGCGGCTGGTATCGCGAGTTCCCGCAGACGTCCGATGAAGAGGTTCAGCGTTATCTAGAACGCACTCGTTTAATGTCCGACTGGAAGCTCACCGAGTAATTCGCCTACTGGCACGGCAAATGGCAGGCGATTTTCAATGGGGGCCAGCGGACATGTCCATTCAGGGCTGTAACGGCACGATGGATGGTAGGCGAAATTGAAATCAAGCACGACGTTTTCTGCACTGGCCCCCAGATCAGCGCCTTTGATGGTGTCATAGAGATAGCGGCCCCCACCATAGGTGGTGTGTTTATTCGTGGCATCGCCAAATGGCAGGAAAATCCCGCCGCCATAACCCAGAATCCAGAACAGAGACAATCGACCGTCTTCGCCGGTCGGGGCGGTGAACCGTACCCTGCTAAACCGTTTATAGCGGAAATGACCTTCCGGTAAATCCAGTTCGTAGACATGTTCGTCCGCGTCGGGGATAAGCGGAACCACAAACCGCCATGCCGG
>JAKEEQ010000222.1 GCA_022616515.1 Chloroflexota bacterium | reverse complement strand
TGCAATTCGAGGATTTCTGGAAGCGGGTCAACGGAACCTGTCGCCGTGGTGCCGATGGTCACGACGACGGTGCCGACATCGTGCATATCCAATAACTGCCGTAGTGCGCTTACATCCATACGGGCCGTGTTATCGGTAGGGACACTGACAAAGGGGATTTTCAGTACCTCAGTAATGCGTGAGTGGGTATAATGCGCCTGTGCTGAGGCGGCAATTTTCTTCTCTGGATGCAGCCGCCCGGCAACCCACAGCGCTTCCATATTCGCCATCGTGCCGCCGCTGGTCAAATGTCCCAGATGCTCCTGCCAGTCGAACATCACTGCAAGTTGGGCAACCGCTTCTTTTTCCATAGCGGAACTCGCCCGTCCGCCATCAAGCGCGTGGTTGTTGGGATTAAGCCACATTGCCAGCATATACGCCAGACGCGCTACCGGATGGGGTGGTTTGAGCATCTGCCCGATATAGTAGGGGTGATGATAGGGGTAATTATCGCGCATCCGTTCGGCGACTTGCAGCAAGACCGCACGTAGCCGGGCGCTGTCAATCGGCGTTTCATACGCGGGTAAATCAGCGAAACCCTGTTCCAGCGAAACCAGCGCCTCGCGCAGAATGTCTAAACTCTGTTTTTCTAGCATAGAAAAATACCCTTTGCGCCTTTCATCCTTAGCGTCTTTGCGTTAATAATTTGTCTCATCAATAATCGCGCTATGCTTCGCCGGACACGATATATCGTGTCCCTACATCTATCTCATAATTGCGTAGGGAAGGCATACATGCCTTCCGCTGAATGAAAGTAATTATTCACCTTGCCATCAATTTTTGCGGACAGCCCGTTGGCTGTCCCTACAACAAACCTGATTTTTGTGGGTAGGGACGTGCAACGGCACGTCCGCTTGATAAAATATCTCACGGGTAGCTGAATAGATACGAATGAAACCGTATCAATTGTGAGACTGACCAATTTTGCGCCCGTACAAAAACCCCTTTGCGCCTTTCATCCTTTGCGTCTTTGCGTTGAAGCTTTTCCCTTGTCAAACACGACTATATCCCCAAAAACGAAAAATTGGCAGACGATGCTGCCAATAGAATGATTGCTATTGATGTGATGAATGCTTTCTAGCGGATTGCCAGTACAGTCTGTTTGAGGTATTCGCCCGCTTCTTGAATATGGCGCACAGTCACCATATACAACAGCAGATTATCGGGCAGGTCACGGGCGACCAGTTGGGTAAAACCCACGATGATATTCAGATAATTGAGCAGTTGGTGGCGGACACGCTGCACTTCGGCGGGGTCAGCTTGCGAAAAATTCTGGATAATCGACAATTCCGCGCTGGCATACCGATGAAAATGCTGTGCGTATTCTTGTACCGCCTCGAAATCGGTGCGCTGCATTTTGGTCAGCGGCGCATCCTGTAATACGGCAGCCGTCCATTGTGCGATAGATTGGGCGGCTTCAAGTAATTCACTACTGGATTGCGTGGTCAGAGTCATGACATTTGTGCCTCCCTACTTAGCGATATCCGACAATTGAACGAGTAGCTGCCTGCCGCTGGAGCGCACTTCATGGAGCAAGTCGCGCTGCTCATGGCTCAGTTCGCCCTCGATTTCATCCAGAAGCACTTCGGAATAACCGATAATTGTGGTGAGATGGGAGCGCCCTTCATAGCTCATCATGTGTCGGGCGCGTTCCAGACTCACATCCGCCATTGTGACAATCAGCTTGCCCAATTCGTTCGCTTCATTGGAAATATTGTACAGGAATTTGCGCTGCAAATCGTTGAGTGTAGTTTCGGTCAACAATTTGTCGGTAATCGCAATCATCCAGTTCAACGGTGCTATCAGGTCATCAGTCATGAATTGCCCCCTGACTCACTACTATAGTTTAGTGTACACCGATATGCCTCATGATAGCAATTGTCGCACAGTCCCGAAAATAGTCCAATCGCTAATATGTCCTACGAGGATGTCACTCTGGGAGGCAGCGGCAGTCGCAAACTGACTGTCGCACCGACACCATTTTCACGCGAGTAAGCTACTGAACCGCCCTGTTGCGCCACGCGCTCCTGATAAATATGGCGACCATTTTGTACGAACAGGATGCGGAGTTCGTCGGCTGTCAGTTGGATGCCCGTGCAGAATATAGCAAGTTCGACAAATTGGTGGTCAGTGGATAATGACCCGGACAGGCGAATCTGTCCGTAAGCCACCAGTTCCCGCGCCATTGTCACAACAGTGTGATGGACAAAGGCTTCAATGTGATAGGGGTTGCACAGCGCCGGGGGTAGTCCCTGTGGAAACTCGGCAGTGATTTTCACAGCGGCATCCCGCAACCAGTAGCGATACACCGGAATATTCTGGTAGATAAGCATGTTGAGGTCGAAAATGACCGGGGCGGCTTGATGTTGGGCGCGGCGTTCGGCAGCCGCTTCTTGTTTGAGGTGTTCGGTCAATTGTGCCAGTGCCAGACCACGGTCATAGATGAGCGCCATCTGTTCACGCTGCCATTCGCTGAGAACCGCACCCCCAAAGGAAGCAGGTTGTTCGAGCAGCATCTGTGCATACCCAAACAACACCGCTTGCGGTTTGGCGAACGTGTCCTCCAGAACTGGCACGATTTGGCGCAGCGCGTGATCGGTTGGCGGAATCTCGCGTGCGATAGTTAGCAGGTCATCGGCTGTATTGCGGATATGCCGGACAAAGGTTTGCTGCTGTGAATTGAGCGCATTTTCGGATAAGACAGCATCAGCAGTCGTCACAATGTCGGCCAGCAGCGCTGCTGGTTTGTGCATCAACAGTTGTCCTGATAATCACATAATAACAGCCCGTAAATATGGACATCGTAATATTTGCCGCCTTTGAGGATGCGCTGACGCAGCACACCCTCTTTCTTGAAACCCAGTTTTTCCAGCACATGCGCCGAACGTTGATTACCCTTGACAATATCGGCTTCAATGCGGTTGAGCTTCATCTGCTCCCAGCCAAATTCGATAATCTGGCGCATGGCTTCCTGCCCGTAACCCTGACCCCAATAAGGATAGGCGATGTCACAACCAATCTGGGCGTAGTGTGCTTCCCGATTCCAGCGATGCAAACCCGCGGAACCGACAAAGTTACCATCTTGCTGTGTAATCCCCCAACGCAGCCCATCCTTGGCCGCGAAGAAACCGCCCATCCATTTGAGCCATTCATTAGCCTGCTCAATCGTCTTAATCGGCTGCATCGCAATAAACTTGACCACTTCCGGGTTGCCAAAGTGCTTCAAGAGCGCATTCACATCATCAGGAGTCATTTCACGCAGCATCAGTCGTTCCGTTGCCAGTGTGGGAAAGTGTGTAAAGTCGAAGACACGATAATTCATGATAGCCTCGATTGTGTTCAAGGTGATTTGTTCGACCATAACGTAATACTTTCCCAAGAATCATATTTGAAGAATTAGTTTTCCCCTGAGTTACCCGCCTCAACATTAAGCAAAGTTTAAAATATGCGCTGTGCATCATACCGCATATCGCTACAAGTCCGCTACAATCTTGTATAATTTGTCCAAAGCCGTTTGTCTCACCGCGTTCGCGCTCACGCAAAAAGGACATTGAACCACCGAGTCACGATGAGCTACGCGCACCATCAAGGATGAAACTGTAGGGGAGGCCCTATGTGGCTTCACGCATCAAGATAACGATTTTTCAGCCTCACTCTTGCGGGAGGGTCACAGACCCTCCCCTACGTTTGAACCCATTTTTTTTCATGCGTAGGGGCGGGTTTCAAACCCGCCCGCAGGTTCAAATGGGCTTATTTTGATGTCTGAGACCCTATGTGGCCTCCCGTTGGCGGGCGAACACACAGGTTCGCCCCTACACCTGAAACGACTCTTTCTGAGCAGGACACCGAAAAATGTAGGGACACGGCAGTGCCGTGTCCGCGATCTGTAAAACAAGAACGGGCGTGCAGGGCATAAGGTTCAGCACGGCACGCTGGTTCGTCGAGGCGATTCACGTATCACACCGACTCTACTGCAATGGGCAAATATCAACATGAGACCGCATAAAATCGGCGATAACCTGTGCTGCCGAATCTTGCCCTTCTTGATTCCAGTGACCATCATAAACATAGTACAACAAGCGTTCTTGTGCGGCAGCTTCTTCAAATGGCTCCAGCAGGTCAATGAACAACC
>JAKEEQ010000221.1 GCA_022616515.1 Chloroflexota bacterium | reverse complement strand
GGGGAGCAAGAGCGGCCTGTGGTCCACGAGTTGACAGGGCATGATGGCTATGTGACACTCGACCTGCAACCCGGCCAGGAGGTGGCGTTGCATTACCCGCTCGTGGAACGCACTGCCCATTATGAAGTGGGATCGCCGGGTCGCACGGTCTCCTGCACCGGACGTTGGCGCGGTGAGACGCTGATGCACGTGGACCCGCCGGGACCGTTCTATCCGCTCTATTCGCGTTCAAATGAGCTTACTAGGGTGCAGCCGGCGCAGCCTGCGGGCCCAATGATTGATTCCCTTTAGGCTCAGTATACATGTGGTACTGTCACTGTGTCTATGCCGGTTCGACCAGGCCAATGACAGCATACTCTTGGTCTTTTTCAATCCAGGCGGTTTCAAATTCGATGAGGCGCAGCGCCATTTCAGCACATGCCGCGAGACAGTCGGACTCAAACCGCTGCCTTCTGTGAGAAAAATTCAGCAGCAGCATTGCCTCGACTCCAAATTTGTTGAATTTGCTCGTCGGTTAATGAAATGACTTCGCCAGACCTGGCATCTACGTCAATTATGCCAAAGACGCCGATTGTTCCTGTTCTGGGTAGGCACACCTCAATCAGGAATTGCCAGACCGGACGTTCTAGCGGCACAAAAACGGCGTCAGTAGGAGTAGCTTGCAGGCCAACATTCATTGTCAGATAATGGTTGGCCTGTCGCCTGGCGTACTCGCATAACACATAGCCGTCCTCGCCAAACGCAGGTACACCTCGTTTGCGGGCGTTTAGAATAGCGGCCTTTTCATGTACTATGTCTATCTCGTCGTCGGTAAGCGGCATAACCTCGGCTGTTTGTGGATCGACCATGATCATTCCCACTGAGCCGTGTTCATTGCGGATAAAGAATCGCCAAAGCTTGCGATCATGAGGCTTACTATAATAGTACGCGCCCGCAACAACCTCAAAGGATTCGGCAATATTTTTGAGCACATATGCGGCTGCAATTTGTTGCGCATCACTTTCGGTAATTTGAGGGGTGGCTACAGAGACAAGTGTTTTTGATTGCATTTCGATCCTTCAATTTCGATCAAACACTTATGATCGTTTCGATGCTACGTATGATTGGACAGCACCCCAGTCAGAATGCAAATTCGCTTGTTTAACACGATTGTCAACAGGTTTTAGAGAATTCTATCTGCTCGCATTACAATCGTCAAAACCAGGGAACGCCGTACTTCGGCTGACAGGGATAAAGGAGATTTTGCATGAACTGGGCAGGACGGGTGGCGATTGTCACCGGCGGCGCATCGGGCATTGGCGCTGCCACCGTACGAGAGTTTGCCAATGAAGGCGTCCAGGTGGCGATCTTCGATATCAATGTTGAAGGTGGAGAGCAGCTAGCGGCTTCGCTCATAGCGGAAGGGCGCAACGTCGCCTTTTGGCGCGTCGATGTGGCCGACCAGGAGATCTGCCGTGAGGCTGTCCAAGAGGTCGCGGCGCGATGGGGGAGGGTGGACTTTCTGGTCAACAATGCAGTTAGCTTTATTGCCAAAGGGCTGGATGTCACCACGCCGGAGTGGGAGCGCAGCCTGGGCGTAAACGTGCGCGGCTATGCCAACATGGTGCAGGCATGCCATGAATCTATGCGCCGCACCGGCGGTGGGGCGATTGTCAACCTGGCCAGCATTTCCGGCCATGTCGCCCAACCCAACCGTTGGACGTATAATGCCAGCAAGGGCGCAATTCTTGCCATGACCCGGTGCATGGCGCTGGACCTGTCGGTAGACAAGATTCGCGTCAACAGCATCAGCCCTGGTTGGATCTGGACGCCGGAGGTGCAAAAGGCGGCGCAGGGCGACCGGGCGAAGTGGGAGCCGGTGTGGGGCAAGTATCACATGCTGCGCCGGTTGGGCGAACCGCGCGAGGTGGCGCGGGCGGTGCTTTTTCTATGCAGCGACGATGCCAGCTTTATTACGGCGACTGAGTTAAGGGTCGATGGTGGATATACGGGGATGGGCAGCGAGGGATTGGGCGAGACCTCGGCTTTTGCCGGTTCGGAGTGAGGCTTTCTGTCACCGAAAATCCGTGATCTACACTGAACTTAAAGTAGCTCGTCAATTGAGCTCATTCAACAACTCGTTGAGTTTTCTTTGCATTGTTTGGATGCCATCCATGGCTGTTTCCCAGACAATTGCATCGGATTCTACTTCCCAAGAATATGCTCGCGGTCGGGTTACTTTGTGCTGTTCAAACTCATCGAAACTCATGTTGTATTTCTGCTGAAACTGCCGATTGGTTAGATTGTAACGGGCCAATTGCCGGCGGTATTCGGCTTCCAGCAGTCGAACAAGCTTTTTATCAACATCGTCGGCGTCACCCAAGCGAAGCGTTTCTAAGTGTTGGGCAACATCATCTGAAACAGCAATGGTTACACTCATTTACGCACCTCTTTCATAAGTTCGTATCTTTGAACGAACCCAACAATGATGAAGGATTTTCCTATACTTTAGCCTCATACTACACCGGCTGTCAATCCACAGTTTCGTATTGTCTCTATGAGAAGGAGTCGCTATGCCACCCTTTCCGATTGTTGATACACATTTGCATCTTTGGGACCCAGGTTATCTGCGCTACCCGTGGCTGGATGATAATCCGTTGTTGAACAAACCCTATCTGTTGGAGGACTACAACCGCCATTGCGGTCCGGTGCAGGTGGAGAAGATGGTCTTCCTGCAGTGCGAGGCGGACTTCGCCCAGTTTCGCGAAGAGGCGGCGTGGGTGACGGCCCTGGCCCAAGAAGACCCGCGCATCGCCGGGATTGTGCCTTGGGCGCCGCTGGAACAGGGTGACGGCGCCCGCCCGGAACTGGAAAAGTTTGCTGAGAACAAGCTGATTAAGGGCGTCCGGCGCATTATTCAGTTTGAGCCAGATATCGAATTCTGTTTGCGCCCGGAATTCGTCAGAGGGGTTCAGGCCCTGGCGGATTACGGCTTCAGTTTTGACATCTGCATCTCGCACATCCAACTGGCGAATACGATCAAGCTGGTGGCCCAATGCCCGGATGTGCAGTTTATTCTTGACCATATTGGCAAGCCGGATATCAAGCACCAGGTCTTTGAGCCGTGGCGCACAGAGATCAAAATGCTGGCTTCTCTCCCCAATGTCTGGTGCAAGATTTCGGGGCTGGTGACCGAAGCGGACCACCAACGCTGGACTCGGGAGGATCTCAAACCCTACATTGACCATGTGATCGACAGCTTTGGCTTTGAGCGCGTGATGTATGGCGGCGACTGGCCGGTGGCCTACCAGGCCACCAAATACCCGCGCTGGGTGGAGACGCTGGAATGGGCGGTGCAGGGCTGTTCAGAGCACGAACTACGCCAGCTCTTTCGAGACAATGCAAGCAGGTTTTACCGGCTGGATTGAGTAATCTCCCGACTGTGATGGAAGCTCGCAGCTTCCGGGAAGTAGCGGTAGCAGCGTGAAACGCCCATGAAAACCATGCACAAGATTTTCTCACTCGCGCTCCCATGCGCGTGCGACGCTTCTTGTCGCGATTTATGGTGGTGCTGGTAGTTTCGCTATCCGTTGAGGCATTGGTCCTGGTTTTCCAGGCGAGCCATGAGGAGTTTGAGCCGGAAGCGATGGGGAGGCAAAGCAGAAGAATGAGAGAGTTTCGTAATCGTAATCGATGTTGCCGAAATGGCGAAAAGTGGCGACAATCATCTTCAATATTTTGTATCTTCACGCGCTCACGCAAAAAACGGAGCTGAGGAGGCAATAATGAAGGTAATGCCTATTCAAGTGCTCGATGAAGGTGTCCTGATTCCCAGAATTTATTTGCACAATGCCGGCGAAGTAGAAGTGGTGGTCACTGCTGACTACATCCTGGTCAAGCCCAAAGCCGCGATAGCAGCCAACGAGCAGTCCAATGGGGGTTCAATACAGGATGCAGCCGTAGCGCCCAGCAAACAGGAGCAGACGCTCGCCGTGCCGCGCGCTGGGATTCCAGTACAAGCAGAATTGAGTTCACAAGAACAGCAGCAACGCATTGCCGCGCTCAAAGCATCTCCCACCTGGAGCGACATGAGTGAGCGTGAACAGGCCATCGCTGTGTTGCGGGCCGGCGGGATGCTTACAGAACTTAGCCCTGAAGAACAACAACGCGCAGCCTCATCCACAGTTACGTTGGAAGAAGTAATTGAGACCTTGAGCAGTGTTGAAGGTCAATCACTAAGTGAGCTGATTATTGAAATGCGCGGACCAAAGGGATGAGTCACTTCTATTTTGATTCCAGCGCCCTGGTCAAACGCTACTTGCGTGAGACTGGCAGCGCCTGGGTGCGCTCACTTGCCAGCCCATCTGCCGGGCATACTATTGTCGTCGCGGCGATAACAAGGGTAGAAGTGGCAGCCGCCTTTGCGGCGCGACATCGTATGCCCGGCGGCATCTCACGAACACAACGTGACAGCGAGTAAATTCCTCATACAAAGCAGCCCATGTTGATCTAGACTTTTATTCTCTCACTCACATGATTACTGATGAAAGCGTGAACGAGTGGATCATTGTCGCCTTCGTTGTAGGATTTCTGCTATCGTTCCTGACAGTTTTTATACTTGGATATTGGTTGGGCAGACGTTCAAGTCAGCGGGCCAGCAAATATGAATTATTGGCTTCGTCAAGGTCTCCTGTATACGAAATTGTCTACGATTCAGCTCACAACGGACGCATAGTCCATGCCCTACCACCCGATAAGAACATACTCCTCACAAGAACAAGCGAAGTCAGAACTGAACCAGATGATCTGCTACACAAACGACTCGGACAACTGGAGCTAAAAAGTGCTAGAATTGAAAGAACACCAGAATTTGAGCAAGCTCTAGAATTGATGAACAACACAACCGATTGCGTCTTTGTCACCGGTGAGGCAGGAACAGGTAAATCGACACTGCTCAAATTTTTCGTTGCCAATACCTCCAAGAAAGTGGTCGTCCTTTCTCCCACCGGCGTTGCAGCGATCAATGTTGGAGGACAAACAATACATTCCTTCTTCAGGTTTCCGGCGCGTCCTATCACTGCAGGGGATATCACCAAACGACATGCTGAGATCTATTGCGCACTCGACGCAATCATCATTGATGAAGTGTCGATGGTGCGTGCTGACTTGATGGATGCCGTCGATAGGTTTTTAAGAATCAATCGTGATTGCTTAGACCAGCCATTTGGTGGCGCACAGATGATCCTTTTTGGAGATCTTTTTCAGCTCCCACCGGTGGTCACGAAGTCAGAGGAAGGGCAGTATTTCTCACAGTATTATCGCAGTCCCTACTTTTTCGATGCGAATGTGTTTGATAACGTTGACATAAAGTTGGTCAAGCTAAAGACAATTTTTCGGCAGAGTGATCCTCGTTTTATTGAAATTTTGAATCGCATTCGAGCAAATCGGGCCAATGATGAAATCCTTTCTGTCCTCAATCAGCGAGTAAATTCTTGGTTTGAGCCGGAACCGAACGAAGGTTACATTGTTTTGACCACCACGAACCAGCGCGCTGATACGAAAAACCTTCAGGACCTTGAAAAATTGCCTGGCGCTATTCGCACCTATGAAGGCGAAATCCAGGGACAATTTGATCGGGGTTTTTACCCCACAGATCTGCGACTCAAATTAAAAGTCGGTGCTCAAGTGATGATGTTGACCAACGACGCTGGAAAAAGATGGTACAATGGTACGGTTGGTATTGTAGAAGATCTAGACGAAAACGTTATCAAAGTCCGTATCCCCAAGCCAGCGGGACAGCCTCCACAGCTCTGTGAAGTTGGACGGTATACTTGGCAGGTTCCTCGGTATACTATCAATCATACAACTCGAAGTCTACAGAGTGATATTGTCGGCACGTTTACACAATTCCCACTGAAGTTAGCCTGGGCGATCACGGTTCATAAGAGCCAGGGGAAAACGTTAGATAAAGCCATTATTGACTTTACCCAAGGCGCCTTTGCCCATGGGCAGGCCTACGTAGCCTTGAGTCGCTGTACTTCACTAGAGGGTCTTGTATTGAAGAAAGCAATACAGCGGCGTGACATTATTGTTGACGAGCGAGTGTTTGGCTTTTTGAACAGGTTAACTTACAAGCATTAGCGCGGCATATACTTGATCTCTCACGCAGCGCCTGCTCAACGATCAAGCGCGCGTGGGTGGAATGGTGACAGAACATGACAGATTATGTACAGATGGAACGCGATTTTATTGAGCGCACACTCAAGATTATTGATCAGTATGAACGGCTGGTTCGTGGAAAAGTAGACCTAGACAAAGAATATGAAGTTACACTGCTTATGAATTGCTTGTTGGGTTTGCTGATTTATCCACAGCAGATGGCAATTCAGAAAAATATGGATCGGTGGCTGGCTAAGGAGTTTGTTACGAATGCAGGCAGTGAATGGGGTCTTCGCCGGGAGGATTTCAAATCTGCTGGCTACAAGAAAAATAAGAAGAAAGACGGTGATGAATATACTTGACCCCAATGTCAAGACCACAAAGTGCGAAAAATAAGAACGAAAACAGTTGAAAAAACGTGCCAGCGTGCTGATGACAATGATGACTCTGTGAG
>JAKEEQ010000220.1 GCA_022616515.1 Chloroflexota bacterium | reverse complement strand
GGCCGCTGCTGGAGTGCAGAGTCTTGAAGATATTCTCATAAAGGCCCCGGTATTCGGGAAAGACCTCTTCGGGTGCGCCGAAGAACACCAGTACAATGTCTTCGCTGGGCATAAACAACAACCCGTAGAGGAACTCGTATTGTGTTCCATCAAGCTCTTCAACGCTATA
The DNA here is from genome assembly GCA_022616515.1 of Chloroflexota bacterium. Lineage (GTDB taxonomy): Bacteria > Chloroflexota > Anaerolineae > Aggregatilineales > J027 > JAKEEQ01. The sequence goes on along the minus strand of JAKEEQ010000220.1, from coordinate 8,062 downwards.
GAACAACCAACGGGCCTGTGCATCATTAAATTCACCGGCAAGCTGTTTGTCTAAATCAACGTCTTCGGGTGACACCTCAACGAAGAAGTCATCAATATTTATTGAACTCGTAACGCCAGTGCCTTCAATGACGAATATCACGCCAATGGGTGCGTCCGGTGTAATGCCATTGATCCAACTATCAATATTGTCCTGTGTTTCGGCAAAATACAGGATCGATTTGTAGTCGGCGGTCTCATCATCCACAAATGTCACCCAGCCATCGGGCAGGTCCAGCACCACACCGCCATCGGGTGATGATAACTCACTGGTCAGTTGAACCGCAGGTCCAGTGCCCAATCCGGGAAAACGTTCGCTGACCTCTGGCTCTTCCCCAGCTTCGACTACATCGTCTACTGGTTCCGGGGCGGCTGGTGAGGTCAGAGATTGTACGACCGAGAACAGAAGATCCTGCTCCTCCGTAAATGTATCCGGTGTCCCGGTGGCGGTCATGGCGATAATGTTTTCGTCAAAAGCAATGAGTACATAGTAGCCATATTGAGTGCCGCTGTCGAAGATGAAAAACTGTCCGGTATGCCCATCGCCTGCGGTGAACTCGGCTGGGTCTTCTACAATGGTAAAACCGACGCGCTCATAAAGATTACGAATCTGGCCCATGAGCGGGGTGACATCTGGATTTACTGGATCGATGCCTACGTCATCAAAGCTGAACAGTTGCACGACACCGCCACTATCGCTTACTTCAATGGCCGCCGGGTCATCCGAGAGCGCAACATCACGGCGCGACTGCATTCCCGCTTCGGTGGAGCCAAAAGCCAGAACGTTATTTTCCGCGAGTTCATCCAGATGCAACCAGCCTTCCGGGATGACAATAGACACCACTGCATCTGAACTGCGTACGAGCGTCGAGTCCGTTGTATCGACCTGCTCAGGCCCCTGATCTGCCGTCACACCGTCTTCCGCCGGGATACGGATGGACAGCAAAATGGTTTCCAGCAGTTCACGGTTATCATCGAAGGTTCGCCGTGTACCCGTAGCGGTGACCATCAGAATATGATCTGCAAAGCCGACGACGGCAATAAAACCCTGTTCGTTGCCACTTTGTAAAACGGATCGATAGCCATCGCTGCCTGCTATCTGGAAGGGGGCCATTTCCTCAAGCGTCTGACCACCACCATCTTCTACAATATTCAGGAATTCTTCCATCAATAGAATAAGCGCAGCATCGTTAACTTCAGGAATGCCAAATTCCTCAGCACTGATCAAATACAAAAAGCCGCCCTCTTCAACCAACAGGGCGGGTTGGCTGTTGAAATCGTTTAGACGCCCCTGCGCAGCGGCCTCCGAACTCCCGTAGATAAAATAACTTCCAGCCTCCATGTAATCAAAGGTTGTCCAACCGGAGGGAAGTCGAATGGAGATGCGACCGTCACTGCTGCGCACGACCTGAAGATCATCCTGAGCAGCGGCTATTGGAAACGAAAGGGTCAATAAGAACATCACGATAAACAGTGAGATAAAAAAGCGGCGCATATAGTCTCCTTGTGTTCATAGCGGGAGGGTGTTGCAATGCCATTATGTATCGCATTCATATGGCATGCAAGTTCCCGGTAGATTTACGTAAAAAGTTTACCACAAGATGTTGTTTGCAATTGCTATTTAAGCCGATTTCGGCTATAATAGAACATATGTTACAACATCAAGAATTTAGCCATAATTTCATGAGCTAACTCCCCGGTTTTTACAGTAAAAAATACGCCGCCGAACACCACGGTCCGGTGTTTTGGGAGGGGGAGAGTCTGTTTGGTAGAGGAGAAATGCCTGTGACTGAAAATACAGCTTACAATGCTGATCAAATTCAAGTTCTAAAAGGTATCGAACATGTCCGTAAACGTCCGGGTATGTACATGGGCGGCACCGACGAACGTGCTCTGCATCATATGGTTTATGAGGCAGTGGACAACTCAGTGGACGAAGCAATGGCAGGACGGGCCTCAGCCATTGTGATCACTCTGCACGAAGATGGTTCAGCATCTGTTTCGGACAATGGTGCAGGGATTCCGGTTGATATTCATAAGAAAGAAGGGGTTTCGGCCCTGCAACTGGTGATGACCGAAATCGGCGGTGGGGCCAAGTTTGACAATGACGCCTATAAAGTTTCTGGTGGTCTGCACGGTGTAGGTATCTCGGCAGTAAATGCTCTTTCCGAGCACATGCTGGTCGAGGTGCGCCGTGATGGTCATATGTGGGCGCAGGAATACCAAAAGGGTAAACCTGTGACTGGAGTGGAGAAAATCCGCAAGCTGGAAAAGGGCGAAGGTACTGGAACATCAGTGCGCTTCTTACCTGATCCAGAGATCATGGAAGTTCTTGAGTTCAACTACAAGACTCTGGTGCGCCGTCTGCGCGAAATCGCTTTTCTGGTCAGTGGCCTGCGCATTACCGTTCGTGACGAACGTGTTCAGCCCTATCCTGCCGAGATGACATTCTATTTTGAGGGCGGCTTGAAGGCGTTTGTACGCTACCTCAATCGTAATCGTGATGAACTGCATCCGGTCGTTTATGCTCAGCAAGATGTTGAGCACAAAGACCGTCACGGCAGTACCTATACCATCAATGTAGAAGTCGCCATGCAGTATACGGACACTTCCGCGACGGTTGAACTCGCCTTTGCCAATACGATCAATACACCAGATGGCGGCAGTCACCAGACCGGGATGCGTGGCGCAATCACCCGTACCATCAATAACTTTGCCCGTGAAGTCGGTTTGCTTAAGGAACGTGACGCGAACTTTTCCAGTAACGATACGCTGGAAGGGTTGACGGCTATCGTCAGCATCAAACATCCTGACCCGCAGTTTGAAAGCCAGACCAAAGTGAAGCTGATGAACGCTGAAGTGAACGCCACGGTTAGCCAGGTGTTCAGCGATGTGTTCTCAGAATATTTGAAGACGAATACCCGCGAGGCTCGCCGTATTGTCGAGAAGTGTATGCTTTCCAAGCGTGCCCGCGATGCCGCTGCCAAAGCTCGTGATCTGGTGCGTAACAGTCGCGGTAATTTGCTGGAAAACACGACTCTGCCGGGTAAACTGGCCGACTGCTCCAGCAACGATCCCGGGAGTACCGAATTGTTCATCGTAGAAGGTGACTCGGCGGGTGGCTCGGCTAAACAGGGCCGTGACCGTCACTTCCAGGCGATATTGCCGATACGCGGTAAAATTCTAAATACGGAGCGTGCCCGCCTCGATAAAGTCCTGGATAACAACGAAGTTCGCTCCATCATCGCTGCCCTCGGTGCAGGCATTGGTGAGGACTTCGACATCGACAAACTGCGCTATCATCGTGTCATCATTATGACCGATGCTGACGTGGACGGTGCACACATCTCGACCCTGCTCCTGACATTCTTCTTCCGGTATATGACCGAGGTTGTCCAGGGTGGGTTCCTGTATCTTGCCCAGCCGCCACTATATCGCGTCGGAACCAAGAATAAGTTCCAGTATGCTTATACGGAGGCCGAACGTGAAGCTGTGATACAGAGTTTCAATGGTCAAAAGCTTACCATCCAGCGTTATAAGGGGCTTGGTGAGATGAACCCTGACCAACTCTGGGACACGACCATGAATCCTGAAAACCGGACCCTGTTACAGGTCACGATTGAAGATTTCGCACTGGCCGACGAAACATTCGACATGTTGATGGGCAGCAGTGTTCCGCCGCGTAAGCGTTTCATCCAGACTCACGCCAAAAGTGTGCGAAATCTGGACGTTTAATCCAATATTTCGAATTTTGAACCGGATGATAACCTATATCATCCGGTTTTTATTTTGTACGAAAATTGTTAGTAAATTCGCAGTAAGCTAGTTGTGTAAAGGGTTCAACCTGTGCTATGATGCCATTGATGTGGAGCACCGCATGGAAAGCCAGCATTGCGCGAATGCCGATGAATAAAGGGATTCCAGCGTTTGTGATTGATGGTGCAATTAAGTTATCTCTAAATTACCATCTGACACAACGGTTATGGACGTTCCCTAACCTATGTTATAAAGCCGTGCACTTCGGTTGACAGAACAGGCGTTCTGCGCATAAAATGCTTTTATCGTGCTGTGCAAAACGCACATCACTTTTCGATAAGTCTTTGTCAAGGAGTTTCGTACAAATGAAGAAGACCGAGTTCATTGAGGCAGTAGCTGAAAAAGCTGGTATCAGCAAAACCGAAGCATCCAAGAATGTAAATGCTGTGCTGGATGTCATCACCGACTCTCTCGCCACTGGCGACAGTGTTGTCCTTACCGGGTTCGGCACGTTCAAGGTTCGTGAAACCAAGAAACGTAACGGTGTAAACCCGCGTACCAAGCAAAAGATCGTTATCCCGGCCAGCAAGCGTCCAAGCTTCTCTGCTGGTGCTGTCCTCAAGAAAGCAGTTTCTGACTAATAGGTCGTCTCCGTAAAAGACTTTCCATTATGCCTGGCCCACACGGTCAGGCATTTTGCTTTGTATAATAGTCACACGATGAACATACTCATTACGGGCGCGTTAGGCCGGACAGCACGCGCTATTTTACAGGAACTGCATAACCGCAATCACAGATTGACCGGTCGCTGTTGGCGAAGAAGATTATAAGAATTCTGTTATTCCCATTCAAACAAACGTATGTGGGACGTATAATGTCTTTGAGCAGGCCCGGTCCATCTACCAATCAATTATCCTGTGCGAGCGACCAATGATCTGCCGACATCGCCGGATGGCGATCATCTTTACGACCTCACCAAACGGTTGCAGGAGCAGATTGGCAAAGATTATGCCGCCACATTCGGGATGAATGTGATAACCTTAAGGGCAGGAGGCCCCCCCTCACTGAAGTGAGTTATTGCCGGGGTGGATGGGTATGTAGATATGATCTGGCACAGGCGGCAGCCAATGCCATTGATTATGATAATACAGCCTATGATGCCTTCCATGTGATCGGGGACACACGCGCATATGACATATTTGAAATGCAGCGCACCATTGCAACTTTAGGGTTCACTTTTCAGTCGATTTCGCAACCTATGAACTCATCCCCGGTCAAGTAGGTTTTTTGAAAGTGAAAGGAACGGACAAGACGAAAACACCATGAAAGCAATTACGCGAGCAATATTTGGCGACCCGTACGAACGGGCAATAAAACCGTATCATCAAAAGGTTGACGACATCAACGCTCTCGAACCGCAGTATGAGAAGATGAGCGATGATCAACTGCGTAAAAAGTCGGACGAGTTAAGGCAGCGTGTGAATGAAGGCGCAACCCTGGAGGATGTTCTGGTTGAGGCGTATGCGCTGGTCAGAGAGGCGGGTAAACGCACAATAGGACTCCGTCTCTACGATGTTCAACTTATCGGCGGTATGGTCCTCCACGAGGGCAAAATCGCGGAAATGCGCACTGGTGAGGGTAAAACACTGGTAGCAACACTGCCTCTCTATTTGAACGCTCTGGCGGGTAGGGGTGTTCATCTGGTCACGCCGAACGATTACCTGTCCAAGGTAGGCTTGCAGCAGATGGGGCCAATATATGAGTTTCTTGGCGTATCAGCGGCAGTAATCCAGAGCAGTGCGCAGCAGCGCGGTTCCTTCATCTTTGACAGCAGCTTCCGCAGCAATGACGAGCGTTACGAAAATTTACGGCCCATTTCACGGCGTGAAGCGTATGAGGCCGAAATCACCTATGGCACGAATAACGAGTTTGGCTTCGACTATTTGCGCGACAATATGGTGCGAACAAAGGACCGTCGCTCTCAGCGCCCATTCTACTTTGCCATCGTTGACGAAATCGACAATATCCTCATCGACGAAGCTCGTACGCCGCTCATTATTTCAGGCACCGCCAGCGAACCGTCCGAGTTATATCAGTCATTTGCGGAAATTGTTCGCCCGCTGCGAGCATCGTCACAGGAATCGATTGACGATGAATTCTCAGAGCCTGACGGCGATTACATCTATGAGCCAAAGACACGCACCGTTTATTTGACGGAAAGCGGCGTTGAGAAGGTTGAAAAAGCGTTTAAGAAGACCGGGCAGATGGAAGGCGACAACCTGTACAGCCCCGAAAACGCCGACGTTATTCCCTATCTGGATAATGCCCTGCGAGCCAACGTTGCCTACGAACGTGACAAAGAGTACATCGTCGATAACGGTCAGGTGATCATTGTTGATGAGTTCACCGGGCGTTTGATGCACGGACGGCGCTTCTCAGAGGGTCTGCATCAGGCTATTGAGGCTAAAGAAGGTGTTAAGGTCCAGCGCGAAAACATGACACTGGGTACTGTTACCTTCCAGAATTTCTTCCGCATGTACGAAAAACTGTCGGGTATGACTGGTACAGCCGAAACATCTTCGGGTGAATTCCACATGATTTACGGCCTTGATGTGGTTGTGATTCCCACCCACATGCCAGTTATCCGTATCGATCATGAAGACGTCATCTTCATGACGGAAGAGGCGAAGTTCAACGCCATCATTGAGGATATTCGTCAGCGTCAGGAACGCGGTCAACCAGTTCTGGTCGGTACGGTTGCCATTGAAACGAGTGAACGCCTCAGTAAAGCACTCAATAAGGCCACTGTTCGCCACGAAGTCTTGAACGCCAAGCAGCACTTCCGCGAGGCTGCCATTATTGCGCAGGCCGGGCGGCCCGGTTCGGTGACCATCGCGACCAATATGGCCGGTCGTGGTGTTGACATCCTGTTGGGTGGTAACCCCGAGGGGCTGGCCCGCGAGATGCTGCATAAACAGGGCCTTGAAGTGACCGAGATTGAGGACGACGTCTGGCGAGAAGCCGTCGCGAACGCCAAAGAACAGATCAAGACGGATCGCCAGATTGTGCTGGAGGCCGGTGGGTTATATGTGCTGGGTACTGAGCGGCACGATGCCCGGCGTATCGACAATCAGTTGCGCGGTCGTTCAGGTCGTCAGGGCGATCCGGGGGCCAGCCGTTTCTATCTGAGCCTTGAAGATGACCTTATGAAGCGCTTTGGTACAGAGCGTATCAAGAGTTTCATGCAGTGGGCGGTCCCATCTGACCAACCCATCGAAAATCGCTGGATTAGCAAGTCCATCGCACAGGCACAAACCCGCGTTGAAGGCTACTACTTCGATGTCCGCAAACGTGTTCTGGAATACGACGATGTGGTCGATAAACAGCGTCGCGCTATCTATCGCCAGCGCAATGAAATTTTGGAGGCCGAACCGGGACAACTTCGCAAACGCATTCAGGAAATGATCGCCGACGAAATCGGCTTGCTGGTGGATACCCATCTCGGCAATCGCGAACGGGATGAGTGGGACATTACTGAACTGTACCGTCAGGCGTTTACCATATTCCCGGTTCCGGCAGACATTACGCCGGAGTCCCTTGAAAAGTTGGGCAGCGAAGAGGACATTGAAGTTACTCTCCTGAAGGGTGCGCTGCGAGCTTATGAGCAGAAGGTCGAGGAATTAACCCCGGAGATGATGTCACAGGCCGAAACACAAATCATGCTCAGGGCTATTGACGACCTGTGGGTGCGCCATTTGACCGACCTTGATGTTCTGCGTGAAGGGATTGGCTTGCAGGCGATTCGCCAGCGTGACCCGCTGGTTGAATATAAGATCGAAGCATTTCACATGTGGCAAGCCTTGCAGGATGAGCTGAACGGCATTATCGTGCGCAACTTGTATCGCGTCCAGCTTGTGCAGCAGCAAGAACGTCAGGTTTCTAACATCCGCGAAGGACGGGCCATGGTCACGAGTAACGGTCAGACGTCGAGTAAGCCAGAACCTGCCCGCGCATCCGTCAAAGAAAAACTGGGACGAAACGATCCGTGCTGGTGTGGCAGCGGCAAGAAATACAAGCACTGCCACTATCGGGAAGATCAGAAAGAACGCCAGCTTGTCCGCGACTAGTCGCCGATACTATACAAAAGAAAACCCCTCTCACCACGAGAGGGGCCATAGGCATCAAGTTAAGACAAAAAGGGCAAAATCAGGGAGAATAGTTGTACTACGAACATTCAAGCTGAGGATGCCCTTTATGTGTACAAGCAT
>JAKEEQ010000219.1 GCA_022616515.1 Chloroflexota bacterium | reverse complement strand
GCTTGCCCCACATTAACTGCGTCGGGGTGCAGCTTGTCACCAGCAGTTCCATCATGCGATTTTCTTTTTCCTCAACAATGCTGCTGAGCAGAAAACTGGCAGTGGTGTTGGTGGCAATGTACATCACCATAATAAAGGCAAACGGTACGGCAAAGCGCGGCAGCAAGTCTTCCTCCGAATCGCCCAACAGGTTGCCTTCAAAGTCATAAAGTTTGAGATTGATTGGGTCTCTAAGGCGTTCAACGGGATAGGCGGTTTGCGCCATTGAAACCAGTCCTTCCTCCATCAACTCCCCAACGCGCTCTGAAATATCCAGCGAGGCAGCCCGTGTACTGTAGAAATCTATTTGACCTGAGTTAAGATAGTTTTCGTTGATCACAATGTAAGCGTCCAACTCCCCATCAAGCAACCGTTCGCGGGCAGTTTCCTCATCTGTCACTGGCCCGAATCCATCAGGCGGCGCAATATCTTGCAGAACGCCCGAATGATCGACGTAACCGATTGTGCCGAAACTTCCTTCAGCGCTTTCAGCAATCAACGAGAAGATGATGAAGTAGACGGCAAAAAGTAAAACCGGAACGCCAAATGCCGACATCAGATAACGCGGGCGCTTGAAGTTATAGGCATATTCGCGTGCTGCAATGAGGAGTAATTTCGACACAGGTGAACCTCAGAAAATTAACGAGATTTTAGGGGTGAGGAAAGGCCCACCCCCTCTATCCTACGCGGGCAATACGAAGAAGGCCAGACCAATCACGGCATATACCGAAACCAACATCAAGCCTTCCAGCCAGTTCGACTCGCCGTCCTGGGCCACGAGTGCCGCCACGAACGAAGCCGCTGCGAGTGCCACCAGCTCAAACTCGCTGAACACGAGCAGCAACTTGTCATCGAACAACAAGCTGACAAACACCAACACAGGGGCTACAAACAGAGCAATTTGCAGGCTGGAACCAAGCGCAATGTTCATGCTCAGGTCCATCTTGTTTTTGATGGCTACCTGCACCGCGACCAGATGTTCGGCTACATTACCCACCAGCGGCACGATGATGATACCGATAAAGAGTTCTGTCAAACCAAGTTCTTCAGTCACGCCTTCAACAGCATGCACCAGCACCTCTGACATGAACACGATTCCCAGCACCGACAAAATCATAATGCCCAACGCGGTCCGCATACTCCATTTAGCAGTGTGTGTTTCAGCGGGTTCGCGCTCAAGGGTGGTCTTTTCTTCAGTCACAAACTGATAGGCAATAGATGCCCCGTACACAATAATCAAAATGGCGGCAATCCCCTCCGAGAACAGTAGTTCACGATTTTCCGCATCTGGTGAAACCTCGATGGTCGTGACCACCTCTCCCGCATTTTCAAAAGCCTCCACTCCGCTGATAATAGCTTCATCGAAGAAGGACGGGATGATGAGTGCCATAAGCGCCAGCACCACCAGCGTAGCATTCATAGCCGCCGTCTGTTTATCAAATTTCTGAATGCCATTCTTCAGCCCGCCCAGCAGCATCGCTAACCCGGCCACCAGCAGCAGATTACCTAGAATCGAGCCGATAATACTGGCGCGGACCAGTTCCAGTTTACCTTCTGAGATGGCAAAAATGGTGATGATTAACTCGGCGGCGTTACCCAACGTTGCGTTGAGCAGGCCACCCCACTTCGGGCCAATATACGAGGCAATCTCCTCGGTTGACTCGCCGACCAGACCTGCCAGCGGGATTAATGCCAGTGCCGCCAGCGCAAAAGTGCCTACATCGCCCAGCGCATCCTGCCCCAGATACGCAATCGGGGCTAATATGAGCAGTAACCGTAAATTCAAAAAGTCTCGAATATTAAATCCATCGGCTTGTTGTTCGTCTGCCACAGGATCATTCCTTTTCACTTAAACTCGAATATACCACCGGGTATTTTACCAGCGATGATGAACCTGTGCGCGAATATACTCGTCATAAATGCGTTTGACTCCTGCCATGATTTCCGGCGATAAGTCCGGCAGTTCGCTGGTGGCTGTGTTGTCTGTGGCCTGTGCAGGGTTTTTAGCGCCGGGGATGACACAGGCCACCGCATCGAACGTCAATATCCATTTCAGGGCAAATTGGGTCATCGTCATGCCCTCCGGTTTGAGGGCTTCCAATTCAATAACTGCTTCCAGCCCGGTATCAAAATCGACGCCGGAGAACGTTTCGCCCACGTCAAAAGCTGCGCCCTGCCGGTTGTAATTACGATGGTCGTTCGCGGCGAACGTGGTTGAAGGTTTCATCTTGCCCGTGAGCAGGCCACTTGCCAGCGGAACTCGTGCCAGAATCGCCACCTGTCTGGCTTGCGCCTGCTCAAAGAACAACTCAGCGGGGCGCTGGCGGAACATGTTGAAAATAATCTGCACGGATTGAACTCCCGGATAGTCAATGGCTTTCAGCGCTTCTTCTACTTTCTCGACGCTGACCCCGTAATATTGAATTTTGCCTGCTTCCACCAGATCATCCAGCGCGTCGAATACTTCCGGGCGATAGTAGACATCAGTGGGTGGGCAGTGTAGCTGCACCAGATCAAGACAGTCGGTGTTCAGATTTTTCAGGCTGCGCTCTACAAAAGCAGTCAGGTTTTCTTTGTTATAGCCATCGGCTACATGGGGATTCAGGCGACGTCCGGCTTTGGTCACGACATAGAACTCGTCACTGCGTTCCTCGCGCACCCGCGCAATCAACCGTTCGCTGTGCCCGTCGCCATATACATCTGCCGTGTCAATCAAATTCACCCCATTATCAAGCGCGGTATGCAGCGCGGCGATGGAGTCGCTGTCATCCACACTCCCCCAGTCAGCTCCAATCGCCCATGCACCGAAGCTTACTTCTGAAACCTGCCAGCCCGTTCGACCGAATTTCCGGTAATGCATCTAAAAATTCCTTTCGCGGCGTATCAATTTATAAAAGGAGATAACGAGAATGCACAAATTGTTCATTGCCTTACTGATTGTATTGCTTTTGCTGCCAGTTTTGCCAGCATCTGCTGAAGAAGACATCTTTTACACCAGTTCACCCGATGCCCTCTCCGTTTTCCTGAACGACATCGCCTATGCTCGTGACGAGATTAATTTGCCCGGCGAGTCGGATGTGCAAATTGTTTTGCCTGCCACCGTCTATCAGGATACACTGCTGGTGTATGAAAATGACCAGCGGGTGCCGTCCTACCGTTTACGGGTACACGACAACCAGATTGTACTGCGCTGGACGACATCCGGGGATGCCGATTTGCACGCTGTTCGCCTGGAATACCTCATGCGTGGCATAAGTTGGAAGCCGGATTACGACATGTGGATTGTTGATGATGAAAATGTCCAGTTTGATTTCTTCGCCGAACTGCGCAATTTGACATTATCACTGGAAGATGTACCTGTACAATTGATTGCCGGGCGTGTCGATACCAGTCAGGTAGTCAGCACCGTGACGACAGTCACCCTGAATCAATATTTTGCGGGATACGATGCTTTCGCCAACGCGAACGCTTTGCCGGAGGGTATTGCCCCTGAACCAGCGCCATTATCCGGGGCCGCCAGCATCCAGCACATCTATGATGCAGGAACAATTACGGCTGAGCCGGGTGAGTTGGTTTACATGGCCGTCCTGCAAAGCGCCCTCACGGCCCGCAAAGTTCTGCTGTGGAATGCCAGCAGTGACAACGAGGTCACCGTCATCTACAAAATCCAGAACCAGACTGAGCAGCCATTTGCCGAAGGCGTTGTCCGGTCTTATGAAAATGGCCTGTTCCTCGGCAGTGATTTTGTCGAACATACACCGATTGGCAGCGAAGGCAGCGTGACCGTTGGTGGTCTGCAAACGGTGCGTGTCAATCGCGAGTCGACCCGTACCTATGAAGAAAACAACACTGACCGCGATTATCATAATGAGGTAGAACTCACCATCAGTAATTTTGATGAGGAAGCGATTGAGATGGAAGTGGTTGACATTTATCCAGACGGCGCATCCCGCTTTGAACTCGATGCCGAAGCCGAGCAGGAAATCGGTAATCGTCTGCGCTGGACAATCACAGTAGAACCCGGCGAGACAGTGGTGCTGCGGTATGAATACTGGACCTAAATGGCAAGCACTGCCCGAAGTGTCTACACACGATAGTGACCTTATCGAGCGGATTTGCCAGCATGACCAGCGGGCGCTGGCAGCCCTCTATGACGAGATGGCGAACCGCGTGTATAGTCTGGCCCTGTATATCCTGCGCAATTCCTATCACGCCGAAGAAGTCACTCAGGACATTTTCATGAAAATCTGGGACCATGCCGACCAGTGGGATGAAAGCAAAGCTAAACTCTCCACCTGGATTCTGGCAATGACGCGCAACGCCGCTATTGACCGCCTGCGCAAAGAAAAGCGGCGTCCGGCTGTAGTAGACTCGCCGCTCGATAAGATTTTGCAGATGGAAACCGTCGAATCAGACGGGCATCAACTGCGTACGATGATGCATCACCTGCCCAAGGAACAGCAGGAAGCCATCTACCTGAATTTCTTTGGCGGCATGTCGCACACGGATATTGCGGAGATGACCGGCGTACCATTGGGGACAATCAAAACCCGGCTGCGCCTCGGCCTGAAAAAATTACGCACAATGTGGACGGAGCGGTCATGATGGATTGCGAACAGATGACTCACCTTATTCCCGATTATGTACTTGGTACACTGGATGATGCACAGCGCCAGAAATTCAAAGCGCTGCTGACGGACTGCCCTGAACTACAGGAACTGCTTGCAGCCTATGAAGTTGTCGCCGAACCGCTGCTGCACAGTGCCCCTCACCGCCGCGCCCCTGAACACCTGCGATCCCGCATTTTTGGCGAACCATCTCCCCACACTCGGCAGCGTCGCTACTGGCTGTTGATTGCGGCGATATTGGTATTGGTGCTGGTTGGTTCGAATATTTTCTGGGCACAGCGGACTGATGATCTTGATGCAGAGATCGACTCGCTTACCAGCCAACTCTTAGCGACGCCACCCGCCATTATCCCGCAGCAGCAGGTCCCGGTGGCGATGTATAATCAAGCCTATCAAGCCAACAATTTCTCGAACATGACGCCCCTTAACCAGTTTTACGCCAGCAACGAGCAGCAAGCACTAGCTTCGATTACATGGGCACGCAGTGCATTGAACGACTCCTATATCGGTGTTCTGTCCACACAGAACCTGTATTCTGAAAATACGGAGCAGGCTTACCAGCTCTGGCTGTATCGCTCCGGTGAGCCACCTACCAGTGCCGGGGTCTTCGATGTGGACTGGTTCGGCAACGGCATGTTGATTTTTGAGCTTGAGGAGCCGATTGACGCCTACGAGGAAGTCAGCATCACCGAAGAGCCTATCTCTGGCAGTGAGCATCCGACCGGCCCGGAGGTGATACGCGAAAGCCTGGAACCCTGAAAAGAAAAATCAGGGCCTACTGAGAGTTTCCAGCAGGTCCTATCCAACGCATCCAAAAGATACAATGTTGATGTGGGAAAATAAATACAAGCAGTTTCAATACTGTTTGTTCGTTTTACGTCTCTTTTGGTGACCTGGCGCTGAACGCAAAAAACAGAATTTGCGCACAATTAAACCCCGGTATGATGTCTTCCAGGATGCGAATTAATGAGCGATTGAAGCCGAGGCACATTGACTTTTAGGGCGCGGCCTGATCCCCCCAAAACACCTTCCCGGCGCAATTCATTAATAATGATAGTGGCTGTACTACGGCTTAATCGTGCCATATTCGCAATGTCTTCCTGGGTAATGGATGGATGAATGGTATGCCAGTCACTATCACCGTTACGGGCAAGCGTGTAAATCGTATTCATGAAACGACGACGTGCATCTGTCTCCAGAAGGCTATTGACACGCATTATTGACTTGCGTTGTTCTTCTGCCAGATGGCGGATAAAATTCATGCCCAGTCAAGGAAACTGCTGAATCAGGGCCAGAAAGTCTTCTTCCGTGAGGCGACAGGCAATGACTCTATCTAGTGCTTTTGCGTAGCCTATACGATGCCGCCGCTGACTTAAGAAAAGCTCTCCAAATACATTTCCATCCGAGAAAATATTTAAACCATGCTCTTGACCGTCCTTCGTAAAATAAGATATTTTTACAGTACCTTCTCTGACCAGAAACAGGTAATCGCCCAGATCGCCGTCTCGAAATAGATGCTCTCCGGGATAAAAGATCAGAACCGGCTGACGGTTAATTAGCACAACAACAATGACCTGTCTCGCAAAAGAGGCAGGTTTTTTCATTCCAACGACACCATTTCCTCCAGCCACGCTACGATGTCAGGCCATAACGCCGCGCTTTTCGGCCTGAAAAACCCCACATGCCCGATGGCTTCGAGGCCAATATCTGACGGCAGTACATGCCGCCGCGTGATGTTGGGATAGACGCTCATCATGGTATCCACCGACTTTTTCGTGCCCCAATTATCGTCAGCAAAGCTGTAGGCCAACACCGGAGCCTTAAACTGCTGGTAACGTTCCAGTGGCAAATGCTTATCGCCCATTAAATATTCTGGATGGCGACACCAACGCGCCCATCCCAACGCCACGCCTTTCGGCATATCTTCGGCAGAACCGAGCTTGCTCCACGGCATGTAGCCGAAGAGATGGGACATGAGCGGGAATGTGACGTACATATGGAACAACACCGCCAGCTTCTGATTACCGCCCTGCAATTTCCAGTAACCACTTTGCGATGAGAAAGTGACCATTGCATCAATTTGATCGGCATTTGGCAACATGCCCGCCGTCTGACCGCCGTAGCTGTGCCCGACAAAAAATAAGCGCTTCGGCTGGTAGGTGGCCTGCACCCAATCCACCACCCCCGCCATATCCAGCATCGCCCAATCCTCAACCTTCGCCTTGAAACCGCGCAGTGACTCGGGCTTTGAACCACCAATGCCGCGATAATCGAACGTGATGACGGTATAGCCCTGCTCTGCCAGAAATGTGGCAAACGCCTTGTAAAATTGCTGAGGGACCGCCGTCGCTGCGTTGATGGTAACGACCGTGTTGGTCTCATTTTGCTCGGGCTGATAAACGGTGCCTGCCAGTTCATAGCCATCGCAGGCGGGTATCATAACGTTCTCAATCTGCATCGTTATCAGTCTCTTCCGTAACTACCCGCTGGAGTGCCTCATCAAAGAACGCTACCAGCCGCTGCTCGTAGTCGCTCATCGCATCCCAGATGGATTCAATATGCGCGGCACCATCCACAAGCCACACGGTTTCACCAACTTCAACCGCCAGATCTTCAGAATATTGATGCTTTACACGCTCATCGCCGGTGCCGTGAACAAAAAACACCGGGCGACCATCAAATTTCTGGATAGCATTGAAAGGTGAGTTGGAGGTAATGTCGGTACCGTAAATTGCCTCGCCCACTGCAATTGACCACGGCGCGACAAATCGCGGAATGCCAGCTCGTTCCAGTTCGTCCCGCGCAATATCATCGATTGCCGCAAAACTGCTGTCCGCCCATACAGCGGCGATTTGTGGTTCTTCACCAGCCGCCATGATAGATGTCGCAGCACCCAGCGAAAATCCCAGCACACCAATCGATGGCGGTGCAAAGTTCTGCTCTTCCACCAGCCAATCCCAGGCACCCAGCACATCATAAAGTTCATTTGTGCCCCCGGCATGACGCCCGGTGGTTACTTCAGACTCGCCATGATTGCGCATATCCATCAGCAGCACGTTGTAACCCGCGTTGTGCAGCATCCCCGCCGCTGTCAGGGTAAACGAACGCTGTTTGCAGTCATTGACGCCATGCACGATGATAATAGCGGTGGAGCTGTCCTCAACCGGGACATACCAGCCGCTCAAGTCTGCCTCACCATCACGGCTGCGAAACTCTACTGTCTCATAAGTCTGCATAAAATACGGGCTGAGATCGAACCTTTCACGTGCAAAATTATCGGGCCGGTTATCCACATCTTCGGGGCGATTGAGGCACTGCGCATCAACAGCCGTGATACGGTTGAAGATATATGTACCAGCACCGACCACCGCACCGAATAAAATAAGAAGCGTAACCACAATGCCAATAAAGAGTCGTTTGTTCATGTCTCAGCCATCATACTGAAAAAAATCTGAGGCGATAAAGGAGTCGAAAATCTCATCAAATTCAATGAATTCGTCCATGTTGAAAAATATAACACGAGTGCGGCGCATGGCAATTGTCTGATCATCAGCCATTAACACGAAACTTTCACGATTTGCCTGACGCCACTCGTCAACCACTTTCATCACCAACTCTTGATTATCCGAAAAGGTGATTTCATACTTCAGCGGCAAATCGTAGCGTGACCTGTAATCTTTGTTGGTCAACTCTTGCAGGCGAATCTCGAAGTCACCATCTGAAGCAACCGCCATCCACCCCTGCTCAATTTCTGTGATGTCCACGGGTATCTCAACCCACCCGGCAAGCTCCTTGATGTGTTCTTCAATATCAAATTCACCCGCTGCCAACAAACGATACTCAACCATGCGTTCTTTCCATCAGTAGCTCGTCAATCTCAAAATTCAGGGTGGCGATGGCCTGCCGCCAATCGGATTCGGGAATTGGATAGCGCACCTGTGGGCGTAGGAAATAGAGGTGAACTTCTGGTATTTCGCCCATCATCTCATACACCGCTTCAGCATAGGCCCCCATCTGATACAGATAGCGTCGTGCGGCAAGGCTGACGAATTGTGGCGAGGTCATGTCGGTTTTGTAGTCGATGATCTTCCAGCGCCCCTCATGATAAATCAATGTGTCAATCACACCATGTATCAGATAGTCAACTTTGCGGAAGACGAATTCGATTTCCTGACGCACGGTCTCTGCCTCTTCGAGCCACTGGTGAATTTCGCTGCCCCAATAGTGCTCCAGCAGTAATCTTGCCTGCTGTACCGCTGTTTCAATCGAGTCTGTTCGTGTTAGACCTTCATCCCACGCATAACCGCGCAGGATTTCTTCGATGTCGTGCTCCCGGCTCAGGCGCACTTGAATGGCCCGGTGGACGATATTGCCCGTGATATAGGGCGGGATGTCGGTTGGATCGACATCATACACAATCGGTTTGATGGGTGGTGGCGCACCCCGCAGCACCCGCCGCCGGAAATCTTCTGGCCCGAGCACAGAGCCATCATCCTTTACACGGCCCAATATTTCAAGGTGCGAAGCGCTTACATGGCGAATCGGCGGGATGTACTGCGGCGTGGTTTCGAGCAGCGGGGCAATATTCACTGGATTAGCGGGAGCGGCATCAACCGTTTGCAGCCTATCCCATCCGCTTATTGTCGTTATCTCGCGCTGTATCTCATCTGGTATTTGGGTTGGCTCATAGATACTCATATCAGGCCACGAGTCGTTGACTTCAAGCTCTTCGAGCAGCCAGTAGAGCCAGCTTCCTTTCCAGCGCGAATTCTGCTGCCCGCTAATAATCAAATAATCCTGGGCACGAGTCGCGCCCACATAAAACAGGCGTTTACTCTCGGCGTATTCCTGATCGGTGCGGAACCGTCGACTTAATTCATAAATAAACGGTTTTTCATCTTCCATCGCAGGCGTATTCGGGGCAATGCCAAACTCAGCGGTTAACATTACGGGATCGATGATATTGCGCCCGCTGTATGAGGCATCCGCCAGCACAATCACCGGAAATTCCAGCCCCTTACTTTTGTGAACAGTCATCAGGGTTACGGTGCCTTCCGGTTCGAGTGGCGCTTCACCTTCACGGGCCTGGGCTGCCACCAGATCAGCCAGATAAGCATTGAACGATCCGAGCGATACCCGCTGGCTGTCCCGTGCAACATCCAGAAACTTGAGAACATTGGCGCGGCGGCGGATACCGTTCTCAAGGCTGATGAGCGTTGCCTCAAAGCCGGTCAGGTCAAGGCTCTGATTGAGCAGTTCGCCAATTGTCACCCGACCCGCCATTGCGTGCATCACATCCAATACTTCACGCGCAAAGGCTATCTTGCCAAGTTCCCCGGCGGGTAAATCCACCCAATGGGGCAGCGGCTCCTCCTGCCAGAAGAGCGCCGTCCACAGTGACATGGGATAGTGATCGTCTTTCTTATTGGTGCGCAGTCGCAGGGCCAGCAGCAAATCATCGCTGAAATTGAACAGGGGCGAGCGCAGAGCCGACGCCAACGCCAGATCATCCGCCGGATTATGCAGGGCGCGAAGCAGATTGCGCAGGTCATAAATTTCTTGCTGGTCAAAATAGCCACGTCCCGCCACCGTCAGATAGGGGATGCCCATCTGCTGAAAGACGTCCTCATATAAGTTGACGTTAGTCATAGCGCGGAAAAGCACCGCTACGTCATCGTACGTCACAGGCCGGTAGATGCCTTTGCGCTTGTTGTAAACTGGGACTTCGTTATCGACCATGTTTTTGATATGACGCCCGATTTCAATCGCCTCCCAGCGACGACGTTCGGCTGTATCCATCTCAACATCTTCCGGCTTGCGGATGACAATCATGTGGACTGGAGGGAGGTTTACCAATTCGGTCGGGCGGCTGGCATCCATCGCCTCAAATTCAACGCTGTAATCGCGGGCCAAACCATTTTTGGGCCGCATGATTTCCTCAAAAATGCGATTAAAGGACTGCACAAGACGGTCATGGGTGCGAAAGGAGCGGCTAAGGCTAACCCGTTCACCACTGGCAGCTATAATTTCTTCACGGACCCGCTGAAAGACGCTGACATCTGCCCCGCGAAAGGCATAGATGCTCTGTTTGGGATCGCCAACCACGAACAATTTACCCGGCTGTGAGGTCTGCTCATCAATGCCACACAGTGCGTACACAATCTGGCGCTGGGCGTCGTTGGTGTCCTGAAACTCATCGACCATGATGTGCTTGAATTCGCCATGCTCCGGGTGGTTGTAGCGTTCAGATACCGCCGGATAATTGCGTAAAAGCTGCATGGTTTTCTGTTCAAGGTCGTCAAAGTCGAGGGCCTGACGGTCGGCTTTGGTCTGTTGATACATCTGGCGAACCGACAGGATGGCATCGCGCCAGTAACCGCAATATTCCAGCGCCACTTCATCAACATCGATCAGCGGAGGATAGAGCCGGGTTACAGCGTCCTGTGCTTTATCTCGAACGCGCTTGAGGTCCTCTTTGACAGCATCAAGGATGTCTTTCCCGCCCCAACTATCTTTGCTCCCAACGTTGACCTTAATGTCGCTGGCAAGTTTGTTGATGGCGTTAACCGCCTCGTCGAGATTCCCGTTGTTCAGTATAGCGCATTGATCTTTTACCCCCTTACAAATGTCCGATAGTTTGTCGCCTGATGGAAATGGCCCCTGAATGGCATTTAGTACAGCAATAAACTCGCGGTTGTTGATAGTATCCAGCAGTGCCTGTCCGTTGATTTCCTGCTGTAGACTCTTCCAGCGTGACCATATCGCAGTGCCGTCAAATTCCTCATGCAGCACAGCATCCAGCCAGCCCAGCCCGATGAAACTTTTCAAGATGCGGCGGACGGTGCGCACTTCATACAGCGGCAGGAGTTCGGTCCAGGTCTCGCCACCATCCACTGCCGTACCCATCGCAAATTCAATTACATCATCTTGTAATGTAGCGGCGTCCACCTCATCCAGCACCTCAAAACGCGGGTCAAGTGCAGCCTCCACCGGATTGGCGCGTAAAATCCTTGAACACAGGCCGTGAATGGTCGAAATACGGGCACTGTCCAGTTGATTTTCCAGCGACTGCCAGCGCTGCCGGTTCTGCTCTGAAATACCGGGCAATCCGATTTTTGCGCGGATGGCATCGCGGATGCGTTCGCGCATTTCACGGGCGGCTTTTTCAGTGAAGGTAATCGCGACGATATTGAGCAGGTTCCAGTCCGGGTTTTGCGCCAACAGATGCATGAAGCGCGTCACCAGCACCGACGTTTTACCGCTGCCTGCGCCCGCTGTCACAATCACATTGCGATCAATAGTCTCAATCGCCGCTTGCTGCTCCGGGGTGAATTGCATGAGTTCTCGCTTTCGTAGATGGCGTGACTCCCTCCTGTATTGTATCGTTTTTCACAGCCTAATGTTACAAACTGCCATCGTCGAATTAAGGTGGGGGATTTAGGGGTTTATATCTAGATTCTGCCCTAAAGTACAGATAAGCTGGTACTATGTCAACACGTCTAATCACCATATCGTATTGGAAAAGGGAAATCACATGTTACCGGACGCAACACACATGGGCACGGTTTATCTGACCGTCTCTGACCTCAAAGACTCACTCAATTTCTATCAGCGGTCGCTGGGCTTGCAGGTTCACTGGATAGAGGGCGATTCCGCCGGATTAGGCGCTGGTGAAGTCGATTTGCTCAACTTGAAGGGCGATCCTGATGCGGTGCCTTTACAGCGAGGTCACACAGGTCTCTATCACTACGCGATTCTGGTCCCGAACCGCAAAGAGCTGGCCCATGTCATCATGAATTTTTCGCGCACACAGACAGAACTTCAGGGTGCATCCGACCATGGTGTGAGCGAGGCGTTGTATCTGGCCGACCCGGATGATAACGGCATCGAAATCTACAGCGACCGGCCCCGCGAAACATGGCCTTACGAGGGCGGTATCCTGAATATGGGTACCTACCGTCTTGATATTCAGGGGGTGCTCACTGAACTGCACGGCGAAGACTCGACATGGACAGGCATGGCGAAGGGGACCACGATGGGCCATATCCACCTGCATGTGCGCGATACTGTCGAAGCGGAACAATTCTGTGGTGATATTCTCGGCTTTAATTTGATGGTACGTTACGGTAATCAAGCCTCTTTCATGTCAGCGGGTGGTTATCACCATCATCTCGGCCTCAATATCTGGGCCGGACGCGGCGCTCCGCCACCGCCCGAAAACAGCGTTGGTCTGCGCTGGTATGAGATTATCGTGCCCGAACAGGGCGATCTTGACGTGGCGGTTGACCGGCTCAAGGCGCATGATGTGGTGGTGGAAACGCGCGAAAATGGCGTGTTCTTCCGCGACCCGTCGCAAAATGGCGTTTTGCTGCGTCCAGAATATGCCACCCGGTGATCGGTCTGGTACAATAGCCGCCGGATAAATCAAATACGCGCTAAGGACACCCCTCCCTTCCCCTCTATCGCTAGCGCGACATCTCCCCATAAATGGGGAGAAATAGGGCGGGAGGACACTCATTGCAATGAAGTAACGACATTCGTATCTTCAAAGCGGGCGCTCACACCGGAGCGCCCCTACGGGACCTTTCGATTAACGGCGACTCGTCATTGCATATAAGAGTCGTAGGGACACGACACTGCCGTGTCCGCCACTTTTGGCGTTATCAGCGGCTTTTAGAAGACGATAACCCTCTCCCCCGTTTGCGGTGGAGATTTAGAGGGGGTTAAAAGTGTCCGTCACAGCGTGTGAAAATCACCCATTGAGGCACACATGCTCTATCGTACGCTCGTGCGGCCCATCATCTTCAGATTTTCCTCGGCGGAAACGGCCCACCACCGCGTTATCGAACTCCTGCGCCGGATGGACAATAGCGGTGCGGCTCAGGCAATGGTGCGGCAGCTACGCCGTCAAATTCCACACCAACCTATCACGGTGGGCGGCGTTGAACTGGAGCACCCGCTCATTCTGGCT
>JAKEEQ010000218.1 GCA_022616515.1 Chloroflexota bacterium | reverse complement strand
TGCGTCTATCGCCTGCCGGGAATGCTGCGCACCTATCGCGACACGTTTCCCGCCGTCAAACTTACCTTCAGCCCCCTTTCCACCACCGAGCACATTGAGGCTGTCCGCAGCGGATTAATTGATGTTGCCTTGATGCTGGTTGAGGACGACATTCAAGCCAAATCGCTGTGTTTTCAGACTCTGATTAAAGAGTCTCTGATGATGGTCGCCGCCCCCGATCACCCGCTGGCGGGAGAATCGGGTTTGACACCACTTCATCTTGACGGAAAGACCTTTCTGGTAACTGAAAAAACCTGTAACTATCGCCGCACCTTTGAGCGTCACCTGCTGGCCGAAGGTATTTACCCCTCACAGGAGATTGAATTCCACAGTGTGGAAGCCATCAAACAGTGCGCCATTGCCGGGTTAGGTATCGCGGTATTGCCGCATGTTGCTGTGCGAGAATCAATGCTGCGTGGTGATCTGGTGCCCCTTGATGCGCTGGAACTGCCCCCCATCCAGACCGTAATGGTCTGGCACCGGGATAAATGGTTGTCACCGCCTGCTGAAGCATTTCTGGACATGGCACGTAAGATAATCTGCGACGAACCGCTCTCTTTACAATCATAGGCAAAATGTGAAACATGAAAGAACCACCTCCCCCTTTGTCCTTCGGACATTTCCCCCATGAATGGGGGAACTTTTAGGACGGGTTCTCGGCGCTTCTCCCCATAAATGGAGAGATGTCGCGCTAGCGACAGAGGGGAGAAAATGGTCATTTTCAGCGATGCAAATCACATTTTCCCTATCATAAGGGAGCGACATTCGATGGAAGAGAACATACCCAATAAATGGCGTACATTGTGGCTCATTTCACTGGCGGAACTGCTGGCAATGGGAGTCTGGTTTTCCGCCTCGGCCATCCTGCCCGCTCTGACCGAACGCTGGGATTTAGGGGCCAGCGGTCAAGCGTGGCTGACCATGTCGGTGCAGATTGGTTTTGTGGTGGGTGCTTTCGGTTCTGCCCTGCTCAATCTGGCAGATCGAGCATCGGCTAAACGTTTATTTGTCATCTCCGCTATCGCTGCCAGTACCGCCACGGTGGCAATTCCCCTCTTCCCTGATAGTTTTAGCGTAGCAATTGTGCTGCGTTTTCTGACGGGTGTGTCACTGGCAGGTGTTTATCCGGTTGGCATGAAGATCATGGCGACCTGGACCCGCAAAGATCGTGGTCTCGGTATCGGGATGCTGGTCGGCGCGTTGACGGTTGGCTCGGCATCGCCTCATCTCCTCAAAGCGTTGGGCGGTGTTGGTGGGCAGTGGCAGCTTGTCATGATCTTAGCCGGGGCATCGGCAGCAGTTGGCGCGGTCATTGTCGCGCTGATGGTTGATGAAGGCCCATTTCGCACCCCGTCTTTGCCATTTCAATGGGGGCAGATTGGCAACATCCTGCGCGACCGTGAAGTTGTCCTCGCCAATCTCGGCTACCTGGGTCATATGTGGGAACTGTATGCCATGTGGACGTGGATTCCGGTGTTTCTGCTGGCGAGTTTCGAAGAAGCCAATCTGACCAATGCCGCGATCTGCGCAAGTGTCGCTGCTTTCGGTGTGATTGCCATTGGTGGCGTGGGCAGTTTCATCGCGGGCAAGCTGGCCGACAACATCGGGCGCACCATTGTCACTACCGGCTCACTGCTCATCAGCGGCTCAGTGGCGCTCATCATCGGGTGGTTTTTTGGCGCAAATCCAGTCCTGATGACTGTGCTTGCACTTATCTGGGGCATCACGATTGTCGCCGATTCGGCGCAATTTTCGGCTTGTATCAGTGAACTCTGCGAACCGGCCCTGACTGGAACGGCCCTCACCCTGCAAACCAGCATGGGATTTTTGCTGACACTTGGCAGCATCCGCCTCATCCCCACCCTGCAAGATGCAGTGGGCTGGCAGTGGGTTTTTACCATGCTAGCCGTTGGCCCGGTCATCGGCATGTGGGCCATGTTAACCCTGCGCCAATCGCCGGAAGCCCTTCGTCTTGCACAGGGCAGACGATAAGATGAATCTAATGGACGCCCGGTAAACTATCTGGTTATAAGATTATGAGTACGGGAGAGGTAGCCCCATGAAACAAATTGTACTCGCCATATACCAGACCGTTACTTCAGGACAGTCGGTTGTCAAACAACTGGAGAATTACGGAATCCCGCGTCAAAACATCGGCATCGCTCGTGAGCATAAGCCCGCCACCTCCAGATCGCTGGTCACCGCTACAGTCGATGAAGCCGATGTGGAAAACATTAAAGAGATTATGCAAGATCAAAACCCTGAAAAGTTGGGGACGCGCGAATATCAGTGGTTGATTGACGGTCACTCCGACGAGGAATTTAAACCTGAAGAGTTCGCGGCGCTCGACATGACCTAGCCAGCACAAGTTTGCCTTCCTGCATATAATCAACTATATCAGGAGGGCAAACTATGACCGCGCAAATCACCGACACCGTATTTTATCAAAACAGCAAACATGAAATTGTTGGCATCAAAGGCAAGGGTTTGATTGACCCCACCAACTTCGGCCTCAACCCAATTATGATTCATACCGCCTGTTACCGGGGCTATTATCTCGAATACTCGGTCCTCAACGACAAGCTGTTGCTCACCCGGATGAACGTCAAAGACTCTAACGAAACCTATCCCCCCATTTCCGGTGTCGAACCATCACTGCTGTATTACGAGTCACACGATGGCGAGAAACGGGAGCGCAGTGAACGCTGTTATGAAGGGCTGCGAGTTCCGGTTCCGTTCTCCGGTGGATTACTGATTGCCCGTGATTTTATCCGCGAAATGTACGTCCACATGGGCTTTCAAAAACCAACCTCCTTCCGAGCTGTCCATGAATTGCTGGTTGACAACGGCAATATTACCCGCATGATTGATCACTCGGAGAGTGTGTCCAAACTGCGCCGCAAAATGCAGGGCCAATCTCCTGAACCGGACGACCTGATGGGCTGGATTAACGACATGTTCTCATTAGACTACTTCATTTAGTACGGAGAGATCAGAATGGCGGAACTGTCATCCGAACGAGAACTGTGTACGGTCAATTGGCAAGATGATACAAACACGACCACTCACCGCTTCAGTGGAGAAAATGCCGCCGAAAATCGTCAAATTTATGCCCGTTTTCAAGGCGGCAGCATCTACCGGGCACTCAGCGCCACTGGCTGGAGACTCACTAGATCGCAGCCACACAAAGAAGGAAGAACGGATTACTACGAACGCCCCACCGGAACAGGTACAGCACCCGGCAGTCTCCTCGGGTTGTTCATCATGCTCGCCGAAATGGGCTGGTTAATTCTACTTATACTGGTGATACTGCTCATCGTAGTTTACAGCGTTGCTACCAGATAAACATCTTTAATACATGCGATAACCTGCACCCACTTCCATTGACACTGGAATCCCGGTACGCTAGATTTCATGTGTCGTGAAAGGGGCATGCTATGGATACACTGCGCTATCAAATCGAATACTACCGCGCTCGTGCGGTTGAATATGATGAATGGTTCTATCGCATTGGGCGCTACGATCAGGGTCAGGCACTGAACCAACAGTGGTTTGACGAAGCGGCGATCTGTATGGAAAATCTCCATTCGCTCGGTCCTGTCAATACTGCCCTTGAACTCGCCGCCGGAACGGGCATCTGGACCCGCGAACTTCATAAAATCGCCGACCACATCACCGTCCTCGATTCCTCACCCGAATCGCTGGACATCAACCGCGAAAAACTTGGCAATCCAGACAACGTCACCTTTCAGGAAGCCGACCTGTTCAACTGGGAGCCGGATTCTCAATATGATCTGGTGAGCTTTACCTTCTGGCTGTCGCATGTGCCGCCCGATGAAGTCGATCCCTTTCTGGCAAAAGTCTATCGCGCCACCAAACCCGGCGGCAAAGTGTGGATGGTTGATTCGCGTAAGGCATCCACCAGCACTGCCAGTAACCAATCCGTTGAAACCCGTGATGTCTTGCAGACACGCTCCCTCAACGACGGGCGTGTGTTCGAAATTGTGAAGATTTATTACCAGCCGGATGAACTGCGTGAGATATTTGAGCGCAATGGCTTTTCGGTTGAGGTCCATACCACCAATACATACTTTATTTATGCGATAGCGACCCGCTAACATGTCCGACAAAATAGACACCTACTGGCAGCAATATCTGGATATCCTGCCCGAATCGGAGCGCAACATCACCTATATCGCGGAAGGCTGGGGTGATTCACCGGAGATGGCAACCGAATTGGGAATGCTCATCGCGCAGGGCATCAAAACCGCCACCTGTTCTGCTCTCTGGGAATGGGAGGCTGAAGGTGAATCGCCGCCGGAGCCGGGTATTAAAACGATTGTTCTGGACGGTGATGATAACCCGCTGTGCATTGTGGAAACCACCGAGGTTACCATCCGCCCCTATAACGAAGTCGATGCCCAATTCGCCTCTGATGAAGGCGAGGGGGACCGCTCTCTGGAGTACTGGCGGCGTGTGCACTGGCAATTTTTCACGCGCTCATTAGCCGCCAATGGCAAGGAGCCTGCACTGGATATGCCGCTGGTCTGTGAACGCTTCAGGGTGATTTACAAGTAACCGCTCCCATCTTTGCTTGAGATTGTCCCGGTTGCTTAACCGGGCAGTGTCCCTGTCACCTGATTGCAGACGGCGTACAATAGACTCAGGCTGAAGGTCAAAGGAGCAGTAAATGTCCCGGCAAAATCCACAGGTCCTTTATATCGGTTCCAATCCGGCAGATGTCGAACCATTCGCTGCGCATGTGTTTGCTGCCACCGAAACCCTTGAAGCACTGGCGATTGTGGTGACGTATGTACCCGATGCTGTTGTTATCGACATGAGGCATCCAATAGCGCACGATGTCCTGTCTCATCTGGAGAGCGCCGACTGGTTTGATACACCTGTGCTGAAAATCAACAGCGTGAGTGAACTTGAAAAGCAGATTCGGACCATATTGAACAGGGAACTTGCGTGATGCAAATCGCTATTGACCGCGACCGCGACCAACCGCTTTACCATCAAATCGCCAGCCATATCCGGCAGCATATCCGTTATGGTCAGGCCCCTATTGGCACACGCCTGCCCTCCATCCGCCAGTTAGCCAGTGATCTGGGCGTGACTCGCTTAACAGTCGAGACAGCCTACGACGAACTGCGGGCAGAGGGTTGGATTGAAACGGTGGTCGGGCGCGGAACATTTGTGGCCCGCACCGCCTCGCAGGAGGAACGCATTAACCGGCTGAGCAGTGAAGTCTCGCCACGAGGCATTCTGGAGGATTTGCAGCGTATCAGCGACATTGATGTGCTGCGCTCGCTGGCCTACGCGGAGCCAGACCCGGCCCTTTTTCCGGTTGAATCGTTCTGGAACATCATCGCCAACTTGAAGCCCTTTGCTCAAGACCTGATGGGTTACGTTGGCGCGGAAGGTGATGCCGAACTGCGGATTGCCATCTCCGGGATGCTGCGTGAACGTGGGGTTGAAAGTGGCCCTGACGACATCCTGATAACGACGGGGGCAGCTCAGGCACTCACCCTGGTCACGCAGAGTCTCACCCGGCGCGGCGACGTGGTTATCGTTGAAAAGCCAACCCACATCACCCTGCTTCACTTGCTAGAAGCGCAGGGGGTGCGTCCAGTTGCCATTCCCATGGACGGTCATGGACCAAATCTCAACTGGCTGGAACAGGCGATTGTCCAATACCAGCCGCGCTGCTTTTATACCATTCCCAACTTCCATAACCCAACAGGTACGCTCATGTCGCAGCGGCGGCGCGAGGATTTGCTTTCATTGGCGCGGCGTTACCAGTTGACTATCATTGAAGATGACATTTACGGCTGGCTGCCGTTCGATACACCCATTCAAGAGCCGCTCAAAGCATTAGACGACTCAGTGATCTATATCAGCAGTTTCACCAAAATGCTAATGCCGGGTCTGCGCATAGGATTCATGAGTTCACCGCAACCCCTGCACAACCATCTACTTGACCTGAAACGCTCCAACGACCTATTCACGGCAGCGTTGTTTCAGGCTGCCCTGACCACCTTCATTCGCAGCGGGCATATGCG
The DNA here is from genome assembly GCA_022616515.1 of Chloroflexota bacterium. Taxonomy (GTDB): domain Bacteria; phylum Chloroflexota; class Anaerolineae; order Aggregatilineales; family J027; genus JAKEEQ01. Next base: position 19,621 of record JAKEEQ010000218.1, on the reverse strand, counting down.
TGCCCATCTCAAGCGCGTTGTGCCACACTATCGCCAGCGCCGTGACCAGATTTTGCGCTCACTCAAAACACACATGCCGCCGGGCGTCACCTGGACCGAACCATCCGGCGGATTCAGCCTGTGGTTAACGCTGCCATCTCACATTGATGCCATCTGGGTCCAGCGGCGGGCACTGCGCCTCGGCTTTGCATTTACACCGGGCAGCGCGTTCTTCCCGGATAATTCCGGCAGCCAGCATCTGCGTATCTGCTTCGCCCAGCAGCCACCCGACATCATCGAGGAAGCAATATCTGTCCTCGCCAATATCATCAAACAGGAGTTATACGAATGACCACCAAACTTTATCGCTTTGACCCTTATCAAAGCGTATGCACCGCCGAAGTCATTGACATTCAGGATGGGCATCTTATCCTCAACCAGACGGTGTTTTTTGGTGAAGCAGGCGGTCAGATTGGCGACACGGGCACTATCAACGGCGTTGTGATCGGCGATGCGCAACACAGCGATGGTCGCATGTTAATCCGGCAAGACCTGCCCACCATCAAAGTGGGCACCGACATCAAACATTTCAGCGATGGTTCGTTGGATAACCTGAAGATTGGGGATGAAGTCACTGCGACGATTGATTGGGAACGCCGCTACCGCATCATGCGTATGCACTCCGCCGCCCATCTGGTGTATTATTACAGCCTGAAATTCTTCGGGGACACGAAGTTGCAGGATTATTTGCGCGGCTGCCGTATTGGTGATGACAGCGGGCGCTTTGATTTCGCAGCCAGCGACAAACTCTCTCCCGATGATCTTACCCGCATTGAGGACGCCGCCAACAATCTCGCCGCGAAATCACTGGACATCCACTCCGACATCAACCCAGATGAACCCGACCTTGTGTGGTGGACCTGCGGCGAGATTGGCATGTACTGTGGCGGGACACACGTTCGCAACACATCGGAGATTGGAACCATCACCGTTCGTCGTAAAAGCAAAGGTCAGGGAACCGAGCGCGTCTACTTTGAAATCAGCGGGTGATATGCCCCGGCAGCAAATCGGCGGCCTGTTGAATGCCCTCTTCCAGCGGAATGGAGCGGCCCCGGTCAACGGCGGCCTTGAAATCCTCTTCGGACAGATGCCCGTCAAACTTATCGGTAAACTCACGCAGTACCGAGTCTTCATTGCCAACACCGGGCTGTGTAATGAAGATGCCGATAAACTCAGCAGATTTTTTGTATATGCCAGCCTCAATCAGTGCGTGAACAACCGCCGAAAACGCAACGGCCATGATCGTCTCATACTCGGCCTCGCGGGCCAGTTGAAGTGCTTCGTGAGCCATCGGTAGATGCGGTTTACCCAATGTAATGGCGGCCCGAACCGCCCCGCGCAGGGCATAGGCAACGAAGATTGGTGCGAGTGTGCGACCCAATTCCGCCGCTTCTTCCGCGTATTTGAAGGCGGCTTCTGGGTCGCCCATGTTGTTGCAACAATCAGCCAGATTGACCAGCGACACGGCTAATCCTCGCTTATCGTCGAGTTCGCGATAGATGGCGGCTGCCGCTTCAAAACGGTTGCGTGCGGTAGGGCGGTCCTTTCTACCCCCGGCGACGGTCGCCAGCCCATTGAGCGCATCTGCCATACCGATTTTGCTGCCGATTTTCTCGCAGATGTCATATGCCTGCTGGAAAAGGACTTCTGCCGCGTCCTGATTTCCGCCTTGCTGCTCGAGCATCGCGAGATTGTGCAGCGAAGCCGACACGCCATCCAGATCACCGATTTGTTGGCGCACTGCCAGCGACTGCTCATAGGAGGATTTGGCCCCGTCAATCTTGCCCTGACGATAAAAAGCATTGCCCAGATTGTTATAGCCGTTGGCGATTCCACGCAGGTCGCCTATCTTTTTGCGCAGTTCCAGCGCCTCTTCAATAAAGGTTTCGGATTCGTCATATCTGCCTTCATCGGACACAAGCTGCGAAAAATTGTGCAGGGTGTTGGCCCGTCCATAATCATCGTCGAGGGCCTCGTAAATCGACAGTGCCTCGTTTAGACTCTGTCGTGCCTCGTCAAATTTTGCTCTGGAGCGATAGGCACTGCTTATCTTACTCAGTGCTTCCGCCATGCCCGGTTTGTGGTCAATGGATGTTGCCAGATCATATGCCTGTTGGGCGTGTTCAAGCTGGGCATCATAGTTACCCTGCACCTGAAAGATGTGGGCCAGCCCCAGCAGCGCATTCACTTGCTGTTCAACTTCCTGTTCCTGTTTTGCCAGTTGAATGGCGCGTTCAAAATTGCGGGTCGACTCATCCATCTCGCCCGCCATCTGCTGCACTTCCGCCAGCCAGCGCAGGAAACGACTGTCAGCGTCCGCCAGTTCCTGTCCCCGCGCCAGTAGTGCCCGTGCTTCATCATATCGAGCACTGTATCGCACATCATGTTCCACCACTTCCATCAGATAGTGATACTCTTTTTCCGGGTTTCCAGCTTCGCGCCAATGCTGCATGAGCACATCGGCGTAATCATCCGGGTCATACAATGCTTCAATGGTCTCGGCGATCTGGCGGTGAAGCTGGCGTTTAATAACGGGGTCAAGCGTATCAATCACGTACTCGCGCAGCTTGTCGTGGGCGAAATACCAGGCATCATCCTGCACCGCCAGGACTCGCGCCTCGGTGGCCTGATAGAGCCATGCACTGATGTCGAGGTTCGGGACAACCCGTGCCAGCACTTCACGATCAATTTGCCGTCCAAACACCGCAGCAGCCCGAATGAGCGGCTGGTATTTTTCGTCAACACGATCCAGACGGTGCTGCAAAATGCGCTGCATGCCGCCTGTCAGCACCGCCGACGGCAAATCGTGAATATTGATTTCCCGCAATCCGCCCGCTTCCTCAGCCAGCACCCGCGCCACCTCGACCATGAAGAAGGTGTTGCCTTCGGTTTCGCGGGTCAAAAGGTCAATGATAGTTGGTTCTTCGCCAATTGGCCCCAGCATTGACTGACTGAGACGCTTGACCTCATCCAACGATAGGCGGTCCAATGCAATCACCTCTGCCTCCGGGAATAACTCTGGCAGATTGGGGCGTTCGTCGTTGCGATAACTGCCCACCAGTAGCACGGGTAACGCACCGATGATAGGACCAAGCTGCCGGATTGGCTCAAGGCTTTCCTCCATCCAGTGCAAATCTTCCAGAATCACGACGATGGGCTGTGTTAATTTGCGGAATGCGGCCTGAATGGTCAGCATCAGGCGGTTTTGATGCTGAGCACCCGTCATAGCAGGCGCATCCGGGATAGGGCGCTTGAGGAGACGGTTGATATTGGGCACGATATCCTTCAGGATGCCCGCTTCTAAGTCAGTCAGATCAACCGCCAGCGCGATGGTTGGCATCACATCGCGCCACAACTGGTAGGTCATACCACCGCTCTGTGTACCATGACCGCGCACCACCATTGCGCCTTTAACCAGTGCCCGTGTGCGCAGTTCGTCCAGCAGACGCGATTTTCCGACGCCACTTTCGCCACCTACCAGCACAACTGCCCCGGAACCTTTCAGTGCGTTGTCCAGTCTCTCATAAAGTTGGGCTTTTTCCGCATCTCGCCCGACAAATCGCGCCGCCTGAATAAAACTCTCACGCACAGCAGCGGTCTCTTCGGGAACAGGCAGCCCGGTTACTCGACACAACTCGTGAATAACCATCCCGGCATCTTGATAACGGGCTTCGGGGAACTTCGCCAGCAAGCGATCCATCAACCCGACAATCGAACTGCTCGGCGTGATTTCGATGTGGGTATCGGATGGCAGGTTCACGGGGGCATCACTAAATTTTATCGTTGGTTGTTCGGCGTATCGGCTGCGTGTTTCCGCAAAGGCTTCGGAGGGCGGCATATCGCCATAACTCGGCTCCTCGTTTAAGATAGCGTTGACCAGCCCTGATATAGATTCACGGTCAAAGGGGTGATGGCCCGTCAAAATCTCAAAGGCCATAATCCCGAAGGCGAACAAATCACTGGCAAACGTGACCGGTTCACCGCGCAGCACTTCCGGGGCGATATAAGCCAGTGTGCCCGCCGTTCCCCGGACCTGTTCCGGCTCCATTGCCAGCCCAAAATCCAGCACCCGCACCAGTTCATTATTTTCCACAAGCACATTACCGGGCTTGAGATCACGATGAATGATGCCGTGCCGGTGCAGATAATCAATGGCTTGCAGAAATTGAATCATCAGATTCACTTTACCATCCAGTGCTACCTCCCGAGCGGCGGCTTGAATGGTCTTTGGATTCTGGACAACATCCATCGTGAAGTAAGGCTGCCCGTCGTCATTAAAGCCGAAGTCCAGCACACTCACAATATTGGGATGGCGCAGACTGGCAAGGGTCGTAAATTCCTGAGTGAGAGCGAGCTGTTCGCTGGAAATGCTGCTGCGCGAGGCAAATTCGAGATGCTGGGTCTGGACAGTAACCTGTTTCAAGGCGACCTGCTGCCCGGTCAGGCGGTCCTGCGCCAGATGCACCTCGCCCATCCCTCCCCGGCCTAACTGTTTGATGAGTTCGTACCGCTGCATGATAATCCTTGACAAACTATTTTCCCGGTGGTAGATATCTGGCCCAACCTCGTCCTATCGCCACATCTCATCAAAGTTATAACACACTATCCACCCTTTACCCCGAAAAATCAGGCAGGACTTCCCGTTTGATGAGGAACGGAACACCTGCAAACGTCACAAATCCCACCGCCGTATAGCGCATTACCCGGTAAATATCGCCAGCCGGAAGTATTGCTCACAGCCCAAACAGAACAGCCATGACAATCAGAACCCCAACCACATAGCGCATCACACGCTGGCTGAACGTTCCATGTACCTCAAATTCTATCGGCCAGTCCTCAACCAGATTACCGAGACTGACCCCCAGCAAAACCCCGGTCAGCATCAGCGAATTTTCATCGCGAATGGTATACCCGATCAGCGCCGTTGCGCCGATAATCAAGCCGACATGTATGTACAATGGTATTGCATTCCAGAGTGACGTGAAACGCGCCCGCTGCCCAATTAGAAACCACAGAACCATCGCGCCAACCAGCATCCCGCCCAGCACATCCTGTGGATAATGGACGCCCGCCACCATCCGGCCCCAGCCCATGATTAAGGCGGCTGCAATGGCTAGCATCCATGCCCACTGCCTGTTAATCCATGAGGCGGCGAGGCCCATCAACACAAGTGTACTGGCGGTGTGTCCGCTCGGAAAGCCGTAACCCTCCTCCTCAACCAACGCTGTAACCTCTTCAGGATAAGCCATATGTGGGCGCGGTGCTTCCACGATATTCTTCAGCGATAAAAAGGCGAGGCTTGAAAACAGCAGTGCAAACAACAACTGCCGCCCGAAGACCTTGTTGTAACTCCAGTAGAAAATGGGCAGCAGCGCGATGTAGAAGACACTGCTCCCCATGTAGTGAAGCATTTCCGCCAGTGCATCAAACAGCGGGTTGCTGTGGTCCTGTAGCCATATAACAATATCCAGGCCAATGCCCGATTCGAGTGTCTCAAACATACATTACTCCGCTGGTGTTAACTGCCAGATGATCGACGTATCCGCCATCACCGAATCCCGGCTGTACCATTCAGGATGATACTCAATATCACTCCACATTGGAGCCTGATCGCGGTAGTGCGGGCTGTCCGGGTGCGCCGATTGTCCCGTGGCGTTAATTCGCAGCGAACGATCCCAATCCCCCACCACTGTCAACTGCCGCATGCTCGGCAGTGACACCAGTTCGTAACTGAGACCCGCATCATACCCGGTAGCGTTCACGCTGGTGGTTCCGCCGCTGGCAGGCACGTGAATGTTTAACTGCTCATCCAGTGCCGGATCTGTCGCGGTGTAAGCCGGTAGTCCAAACGGCAAACTGACGAAATTCGCCATATGCAAATCCCCCCAGCGCCATTGTTCGCGGTCCGGGCCAAGCAGTTGCACCGTTTTATCCCATGCTGCCGCCAGTGCCTGCAAGAGTATATCATCGCGTGTTTCAGTGACATCGCCGGTCGTCTGGTTATCCCACAGCGGGAATGTGTTAGATTTCAAGAACTGCCCTATCAAATACACAAACAGGGTGTTGCCATCCGGCGCAAATCCCAGTTCGTCCGCCATCATCAAACGCAGCGTTTCGCCCCACAGCACATTGTAGAAGGCGGCCTGCGGACTGTCCTTGTGATTCTGGTGATCCCACTGGCCCAGCCACGCCACAGCCTCCGCCAGCGTTTCATCCTCAATCTCTAGTGCTTGCAGTGCCGGGATCAGGTAATCCGACGACGGATCATGATTATCCCCATGAATCCGCTGCATATCCTCAATGGTAATCACGCCGTCTGGGTCATCCTGAAGCATGTCTTCGATGCGGGCGGCCCGGAAACCATACGCCCACACATCAGTGATATAGTAGGGGTAATCCTCCGGGGCCACAGCGTTATTAGCGGTAACGATATAACCCGCTTCAGGATTGTAGATCGAGGGGATTTGCTCCCAGGGCACAAAACCCTGCCACGCATTAGCCGTCGTGCTGCCATCAATTGGCACGCGCCCGTCATGACCTTCCACCCGAATCGGGACCAATCCTGTCATCTGGTAGCCGATATTGCCTTCGACATCGGCGTAAACGACATTTTGCCCCGCGCTGCCATACAATCTCGCTGCGTCCCGGAATTCTTCCCAATTTGTGGCCCGGTTGTAGCGCAGCAGCACTTCCGCATTGCGATCCCCGTCGAAACCCACCCAGCGCAGCGCCAGCACCTGTTCACTCGTGGGTTCAAGGTCTGAAAGCACGGGACCCCAATATGAATTGCGTACCGTGATGTCGACAGGTTCGCCGCCCGCTATTTCTATCGTCTCGGTACGGATGTCAAAATCAAGCCATTCGCCATCCAGCAGGTACTGGTTCGGATTATCCGGGTTGATGGTCAGGATGTAGAGGTCCTGAGTATCCGTGCCGACGTTAGTAAAACCCCACGCGATATGATTGTTATGTCCGATAACCACACCCGGCGCACTCGCCAGCGATACACCCACCACATGGAAGTCACATGCCGCGCAGTGCAGGCCGTTTTCATACCATACCGACGGCATCTGAATCCCCAGATGTGGGTCATTTGCCACCATCGAAAAGCCATGATCGGTGATGTCACCACTGACCACCCATGAATTCGAGCCGACACCTAAATCAGTGCCGAAGGGGTGCAGCAGCGGGTCATCGAGCGCCACGTTGCCCACCAGATCGAAGTTGACACCGGAAAAATCAACAGCCGGGTTGATGATCGCCGCTGTTGAATCGCGTTCGCCCCGGTAATCAATCCCGCCCGGTTCAATGATGACCGGGTAATTGTCAAAATCATAGTCGGGGATGATGATGCGCGTTATGATGGGTGACATCACTTCAATAAGTTGGGCGCGGATAATCTCAATCTCGTAGTTGCCGGACAGATTCTGCGTCATCACCTTGCCCCAGCGCAGCGAATCATAAATCGTCCACGGCTCAACCTTAATCTCAATACCATTTGCCGCCAGCAGCGCATACTGCACCGCCAGCTCATCTGGAGTCTTATCCGCAATATAGGCATTCACACCGTCAACATAAGCCAGCAAAATGGCCTGTGCGTCTTCGGACAGCGTCTCCCAATCCGTTTCCGCCGCACCCTGATAATCGAGCGTCCGTATGAATTGGTCACTGCCCACAAACAGCGGGCCACCGATTTCCGCCAGACGCCCCGCGCTCATGTGCCGCCACCATTCCATCTGCCACCAGCGGTCAGCAGCATGCACATAGCCCTGTGCCATGAACAGGTCATGTTCGTTTTCAGCATATATATGGGGGATACCCATCTGATCAAAAATGATGGTGACCGGCACCTGGAGACCGGGAATAGTGAAATCTTCGCCCGTTTGTGCCGCACCGGGTTGTGATAGTGGAGCAAGTACCATTACGACAAGTAGCGTACCGATGAATACACTGCGTTTAAACATGTTCCCTCCACAGAACTTGTTGAAGTTAGTATAACCATTGCCCGAGACAAACACAGCAGTGAAGTGTTACGAGTTATGTCTGACTATCGACCTCAGTGAGATTTTCGGTTACACGCATGACCAGTTGAGTCATTTCTTGTCGCAGGGCTTCTGGCTTAATGATCTTAAAAGAGAACGGTATCCCTGCCAGAAATCCGGCTATCCAACCGAGGTTTTGTACAAAACACGAGAACTGCGTGTGGTATTCATCAATTTGAACGAGTTGTCCAAGTGCTTTAGGAATATAGCTTTTTAAGTCGCCGGGACTGATTGTAAAGATCACTTCTACGTGATAGATACCCGGCGTCATTGCCAGGGCACATTCAACGCAGTCAATAACATCAACAGTTTGTGGCTGAAATGTTGCTTCCAGAATCTCTACAGCAAGAATGCGATCCAGTCGAAAGGTGCGAATATCATCCCGCAGATGACAATACCCGACGACATACCAGCGCCCGACACGCTAGGCCACGCCGCAAGGATCGAACTCGCGCTCGGTCACCGTTCCATCAAATGCCTGATGGTGCAAATGCACACGCTGGTGTTGATGGCTTGCATGACTAAGTATCTGAATGAACCGGGCCGATGTTTTAACCGCCGGAACCAGATCAGTCTCGATGATCAGCGTATCCATAATATCCTGCACCTGCTGCCGAATCGATTCAGGCAGGACACGTTCAATTTTGGCCGATGCACCTTCGAGCACGATGCCAGCGCCATGAAGGATCGTTTGCTCGGCCAGGCGCAGACTTAAAGCCAGGGCAAACGCTTCTTCCTGGTTGAACATCAAAGGTGGAAGTTTGTAACCCGGTCTGAGAAAATAGGCCCCGGCTCGCCCTCGGTCGGCGTCAATCGGGATACCCATATCTTGCAACATCATGATATAACGTCTTACGGTGCGCGGATCGACTTCAAGACGCTGCGCCAATTCTTTGCCCGTCATTTCACCGTAAGACTGTAACAGATTGAGGATGGTCAACAGGCGTGTAGTGGGATTGTACATCGACAAATCCAGTTTTAAATAGGGCGGTTATTATCCTATTTTGCTTTTAAACTGAATTTGATACAAGCAAAAAGGAGGCTTTCATGCCGCAGATTGAAGTTAATCACAAACCGCTCTACTATGAACTCGCTGGTGAGGGAGAAACCCTTGTGCTAGTCCACGCTGCACTGGTTGACAGCCGGTTATGGCAGTCACAGTTAGCCTTTTTCTCAGAGCACTTTCAGGTCCTGACGTACGATCTCTACGGTTACGGCAAGTCTGCTTTTACCGGGGAAAAGAAGATCAATCATGAAGACGATCTGGCACTACTTCTCGATAAGCTGGGTATCGAGCATGCCCACCTACTTGGGGCTTCGCTGGGTGGCGAAATGGTGCAGCGTTTTGCCCTCGAATATCCAGAGCGAGTGCGTTCCCTTATTCTCGTCGGAGCCGGGCTGGAAGGGTATGATTATCCAGAAGATGCTTTTGCATGGTGGGCACGCTTTGCGAATGCAATGCAGTCCGATGATTTCGAGCAGGCAGGGTCAATTTTTATAGAGAACGCCTTCAACAGCACAGGCGCACCGCTAACGCCCGAACAACTCACTACTCTACAAGCGATGGTGAAAGACTATTCTTTCAGACACTATGTGGATGACATGCTGTTATGGAAAAGTTATGATTCCCCGGTCATTGAGCGGCTTAACGAGATCAGTTGTCCAACTCTGGTTATCGTGGGTGAAGCCGATACGCCCACCAACCAGGCCATTGCACAATTTCTGGCAAACAGCGTTGACAGTGCATCGCTCATCACCATTGCCTACGCTGGTCACTTACCCAATTTGCAGCAGCCAGAAACATTCAATGAAAGTGTTCTGCATTTTCTGAGTAAAATTGAGGCTTAAGAACATGACGCCAGAATTAATTTATCATCCCGTAACGCTGGAACGCTGGAACGATTTTGAAAGTTTGTTTGGTGAAAAGGGTGCGTGTGGCGGGTGTTGGTGTACCCACTGGCGCATCTCACGCTACCAGCGCGAAAAATATGAGGGTAATCGCCGGACAATGGAGAATCTGGTGAGATCGGAGGTTGTTCCCGGACTTATTGGCTATCTGGAAACAGAGGCGGTCGCGTGGTGTTCGGTTGGCCCCCGGACCGATTATACTGCTCTTGAAACATCTCGTTTGCTGCAACGTGTGGACGACCAGCCTGTCTGGTCTATCGTCTGTTTTTTCGTCAAGCGACCCTACCGCCAGCAAGGGATTATGCAGCAATCAATTAAGGCCGCCGTTGACTATGCCTGCCAACATGGTGCAGAAATCATTGAGGCATATCCCATTGATGTAAAGGAGCATATGACAGCTCCCGGCGGTTACATGGGCATGACATCCACATTCAAGGCAGCCGGGTTTGTCGAAGTTAAACGAGTCTCAGACACACAATCTATCATGCGTTATCTGCACGGTGCATAACCGTTTTAGTCAGCCGCCGACACATTTTCTGTGGTCAAAGGTTCAATATAAATGTAAGTTGAACCACAGACTACATCAGAAAGGAGAGGCCAGGCAAGTTAATTCTGGCCTGCCACCTGAATAAAAATCTCATCGAGGCTGGGAATGGCCCGTTCAAATCGCTCCACACTGTAACCCGGATTGGTGGCAAGCTGAGCCATGATAGTGTCTGGCACCGTGCTCTCTGTCAGGTGCAGACGAACCGCGCGCGAATTTTCTGGCGTCACCGACTCCACACCCTGCAAGGCAGTCCAATCCCCGGTCCCTTCAACAATCACCGCATTCTCAGCGTATTGGCGGCGCACCGTATCCACCTCGCCATACAACACCCGTTCACCGCGTGCGATCATAAGCATCCGGTCGGCCATCGCCTCCACCTGATGCATCTGATGGGTGGACATCACGATCGTTGCACCTTCATCGCGCAGGTCAAACAGCATGTCTTTGATAAGCTGCGTATTCACCGGGTCCAATCCGCTGAATGGCTCGTCAATCACGATCAGTTCAGGTCGATGCAGGATGGTTGCCACAAATTGGACCTTTTGCGCCATACCACGGCTGAGTTCTTTCACCTTGCTTTTGATGTTGTCTTCAAGGCCAACCTTTCCCAGCAGCTCCGCCGCCCGGCTGCTGGCATCGCTGCGACTCATGCCCTTAAGCTGGCCCAGATAGGACAACAGCGGAATGAGCTTCACATCACGATACAGGCCGCGCTCTTCCGGTAAATACCCAATCCGGTTCTTGGTCTCCTCCAAAAACGGTTCGCCGAATATGGTGATCGTCCCGCTGTCCGGCTTGATGATGTCCAGTACCATGCGGATAGTGGAGGTCTTGCCTGCGCCATTTGGCCCCAGCATACTAAAAATCTCACCACGCCGTACCTCGAAACTAAGGTCCTTGACGGCATGGTGATGGTTGTACCACTTATTGATCTGTTCGACCGTAATTGTCATCCGTTTAACTCGTTTACCTTTTCCGCAACGATCACAATCTGCGCATCATTATCGACACCTTCCGTGTAGGGCTGCATGTTGAGATTCAGCAGGTGACGCACGGCAAATCCAGCCCGGTCCATCATACTTCCCAGCGCACTCACCGGGTACCCGCGCAGCATATGATCTTCATCGAAACGCGCCCACTCCTGCTCTTGCAGCACAAAACCGGAATACTCCTGATGCAAGCGATACGCTTCAAAATCGAAGTTATTGCGCAGTGTCATAAAAATGCCATTGGCATCATACATCACCTGCGTCTTTCTGCCGAGGTCAACTGCCAGCCCTTCAATAGTCCAGATGTCGAATGCAAAGGGTTTGTTCATTTTGAGTAGTGTATTTACCCGCTGAAAGGTTGTATTCAAAAACCGCACACTTGGCACATAATTGATGGTGTTGAACGATACCGCCAGATCAAACTCGCGTTCGGGGTTATACAGGCGCATGTCATTTTGCTCAACATGGATACTCATGCCACGATTTTCTAAGCGCTGTTTGGCGAGTTCAACCATTTCAGCACTCAGATCAACGCACGTCATGTCCATCCGTTTCTTGGCGAGGAATTCTGCTGCCGCCCCTGTACCACAACCAAGGTCTAGCACATAGCGGCCCAGCCAGCCGTTTTTTTGCAGGAAGCCCAGCACCTTTCCGGCTAGTTCTACCGAATAATCTGATAGTCCAATATCATCGTAAATGTAGGCGAGCGCATGAAAGCTCTGTTCTGGGAGATGATCGGTCATTGAGATAAATCCTTAGTAAGGCAATGAAAAAGTATAGTTAACTGTAACAGGGGATAGCAAGTCAAAGCAAGCAGACTAGTTTGAAGCCACAAACTCCAGCGTGCTGGTAGTTGCCTTGTCGAGGTCAGCATAGACTCCACGCTGCTCCGGTTGAACAAGTTTCGCAATCTGGTAGCCCGCTTCCGTAGCCATTCGCACCATCGTATCGCGGTCAATCTTCACTTTGCCTTCTGCTTTGAAACGGAATGGCGGACCATAAGTAACCGAAACCGGTGTACGCTTCAATTTGCGAATGTTGTTCTCAAAATGCGCTGTCCCGGCTAATCCGGTCGGCACGATAACCGCGTTGGTCCGCGTCGCCAGATACACGAAGCCCTCTTTGAGCGTCTGCATTTCATGATGGCGTGTGCCTTCGGGAGCAATGAGAATGCAGTGTCCGGCCTCCAACAGTGCCAATGTTTGCAGTAGTGCTGTCCGGTCCACTCCTGCCCGGTCCACCGGCACAACCCCCCACATCCGAACCAGAATATTGATGATGGGATAACTCAGCACCTCTTTTTTTCCCAGCGGCGTGACGCTCCGGCGGCGCACGGCAATACCTGCCATCACCGGATCAATTAACCCGATATGGTTCATCAGAATAATGGCAGGCCCTTCAGTCGGGATATTCTCCACGCCAAAAAAGGTTGGTTTCACCAGCAGCGTAAAGCCAATTGGATACAGCAAGCCATCACGCAAAAAGCGCCGTCGGCCCACTGGCAAACCGCCGTGTGCAAATACTGGTAAATGATCAGCCATATTATAGTAATTCTCCCATTACAACTCTGTTTAATTGTAGCGCGACCTATACCCGGTGTGCTATTGCCAGCTTCATCGCGCATGCAACAGTGATATTCATGTGATATTCACGCAATACAGACAATTTTTGACAATTTCTTAATTAAGGTTTAACGGCTATATAATAGTGTTAATATTCAGGGCACCAGGACTTAAAAGGCCAACACATGATGCAGTTTGTTCCTTATACGCTACTCACTTTAACAGCAATGTTTTTCGCTATAGGGTTGATCTTCGCGCTGCGTTCTCGCCGGAATAATGCAGCCGTTGCACCGCTGATGGCGATGTCGTTTGGCCTCGTACTCTGGACACTGGGGTCAACCTTCGACATGGCCTTGACTGGTTTCACCGAAAAAGCCGCCGCCGTAAGTATGGTTTACCTCGGTGTAACGTCGGTCACTGCCTCGTGGTTTCTCTTTGTCGTAGCATACACTGGCAAAACGCATTGGATTACCCGGCGCACGATTTTGCTGCTGTCCATTGAACCCGTTCTGGTGCAACTCTTTGTCCACACCAACGGTATACACGACCTGTTTTGGGCAACGCGCGGACTGGTCGAGGTTGATGGGTACAGCATTCTAGAATCAACGGCTGGCATCGCGTTCTGGATTCATGCGGCGTATTCCTATGTACTGCTTTTATACAGCGCCGTCCTCTTGTTTCGTGCGACGGTCAATGCTCCCAATCTCTATCGAGGGCAAATCAAGTACTTGCTGGTCGCTGTGTTTGCACCATGGGCGGCCAATTTTATATTTATTTTCGGTCTGAGTCCGCTGCCCGATTATGTTGACCTGACGCCGCTGTCATTCACTATCACAATTGCCGCACTGGCCTGGAACATGTACCGCTTCCAGTTCATGGACATTGTTCCGGTAGCCCGCGACGTCATCGTTGACAGCATGGACGACGGCGTGCTGGTCGTCGACCAGAATGACCGCGTGGTAGATGCCAATCCATCTGTCTTGAAAATGATGGGTAAAGAGAGAGATGCCATAATCGGCAAGCCGTTGACCGCTATCTTGAATGCAGAAGGTGATTTGCTGCGCCACTTCCTCAATCGAGAGCCGGTCCAGACCAATATCAACGTCACTATCGGCGGCTCGGAACGCAGCTTCCAACTGCGCATTTCCGGTTTATATAATCGCCGCAAAGAACTCAGCGGACGTATCGCCGTTTTGCATGACATCACCACCCTGCATGAAACCAACAAGGCCCTTCAGATTGCCCGAGAGCAGGCCGAGCAGGCCACCCAGCTTAAGAGCCTGTTTTTGGCAACCATGTCCCATGAACTGCGCACACCTCTGAACGCTATCATTGGCTACACTGAATTGATGCTGTCCGGTATCGTGGGAGAGCTGGCCCCGGCACAGTACGAATACAGTGAGCGCGTACTTGTCAATTCACAGCACTTGCTCAAACTCATTAACGATGTGCTCGACCTCTCCAAGATTGAAGCGGGCCGTATGGATCTGGTTCAGGAACCATTTAGTGTCACCGATTGGATCAATACGATAAAAACCCAGACCGCCGTGCTTGCTCAGGATAAAAACCTCCAGTTCATCACCGAGCTTGACCCGGAACTGCCACCATTCTTGATTGGCGATGCATCCCGCTTGAAGCAAATCGCCATTAACCTGCTCTCCAATGCCTTCAAATTCACTGAAACGGGAGCGGTCGTCTTCAAGGTTCAGCGGGCCACGCAAAATACCTGGAATATCACCGTCACCGACACGGGCATTGGTATTGCGCCGCATTTGCAGGAAACGATTTTTAGCGAATTTCATCAGGCCGATAATTCATCCAGCCGCCAGTATGGTGGTACAGGTCTGGGCCTCGCCATTGTACGCAAACTGGCGCTGGTGATGGGCGGCAATGTGCGCGTCACGAGTGTCCTTGGTGAAGGCAGTACCTTTACCGTTACCTTGCCAATCATTACGCAAACAACAGTGGATGGAGCTTTAATACAGGAGAAAACTTATGTCTGATTTTCCGCAAACAGGTCACCTGGGCCGTGACGAGCGCCGCATGTCGAAGATCTCACTTGATGGCTGGAAAGTGCTGGTGGTTGAGGATCAAGTCGATAACATGGCGGTGGTGCAGGCCACTCTTGAATTTAACGGCGCACAGGTCCAGACTGCCCATAATGGGATAGAAGGCTTGCAAGCCCTGGAATCGTTCACCCCGACCCTTATTCTGATGGACCTTTCCATGCCAGAAATGAGCGGCTGGGAGATGTTTGAAAAAGTGCGGGCCGATGATCGTTTCGCGGATGTTCCGGTGATTGCCCTGACCGCCCACGCGATGGAAGGCGATCAAGAGCGCGTCATGGAGGCCGGGTTTGATGGCTATATTCCTAAACCTTTTTCTGTGATGAAAATTGTTTCCGATATTCAGGACATCCTGAATTCTCTACCACAAAAAACGAGAGATAAATGACACCCAAAGATTGGACCGTTATCGTTGTTGAAGATACCTTTGATGACCGCCAACTGGCCTCCACCATTCTGGCCCATTATGGCGTGAATGTCATCATTGCCCGCAACGGCAAAGAATGTCTTAAACTGCTGGACACCGTTCATCCGACCATGATTATCACCGATTTAGCCATGCCGGAAATGGATGGCTGGGAGATGCTGCGTCAGCTTCGATCCAACGACGCGACTTATGATATTCCGGTGGTGGCGATAACGGCCTATCACTCTGTCGATGTGGGTCACGATGCCCAAAGAGCAGGCTTTGATGCCTATTTTCCCAAGCCCATCAGCCCTTATAATTTTGTGGATAGTCTGGTCGCGCTGTTTGAGGATTAAGCACCCTCAAGCGCAATCTCATACGTCATGGATCGCTGCCGCCAGCCCTCATCAACCGCGATGGTCTGGTTGATGGCATAATCAAAACCTACCATCGCCGTCTTTCCAGTCGCCACCAACTGCCCTTCGATGTCGTGTTCGACGCGGCGAATGATGTAGGCCAGATCGAAACTCTTGGTGCCCAGTCGTGCCAACCGCGTATAAACGGCTACCACATCACCAAGTGCGAGTGGCGCAAAGTAAACCACCTCCGCCGAGGCGACGATCATCTTCAAATTTGTCATATCCCGGTCCCAGCCCCACACATCGGCGGCATATTCCATGCGGGCTGTTTCCATGTAGGTCAGGTAGGTGGCATGATTGACATGCGCCAGCGCATCCAGATCAGCAAAGCGCACCGTTATCAGGGTACGGTGCTTGAATTTTTCGGCATCGTAATAAGGGTCTATTTGCCTTGCCATTTTGCTTCCCGTTTATTGACGAAGGCGTTCATGCCTTCCTTCTGATCCTGGGTGCTGAATAGGAAATAGAAGTTGCGCCGCTCAAAACGCAGTCCTTCCGTCAGCGTCATCTCATAGGCAGCATTCACCGACTCTTTGGCAAGGCGAATCGCCACCGGGGCACGCGCCGCAATCTCGCCAGCCAGCCGCAGCGCCTCATCCAGATAAATTTCGGCATTCACAACCCGGTTCACCAGCCCGAACTGGTAGGCTTCATCCGCACTCAACCAGCGGTTATTCAGGATCATCTCCATCGCAATGGCTTTGCCAACCGCCCGTGTCAGGCGCTGTGTGCCCCCTGCGCCGGGCATAACGCCCAGATTGATTTCCGGCTGCCCGAACCGGGTCGTATGCGAGGCCACAATCATGTCACACGACATCGCCAGTTCACACCCGCCGCCCAGCGCCACCCCGGACACCGCCGCAATCACTGGAACGCTGACCGCTCGTATCTTATCCCACAGGCTGATGCGGTCGTTGTAAAGCATCTCAACGGTGGTAGCCTGTTCCATCTCCTTAATATCGGCCCCGGCTGCAAATGCCTTCTGGCTGCCCGTCAACACAATGGCTCCAATCGTCGGGTCATCGTCAAACATCTGCATGGCCTGCACCATTTCGCGCATGAGTTTCTCATTCAGCGCGTTGAGTGCATTGGGGCGGTTGAGGCGAATGAGACCAACATTATCGTGAATCTCGACAATGATATTTTCATAGTCCATAAAGATAAACTCCTGTGATCATGAGTTAAAAAGCAAGTAAGATTTGAATATCAGCCACAGGCTAAAGGCTGCATGGACGCCAATCGCTGCCGTGATGGTTTTGGAATGCGCCCGCGCAATGCCCGCGGTGATGCCCAGCACCGCCGGGAAAATCAACCCGCCATAAATCACCGGCCAGCCGAATTCGTTATTTGCTACTTGAAGCAGATAAAACAACCCGAACGGCCCGGTTGTGTACAACACCGCTTTAAAATTGTCATCCATCCGGCGGGCGAACACCGGATAGAGCATACCGCGAAAAACAACTTCCTCAACCAGTGGAGCCATCACCAGCAAAAACAAAATCGCCCCCAGCCATGACGCAAAACTGGCGTTCTCCATGCGATCAAGACCCAGCGGCAAACTCTCCTCCACCGGGCCAATGATGTTGGCGATCAGGTCCAGCGGAATCATCACCGCCAGCCCTGCCAGCCAGATAATCCAGACGGGCCTGCTCTGCGTATCCACGAACGACAACACATCGGTGATAGGGGTAGGTGGTTGGCGGGTTTCACCGGCCCGCCGCTGGATAGCCTGACTGACCATCTGCACAATAAACCAGATCATCGCCACGCTGGCGATAATCCCGCCCCAGAAGATGGTTAGCGGCGAGGGGTCAGTTAAATCCTCTTCGCGGAAATTGCCAATGAGCAGGGTTCCCGCGATTTTTGCCACAAACAGGACAAAGGCCAGCCCGATAGGTAGTGCCACGCCCCACGGCGGGTTTACGGTTTCTTCGCGGCGCACATACTCAAGAATCGATTTAATCATGACAAATTCGCTTTGATATACCCGGCAATGACATGGGCCATGCTCATAATGGTGATCATCGGATTGACGCCGGATGCCGTCGGGAACACACTGCCATCCGCCACAAACAGATTCTTGACTTCCCACGTTTCCCCGGTCGGTTTGATGGCCCCTAATACCGGGGTATCTGCCATTCGTGCCGTTGACATCTGGTGCGCACTCAGCAGGGCGTAGGTGTTGGGGGCGAAATTGTGCTGTGCAACCCGTTCAATAAACGTTTCCACATTATCCTGCCCGATGGTACAGGTGCGCAGGCCCTCAATCGAGGTGGCGATATGCTGTGCCCCGCCTGCCACCAGCACCCGCAGCCCTTCCACCAGCCCGCGTACCATATGCCGCCGGTCATACGGGTGCAGTGCATAATGCAGCGCCAACCTGCCCTGCTTATCCAGCGTGATGCGCCCGCCGTAGCGGTCTCGTGTCAGCACAATAAACCCGCTCAGATTTTCGATACTTGCCATGGTGTCCTTGAAATACGCCGGGTCTTCCCAGGGCAGCACCAGCGAACTCAGGCTGGGATGGATGGGAGCCGTCTCCAGGATTGTTCCGTAACCGCGCCCATCCTGATTGCGAAAAGCGTTAATATACCGCGTCATGATTTTGCCGGACCAGCCGCGCACCGGCTCCGCAAAAAGCCCATAGGCAAACGTCACGGGATGCAAGTGCAGATTGCGCCCGATGTTGGCATTGGTGAGGCCCGATTTCAGCAGGACAACGGGTGTATTGAGGCTGCCCCCTGCCACCACCACGACTCTTGCCTGCACTGTGAGGTCATGGTGCTGGCCGTCGCGGTCGGTCACACTGGCTTTGATACCCATTGCCTGACCACGTTCAATCAGGACTTTCTCCACCTCAGCATTCACGGCAATCCGGGTGCCATATTTCGTATGTGCATCCAGCAGATAGGTGCGCAGGGTGCTTTGCTTGGCCCCTACCGGACAGCCGTAGTTGCAAAAGCCGCAGTCATCACACTCGCTGGCATTGCGCGGAATGACATCCCACGACAGACCGAGCTTTCCCGCACCTGCTTCGAGTATCGCGTTCTGGCGATTGGGGATGCTTTCCTCAATATTGACGCCCAACCGTGCCGTGACTGCATCCATCGCGGCCTGATATTCTGGTCCATTGAACTCCTCAAGTCCGTATTCCCGCTCCCACTCGTCCAGCACAAAATCCGGTGTGTGGAAGGAGGCTGACCAGTTGATGGTTGTGCCGCCGCCCAGCGTACTGCCTGCCATCACCATCATGGCAAGATCACGCGAGGTAACCAATCCCTTATTTTCATACATGTTGCGTGTGCTGGTGAGTTCATCGCCATTGAAGTTGTTTTCGGCAAAATAGCCGCCCTTTTCCACCACGATGACATCAACCCCGGCGTCGGCCAGTTGACCCGCCACCACGCCGCCGCCCGCCCCGCTGCCCACAATCACCACATCGGTATGCAGCACGGTATCCTCGCGAATATCGAGAGGCTCGATTTTTGACATTGGTTCTTCCGGGATGGGATTGGGCGGTAGTGTATAGCCGAGGGCGGGCCAATTGGGGTTGCGCCCGGTGTCATCGGTCACGCCATAAAACAGGAACATGGTCATGCGCTTGAGGGCCTGAAACGTTTTGCGGCACAGATTCAGCCTGCTC
>JAKEEQ010000217.1 GCA_022616515.1 Chloroflexota bacterium | reverse complement strand
TATTTCGTCACTTGACCTGAGGTTTGTCTTCTTGATCTCCTCCCTTGATTCTATCTGTTTTCGCCTCAACTGGACATTCTTTTATTCGGCTTAATTAGTCCAACCGAAGATACGATGTTCTTCACATATTTTGAGTATTGTAACTTGTTATACTTAAAGCGAGAAATAGACCTGTCTGCTCAACGTGAGATGCTCGCTGCTGAAATGACGAGTCGAGTAACTTCATCACCCTACTTTGCTGATGAATTATCAAAGTTGGCAAAAGGTGCTGTTTCTCTAAGCGTAAACAGTCTTTCTGGTGTTGAGCACTGGCTAGAAAAACTGATACCGGAAGCAATTATTAATAAAAGATTCGCGTTGCGGCATTATTGTTCCCCTGAACTACTTCTCATGGCGTTAGGCTACATGACTGAAACCACAGATTCACAATTAGGGATTGAACAGCCCTTATCAGAAGAACGCCGCGAGTTGCTATGTCGCATTTGTTTGATAGATGAAAGTGCGCTTGACCAAATGTTAGACTGGTTATATCCAGAGTATCCTGATTGCGTGCAACCCGGAACACGCACAGGGAGCTATGGACGTTTTGTTCGTGTTCTGCAATTGCCAAATTTGAAAGATTTGCTGCGATGAACTTTGGTGGACTTCAAGCCATTCTTAACAAAGAAGAGGTTATTCCTACTCGTCAGGCACGGGATTTCCTCAATAATGCTCAAGAGATTGATGATCTTTATAAGCATCATGTCCGCACCTATATTCCTCTTCAGAGTGGCACTGACGAAGCCTCTGGCGTTTTAGCCTTTGCAAGTAGATTTATCAGGCAAGTCAAAGAATCACGCGCCCCTCGCGGATATATCACAGCAGATTTTGGCTACGGTAAAACCAGTGCAGGTTTATTCGTTTGGCAAAAAGCACAGGACGCACGCCTTATTGCTGTTCCCCCATTCAGATTCAATCGACTTGAAGACTTGTTAGATGCAACTGCTGGTTGGGTCGCCTATATATTGGGGAAAAGCGTACCTCAGATGGTAGAGCGAGTCGTAGAAATCTATCGCTTTTATCATGATCGAGAACTTGAGGCTATAGCCAAACGTTATGGAGTGACGCTCGAGCAAGCTGAACGCATGTATAGCGATCAGGCGCTACAGTTGAATATTGTCCCTAAAGAAATTGTCCGTTTCTTCGCGCAAATGACAGATTTAGTGCAGGAGGTTGGTTTTGAGGGGTTGGTGATTATCCCTGATGAACTACAGCAATATCTGGAACCTGAAATAAAGTCGGGTAAAGTTGATCCGCTGGTGCCGCTATTCGATATCGTCACTGAACTAATGAACCAACAGGGGAAGTTGGCATTTGGATTTTTGATAATTATCACCAGCAAAGAACTGGGTGTTATCAACGACCAACGTGGCGATTTAATTGATCGACTACGTGGGAATACCCTCGATTTGCGTGCTATCTATGACCGTGAATTCCCTGCTCGCCTCTGGATGCGTTTCGCAGAGAGTTTTGATTATGTCCAATTAGCATCGCAGATGATTGATGCCTACACGTTGGATAGTTTGGGTCAAATTGCATCACGACAAGATTTATCCAACGGACCACGCACAGTTATCAATGTTTTTCGTCGTGTTGCCCAACGTGTGATCGAATCTAATGGTCAAATAGAGCCTTATACCCCAATTGATTTGATTGATGATTTTATAGCAAATCGCATTTCTTTCGATGCCCGAAAAATAATTCAAGAAGTGACCAACACGGCACTGGCTGCCAACGTGGTTCGGGACAATACAGCACTAACTCAGGCTGTAAAGCTAGTGGCAGCCTTTCCTGTCGATGGAGTAACACGAGAAATCCAGGCGCATTATGAGCTTGCTGAAGCGTGTGCTGAACTGAAAATCAGCGGATTTCCAGAAGTCGTATTGGAAATCGGAGATCGTAATCACCCAGCATTGATATTACGAGGATTAGATGCCGCACAAGAAAACACTGATGAACTGACCCTGATTCTGCGTGAGTTTGTACGCAATTATCAGCCACAGGCAGCAAATCAACTACAGCGTGCCGTAAATGCTTTTGCATCGTTATTCTCTCTGATATTTAAACAAGAACACTGGACTGTTGAAGCGATAACGCATCGGGATTTTGCTCGTAATGCTGAGATACTGTATAACGGCGCATTTCCTGAAATGATACAGCGTTTTCCTGAACGATTTGTTCATGTTCGGATTCTGGGAGATGACGAACATGTGATCACCAGTAATCTCGAAGGGGAATGCAGTCTAACGTTCACTCTACGTCGTTATTTTGACCTACCCAATCAACAACGGCAAAGCATCCTCGGCGAGATGCAGTTGGACGAAAACAGCTTCAGTGCAAACTTTACACTCAATTTGATGTTGCCATGTTTTGATGCCCTCAACCGCGCAACTCAGGATCAACTGCGTCGTGTGATTGACATTGAGCAAGTCACTCCATTACTGGTGTTGGCTCTACACGCTTATTTGCAGGATGCAGCAGATCGAGATGGTGTCTCAAAACCACTCAAGGAGATGATTAAGCGCTCAATGGCGGTGCGTCTGTTGGAAGGTGCTTTGGAAGTTCTGTTCAATCCGGCAGTAGGTGTTCAATTCAATTCTGCTGGTGGACGCATCATTGAGCAAACTGTTGGGAGCTTGATTGAGACTCGTTATGATGATCGATACCATACACTGATAACCTACAAACAGTGGCGTGACAGTCTGCGAGGCTACATTTCTGCCTTGAAACAACTCCCGAATTTTTCTCAAAAACAAGGCTTTTCAGTTGTTGAAGGTACAAAAGACGACATTGCCCGCCTTTTCAGCACAACCGCCGCCAGCTTTGATGCCTTCCAATCACGCTTTTCCCAATTGCTCCAGATAGAAGGCAATGCCTTTCCGAGTCGTGCCGATGTAAAAGCTGGATGTAAGGGCGGTGTCCGATTCACCCGTCATCCACTTGAAGAGATTATCCTCGCATCTTTTGAGGGAGCGACAACAACTACAAAACGGGATGGAAAAGCTATAAGTGCTTTGCGCCTGGATGATGTTTTTGGAGGTGCTGCTGACCTGGGCTATCGCAGAGATGAAATAAAGTTTGTTTTGGATATTATGGAGGCGCGTGATCTTGTTGAGGTAGATGGTGGATGGGTTCGTGAGAAACCACGCACTTCTGTTTCTATTGATACACTGAATGAGGAAGTGCAGTTGTTCAAACGAGAAGCTGACCTGCTTCATCAAGCAAATGAACAGCCGGATACGAAGCTTATGTCTCAGCGTGCCGAGCAATATGTTCAGCGGCTGAAAGAGTTACGCAGACATCGAAATGAAGCTGAACTAATTGTATTAGACGAACAAATTCAAGCAGATAGGCTTCTGCTGCAAGCACAAGTTGAACGAGAAATTAATGAACTTCGCAAACGAATTGCCAAACTGGAACTGGTAAACCTACCACCAGAGTGGTCTGAAATTCTCGTAACTATGATACGAGCAGGGACATTTACCTCCCCCATCAATCAAATACGGTTACAGTACGAACAGATTATGAGGCAATGGAACAACGAAGCGGCAGCTTATCGAGAAAGACTATCTGAACTCATCAGTGAACAGAACAATCTCTCGCTTAGTTCCCTTCAGCGTTTCACTGGACGTATCAATCAGCTAACTAAAACACATCTGGATTTGAATGACCAGCGTCGCATATTGGAGCGTATTGTTCAGCAGACCGAGGCGTGGCAGGAGGTGACCAATCAATTTCACGAGTTAATGGAGGCAATTCAAAGACTGGGAGAACCAGCCAAGCACATGCTCGGTCAGCTACAAGATATTGAAACTAACATTGCGAAAGAATTTGAGAAACATGCGTCTGAAGCATTTGGTTCAGCTTCTCGGTATAAGCAATTACTAGCCCAGCTTGAACAACAAATCGAGGGATTTGCCAGCCAAGCCGAGAGAAAGTTCAACCGTGAGCAAGAAAATTATCGCAATTCACTTATTCAGAAAACGGGTATAAAACCTGCAAAACTCTGGCAAAAGATTATCTATAGTTCTCGTAACCCAGACGGGGTTTATAGCAATTTATATCAGGCCGTTGAAGGGCAGATGGCTGATCTCCTTGATGAACTATCAAGCAGTATTGAGAGGGAGCAGACCTCTCTGCTTGCCTTACGAACAATGCCTATTGAACACTTCGAGAGCGATGGTGAAGCAGCGGAGCAGGAGCTAGGGCGAATAGATACGATTCTCAACAGCCTCAATGATCAGTATACCCATTTGGCTGAAGGGGCAACCTCAACAAATATCCGTAACACTGAGAATTTTGAGCGCTGGCTTGATATTGTTGTCAGAATGCAAAATGAACTTCGAAATGTCCATGCAGCCATTCATCAACTACGTGAGCCACCAGAGGGTCCATCTTTCTCACCAGATGAGCATCTAGTTATTAAGGCTCTCACCCAGTTAGGAGCAAATGCAAATTTGATACGGTTGCGTCAAGCCTTAAATACAGTAAGTGACGATGCTTTCTGGTCAGCGGTAAAGAGTTTGTGGGAAAAGCAGATTGTCGAAGTAAACCTCAAAATTCAGTGAGATTCATTGCTCTATAAGGGCAGGAAGTCCGTTCGATTTTCCCACTCGCTTGCTTCACTGGCACCCAGAACTGCCAGTAGATCATCAATCACTTTGGCAATCGGCAAGGTATCCCGGACGAAGATTACACCCGCCAGTGGCAATCCTTGTTCAATCCGTTCATTGGCATACTTGGTCATGGTATCCAGGTCATGTGTGAGCAGAATACGCCCTTCTTTCGCAGCCCACTCCAGCACCGTCGGATCATCTGCACCCGAGATTTCAGTATCCTGAACCCGAATCATATCTACATCGGGTTTTCGGGCGCGTAAGCCCCGGACAATTTTGCCGTTGAAGTTCTCATCAAGGAGGAAACGGATCATTTGGAGGCTTTTTGCTGTTCCTGATAAGCGCGTAGACGAGTTCGCAGGGCGCGAGCTTCCGGTGTCATGTTGGCTTCCATATCGCGGAGAATTTGATCTGCCTGCGCGTCACGCTGGCGCACATAATCGTCGATTTCATCCCGGTTTGCCAGATAATAACCAATGACTGCATAGACATCGGCAGTTGTCAGACTGGGATAACTGTCAACAATTCCTTCAGGTGTCTCGCCCATATAGTAGGCATGAATGACCAATTCAAGCAGCACGCGCGTGTTTCCAACCCGAATTGCGCCATGCTCATCGGTTCGCAGGGGGACTGTCATTGTGGGGGGATTTGGAATCATCCATCAACCTTATCACTCACACCAGCACTTATGGGAATTTTAGCATGGAAAGTGGATAGTGTGGGAATCTCTCATCCCTGTAATTCTTCATCTCAAACACTGAAAAAATTCGACCAACCCCTATAATCTTGACTCCGGTTTTGCCAAAATTGACGGGTCAAAACTGTAATATTTCCTAAGTTGAGCGTGGTCAGTGTGATAGGCTGAACTTGTCAGTACGACGAGGAGACTTATCAGATGACCATCCAACTGAATTCCACCCTACCCGAACGACAGCCCAAACGAGCCTTGATGTTCAGCATCCGGCTCACTCAGGCGGAGCAGGACGAGATTGATACACTGGCGAAGCGGCTCAATCTGCCCAGTTCGTTTATGGCACGTCATTTCATTCTGGAGGCAGTCAAACACCACCAAAGCCAGGTGATGCAGGAGGCAGCCGTTGAAGCCTGAGCATCTCTCAGATGAACAACCAAATATTGCAGAAACCAGCGGTATCAATTTGCTGTCGCTGTATCGTTCCATGCTTCGCATTGTTGCGCGGTTGGACGAAAGTGAGTACACTGAAGACAATTCGTTGTTGCGCCAGACTGAAGTGGTGGAACACTCCAATCTGGCTAACCCGGCAAGTGATGAGGTCACATTGCAGGGCTGAGAGCATTGTAACCCAACGCGCTCTGTCTTGTCGCATCACTTGCCCAAGACAGGGCGTTTTTCATTTCGAGGAGACGAAGAAATGCCCAAATACCGACGCGCAGAAACGCAGCAGATTGACCCTTATCGACAGCAGCCGCTGCCGGTAGATCGTCCTGCCGCGATTTACTACCGTCAGTCGTCCGATGCCCAGATTGGCAATATCAACACCACGCTGCAAACAGTGGATATGTTTGAGCGTCTCGTTCGTCAGGGTTGGGCGCGAGACAGCATCCTGATGATTGACATGGATGCCGGAATCAGCGGGTCGAAGAAAATCAGCGAACGACCCGGTTTGTCGCGCCTAATGGAACTCATCGAGAATGGCGAAATCGGACTGGTGGCAGCGCAGGATGTAGACCGCTTCTTCCGCGACATCACCCAGATTCAGACCAACATCTTTATTGATGCCTGCAAACGCAATCATGTGCGGGTGATGACGCAGCGGACGGTGTATGACTTCACCCATCCGACGATGGGCGTATACGACATGAAGAACTTCCGCGAGGAGGCGCAGGCGGCAGCCGATTATCTGGAATATCACATTCGCGGGCGGTTGGGACGCAGCCGGGAATATCTGGTCGATCAGGGCTTGTGGTCGGGGCGCAGCGTCGCCTTCGGTTATATGGTCGATTTGCGCCAAAAACTGCTTGATGGAACACGCAACCCTATCTACAAGAAGTATGTGCCATTTGAACCCTGTGCGGCAGTGGTACGAGCCTACTTCACAATCTTCAAGCGTTTTAACCGCAACCTCAAGCAAGCATGGGAATACATCGAGGAACACGGTCCGTTCATGCCGGAAAATGTCTACGAACTGGTGCCGGATGGGTTCAAAATCAACATCATCGTGAAACATCACTCGATTCATACCGGACGGTTGATGCACTCGTATTCGGGTTTGCAGCAGATGTTCACCAATGTGGTCTATCTGGGTCACTGGGTCAAGAAGGGCGTAATCCTGTACTATCACAATCACGAAGCGCTCGTCAGTGAAGATGACTTCATGTGTGCCTTCAATGCGCTGTCTGACGTGGACTTTCAGGGTGATCCCAACCCCAACTACATGCCGCAGCGTCCTTTTGTTCGTCATGACCGGGCGAAGCGCGGCTGCCAGCCACCCGTATATGCTGGACTGGTCTTCTCAGATGATGTGGACGGTGCGCCCCACCGCCGGATGCACAGTTCTTACAACCATATCAACGACAACTACGCCTATGTGCTAAACAACCTCCGCAGCGAGATGGTGTTCAGGGTTAAAGCGGACTGGCTGGATGATGCGATTGACCGCCTGCTGCTGGAGCGGCTGGAAGCAACCACGTTGGACGAAAGCGCCTGGCAGTCTGCATTAGAAAGTACCCGGCGCGACGGCTACGGCGAGGTGCGCCGGATGGAAAACGAGATTCGCAACGCCGAACGCACAAAACTCGCCATCATGGAAAACCTCAAGACCCTGCAAAACCCGGAGATGGTGCGGCAGCTTCAAGCGAGTTACGAAGCCAACGAGCGCACCATTGTGCGTCTAACGGCTGAACTGGCTGAACTGCAATCAGGCAGCCGTCAGCGGCAGTCACTGCTGGATATGCGTCCGGTACTGGCGAAAATCATTGCTAACTGGCAGGCTGTCCCTGCTGAAAACCGCCGTGAACTTTTTGAAGCCTTGGCATACTATATCAATGTCACCGAGCTTGACCGCCTGAACCGCCGCATGACCATTCACTGGCGGGATGGCAGCATGTCTGACTTTGATTTTCGGCGCGGCGCGAAACGGGTTTTCTGGTCGGAGGAAGAACTCATCCAAATGCGGGAAATGGTGGAGAATGCCATTCCGCAGTGGCAAATCCTGAAAACCTTTCCCGACTGCACTTGGCACATGATCGTTTTGCGTTACCTGTATCACTTTGGCGAAGGTTCGTTCGCCAGAGTCTATCAGGGTGAGAAGAAGTATCCCTACAGCGCCTACTGGAAAGACACCGACGAATACAGGGCAGAGCAGTCTACTTTTCAAATAAATGCCAGTTTGAGCGTTTCTCGTGGCGATCCAGGCGCTCGACATAAATGTTGCGGCTGATGCTGTGCAGTTCGCGCTTCCACTTCTCGACCAGATGCGGCGGCGCGACAATCAACACCACCTGATCGTCCCCAATTTGCCCGCGCAGCTGCTCGACGACACTTGCCGCCAGTGCAATCGCGGTGGAGCCTCCGATCAGGGTTTTGCCGACCCCCATCTGGCCGACGAGCAGGATACTGTCCCGGCTCTGAAAGCCGCGTACCGTCGCGCCAACCACATGCTTCTGGGCGGTATACATCGGGTACTTGCCCTTGAGCCGGATACGATCCAGCCAGCGTCCCATCCCGGCAAAGTCAAACCCATACATCGGCTTGAACTTCTGATTGAGATAACTCGTCAGAGAACGCTTGTTGGCGGTGATGAAGCCCAGCAGCGCCTCGTCCCCTTCCATCTCCACCACTGTGCCGTCCTGCGCCAGCAGCGTCAGCGTGGTGGTTGGTTTGAGCCGGATGGTGGTCTTCTTGACCTGCCGTTCCGGGTCGCCGGGTGCGGCTTCGACTTCCACGCGGGCAATCTGCTCGACGTGCTGCGTTTTACCCCGGATGGCAACCTGCCCGTACTCCTCCGTCTGGATGACCGCGCCGTTGGCAACCCCTGCCGCCAGCACCAGCGCCATATGACCGGGACGCGGCGCGACGACCGGTTCGATTTGCTCCGGTGGGTGTGGCACTTCCAGCAGCGCCTGAAAGCCGTTGGTCTTCCATGCGCCCTGTTCCTGAATCAGCCGCAAACCCTGTTCTTCGTCGATGATGTCGGGGGCGAATACAAAGCGGGTAATCTGCGGTGGCGCAGGCAGCTTGTACAGTGGTTCTGGCTGGATGGTCAGGGGGCGAGGATCGGCTTTGCCGTCCAGAATGTTCTGGTAGAGTTCAGTGGGATTGGGATGTGCGCCTTTGATGGCAGCGACCACCACCTGATCGTACTCGCCCTGGTGCTTGCCCGGCAGCGCCCACACGTCCACGCGACTGCTGTTTCGGGCTAAAAAAGCAGCCGCTTCTTCCGTGATATGCTGGGAGTAGATGCACCACAGCGCCAGAGCGCCGTCTTGCAGCCATTTCCAACTGTGCCGCAGATAGGCAAACTCGACGCGCTTGTTGGCTTTCGCCGTCTTGTCGTGGTCATAGGGAGGATTGAGCCACGCTGCGCCAAAGGCATTGTTCGATGCCAGCAGCCGCTCCACATCGCAGCGTACCGCCTGCTTCGGACCGAAGCGCTCAATACAGACTTGCGCGCGTTCGCCATCCAGTTCATTGGCGTAGGGCGTGACATTCCACGCTTTTGCTGCCACTTCCAGAAACAGCCCGTCCCCGGCAAACGGATCGAGCAGTTTCACGGCGGGTGTGGTCGGCATGACCAGCGACAGGATGGCAGAGTGATGATGCGGTTCGATGGGCAGATAACCCATAATAATCTTGCTCTCTGCTCTAGCCACAGGATTTTTCCTTTCACAGAATCGAAAACAGCCGCCTGCCAGGGGTCTGACAGACGGCTGTTGCATGGATGGGATGAAATTAGTTGGCGATTGGAAGCGCGATCACGTCCTGCTCAATACCGCCGGTGATGAGCCGTGTCCACGCATCCATATCCAGCGTAACACTGAGCAGGTCAATATCGCCCGCCGAGCGTGTCTGACGGATGAGCATGGCAGTTTGCCCGGCGTGATACAGGTAGCCTGCCCATTCGTCGAACACGGGCACTTTGACCAGTTCGGTGACGTGATGTTTGAGCTTCGCTGCTGCCTGCGCCTCATCGGTGCGGAGAATGAAGGTCGTGGACTTGCCGCCGTAGTTCGGGTGAATGAGCAGCTCGTGGCACAGGATCAGGGAGGTGAACTTCGCTTCGGGGATGTTTTGCATGAAATCGTGATACATCCCGGTATTGCCTTCGCCTGCCGTCAATTCGATGGCAGGCGCATCCCAGGGAACACAATTCACGATTTCTGACTTACTGAACTTCGCCCGGATCGCTTCAACTGCCATACGCAGCCCACCCATGTTGACATAGACGCAGATGCCATCGTGGACGGCCTAGCCGTAACACCACACATTTCCGGTGATGCTGCCGGTGAGTTCACCCACAGAGGACTGTCCGACAGTCGCCAGCGCGCGTTTTTGGGAAACTGCTGTCTGACGTAAGACAGGCGTGGGCTGTGTTTTCGCCTGGACAATGGCGGTTTGCACCTCATCCAGCGGTGTGCCATCGGTGGGGAATGATTGGGGCTTGAAGATACGAATCGGCTGTGATTCTTCAGTTGCTTGCGGCTCTGGAATGGTTTCTGGTTCGCCTGATGGTGCATCCATCGCCAACACCTGTGGTTGATGCCCGCTCTCAATGAGTGCCCGTTTCAGGTCGGCAGCGGTGGGTGGCAGCGCTGCGCCCGGCGGGACAACCGAACCATGCGTAATACGGATGCCGGGGATCGGTTCCAGATCGGTCAGTTCGCGCTCGAAGTACCAGCCGGTGCCAATGTTCGCAAAGTCCACATCGTAGCTCCAGCCGTGCTGCACGTTGCGGTTGTAGAGCCGTGAGATCGTCCCGTGTGTGCCAGTCGGAATAGCTTTGCTATCCGGTGTTTCCAGGTCATGCCGGGCATATACCGTCTGACCGATTTGGAATAAACGCAGTGGTATATCATCTGATTGTGGCTGCTCTACCGACAGGTCAGACTTGACTGGCACACCCAGAATGGCAGCGGCTTCTTCATCCGAGCAGGGTGCATCCTCCTCGGACTGCGTAGCAGGCGCTTCCGGCTCAGTGGTCGCGTATTCGGTGATGAGCCGCTTAATCCCGTCGGGCAGTTCCCAGCCCACGTAGTACCAGGCACGACTCTTGCTGCTGAACCGCGCTCCCCAGCGTTTGAGTGTCTCGCGCTGCGGATAGGTGTCGCCTAAAATCCACCACCACGGGCGTTCCTGCGGACTGCGCTGGCTTTTTTCAACCCGGATGCCGTCGACGACAGCTTCTTTCTCGCCAGTAGACGGTGAAACGGGGCGAAACCCGGAAGGATTGAAGCCCGGACCAGAACGCGCTGTCGGTTCGACGTAAGTATTGTCGCGGCTGTTGGGGAGTTCCAGCCATTTGTCCTCACGCCACACGAAGACCGCTGCCCGGTGATAGCGGCGCGTCACTGCTTCCGCCCGCGCCAGTTCATCGGCAGTCACGTTCAGCAGCAGGCAGCCGTGCCGGACGGTGGTTTCGCCCTCAATCTGGACGTAGCGGTAAGATGCTTGAGCCGAAGACACATCGCGCGCCTTCGCCCCGTACAGCGCCAGCAGGGTCTCACAGGCAGCGCTGCTGTAGCCGATTTTGTATGCGCTGACTGTTTGGTTCGTGCCGGGCGGTTTCAGCCGATGCGACCCGTAGGTGTGAACCGCGAGAATATGCAAATCAGCCATGCCGCGCTCCTTTCGATGCGAATGTGACCAGGTGCGCTTCCTTCTGGCGGCTCACCATGTAGTCGTAACTTGCCTTCGTGCCTTTGCTGTCACAGTTCCAGATGAACATGCCTCGCGCTGAGTTGTCCACCATCCAGCGGTCACGGACATGGTAGCGGTCAAACAGATGTCCCCCTGCTGCCCGGTAGGTGCCACGTTCGACCTTGACGTAGCCGCCGTGTGAGCAGCCGCCATTGCGCGGTCTGTTCGTGACCCCGACCACCAGCACTTTCGCCTTCAGCCGACGACATTCCTGCACTACCGCCATATCCACGCCTTTCGGATTGTCGCCGATGACGATGGTATGACCGAGTTGATGGACGCGGCGCACCACCCGGCGAGCGTAATCCAGCGCCTCGCGGTTGGCGTAGCGTGACCCGGCGATCATGATATGCGTTTCCGACACAGCCTGCGGCGGTACGGTGGGAGCAGCGTCGCTGCCAGCATCGTCCGTCGGTTTCTGTGCCCCATCCGAACCCTGCGCCAGTTCGTCCGCCTCTGCGTTCTGTCCACGCGGTATCCATGTCAGTGAGACCGTATGCTGTTCCAGCAGTGTCTTGAGCTGCTGCCACAGATCAAGATTGGCGACCTGTTCGCCGCGAGCGTTCTTCCAGCCGCGTTTGAGCCAGTCCGCCAGCCATTCGTTCACGCCGCGCACAACGTAATTGGAGTCGCTGAAAAGCTGCACCGAAGACCCCACCTGCTTGAGCGCCTTTAATGCCTCGATAACCGCTGTGAGTTCCATCGCGTTCACGGTCGTGTCTGCCGCGCTGCCCTGTAAGACGCGCTGATGTTCACCACATTGGAGAACCGCCGCCCAACCGCCAAGCCGTGTCTGTGTCTCACAGCTTCCATCGGTGTGAATGATAATCGGGTTCATGTCAACCTCCGTGTAATTCAATTCGTAATGTGATAAGGCAAAAAAAGCGCCAGTTTATCACCGGCTGCTGCGAACTTCGCCGATAGCCTCGAAACCGATTCCGTGATGCGCTGCCACCTTCTCCAGAATTTCGACCAGAATGTAGCGGTGACAGTGTTTTGTCGTGGCGTGCGTGTCTTTGCAGTAACAGCACACGATCAGTTCATCGCTGCTCAAGGCTTCCAGAAATGCTGTCGGATTCGCCTGATAACGCTGCCGCATCAGCGCCGTGTACTGCTCGACATACGTTTGCCACGAGATCATGTTTTGCTTCGATGCCATGACCATCTTCCTCGTCGGCGCGAACACCCCACCTAACCCCGTGCCGCTTTTGACTGTCGTATTCAGCACGCGCTGTCCGACACGACCCTGATAATCAATCCGCGCGGTTCCCACGCGACAAATGTGTTTTGCTGGATCAGTCATATCAATCACTCCTGACTGAGAAAAGACGAAATGAAAAACGCTCTTACGCGCAGGTTGCCGCCCGAATGCGCCCCGGCACAGCTCAGTTGATTAAGCTATGACCCCGAGACGTTGACCCTTCCGGTAAGCAGCTTCTTGTTTCTCGCTGCTCCATCCGCGACGATCTGCGCTCGATTATCTGTGTGCAGCTTGCCAAAACACACCTTCCTAACCTCCATCGGAGAAGATGTGTCCTACATCACAGGATCGAGAGCGCTTGATACTGCGGGACATTGCGACCATCTGTAGGAGTCCGTCGGGGCACAGTGGCTCCGGGAAAACTTACGACGCGCCCTTTCGAGCGAACGCGGCCTGATTAACGATGCATCCGTCTGATCGATAACCCGCATGTATTTTTGTTAAGCTGCATTTCTGCACAGGTCTTACCACGTCGGGGTTCCCCGCTGCTCACCCGAAGGGCGGCACGGGTTTGCTATGAGAGAAACGGCGCAAGCCAGAAGCAAACCCGTAGCCGCAGCCGCTCGCGGCTGTGAGACAGTGGGGTGGCGTGGTACTGTGCAATAAGAAATGCAGCTAAAGACAGGCGGCTTCGAGCAGATATGGCTTGACGATCAGGCTAAGGTGATAGGCGTTGGAAATCGAGGAGCAACCTGCCGTCGATCTCCTCGCCAGATCGCTCAATGAACAGCATAATGGATGTCATTCACTGACTTTATATAAAGAAAAGCACCCACGATGGAAAAACGCTACTCTGATATTCAATCTCTGTTGTTAGCCTGTCTGGTTCACGACGAGTATCCCGATACCGCACCCTTAATCGCTTCGTTGAGCCATGTGCGTGAAATCAGTTATTTCACCCGCAGCGAGTTTCTGATCATGTGTAACTGGAAGGAACCGCGTGAGCGTCGTCGCCAGGATTGGGCAAGCAATACGGAAGACGAGGTACGAACCCTGTCAGCACAGGCATTTGGCGTACCGGATGAAGCCCGTCGCATCCTTCACCTGTGTCGTCTGCGAGGCGTAGGTATTCCGGTTGCATCCGCGTTTCTTGCCCTGATTGACCCTGAACGCTATGGGGTTATTGATATTCGCGTCTGGCAGCTTCTGGCTCTATATAATGAGATGGATTATGACCCGGATGGGCGTGCCTTACAGGTGCTGCACTGGCTCGATTATCTGGACAAAATCCGCCTGTGGGCAGGTGAATTCAACGTCAGTGTCCGCGCCGTTGAACGCACTCTATTCCAGCATCACCGAGATATTCAAACAGAACGTCTTTAGAACTGGTTCAAGATTGACTTTCAGGTTGTCAAGCGCTCCGAGACCGTCAACGGCTTTGCACTGTTGCCCAAGCGCTGGGTAGTCGAACGCACCTTCGCCTGGCTTGGCAACTACCGTCGTTTGAGCAAGGACTACGAGTTTGCTCCGTCCACCTCCGAAGCCATGTTGTATGCGGCGATGGTTCATCTCATGGCTCGTCGTCTCGGCGGCCCCTGACTTTTTAAACACTTTCTAAGCCAATACAAAGCCACCGATCATCGGGATTCGACAGGCGATGCGAATACAATAGCCGCTTCAATGCAAACTTGAGACGGCTTTTCGCGCTTATCCTTGTAACTTGCGGCTTTTCGCCTGCGTCTACTGGCGGCTGAGATACCTGGAGGCGTAGTCTAATTTGCCGCGTTCTGAACATCTGTGCTATATTTACCCTAAAGATCGCCAAATGTTGAAGGAACTCAGTCATGAGAAAAGTTATTGC
>JAKEEQ010000216.1 GCA_022616515.1 Chloroflexota bacterium | reverse complement strand
GAGGCTTACCGGGAGCTTGCAGCGACCGACGAAGAGGCTGAATTTGAGATTGAGCCGGTGGCTGATTTTGATGAAGAGATGTTTGACGGGAATCACAGTCTGCTGTGGATCGTTTCCGCCAACACTGAAGGCGATCTAGTCCGTTCATCGAATATCCTGCTTTCTGTTGAAAATGGTATGCAGTTCGGCAGTGGTCAGGCGCTGGGCCGATCATTATTTACGACGTACATGCTGCCCTTCCAGGCAATTGCATTACTGCTGCTGGTGGCAATGGTCGGGGTCATTGTGATGACCAATCCGCTTGAGACCACTAAACCGACCCGTCGCGAGCGTCGCCATCGCCGCATGGCGAATGTGCCCGGTAATCCCACAGTGGATGAATATCGCCGGTCCATAAGTAGCAATGGTGATTAAGGGGCATTCTATGGAAAATCCTGAAGTTGCAAACGAACTATTCGTACTCTTGAGCGCAGTACTGTTTGTGTTGGGGACGATGGGCGTGCTTTTGCGCCGGAATGCGATCCTCATTTTTATGTCGGTTGAACTCATGCTCAACTCAGCTAACCTCGCACTCGTTGCGTTTGCCCGGCAGTGGCAGGCGGTTGATGCGCATGTGATGGTATTTATGGTAATGACTGTCGCGGCGGCTGAGGTTGCAGTGGGGTTGGCACTAATTGTCGCCATATCGCGCTCTAAAGAAACCACTGATGTCGACGATCTCCATTCTCTACAGGGATAGGTCATGGAAAATTTCGTTACGGGTGTATCACTGTTAATCTTCATCCCGCTCATCGGGTTGCTGATTAACCTGTTCTTCGGCAAGCGTCTTGGCGAACGCGGCGTTGGTCTTGTAGCTGTTGGGGCAAGTTTCCTGACGTTTATCGTGTCTCTGCTGCTATGGGCCGCTCTTGCCGATATGAATTATGAAGCGACCATCGTGAATATGCCGATTTTCACGGATTGGATTTCGATACCATCTGCCGGGGTAGATATTCCGTGGCAGTTCCGGGTCGATACGCTCAGCGTAACGATGATGCTCGTTGTGACGGGTGTCGGTTCGCTGATCCATCTGTACGCCGTTGGTTATATGCACGGTGATGAACGCTTTCCGCGCTTCTTTGTCTATTTGAATTTATTCCTGTTCTTCATGCTCATTCTCGTGACTGGCAACAACTTCCTGATGATGTTTGTGGGCTGGGAAGGCGTGGGGTTATGCTCCTTCCTGCTTATCGGCTTCTGGTTCGACAGAAGCCAGCATCATGAAACCGACAGCACGGTGGGTTGGTACAACAGCAATGCGGCCCGTAAAGCCTTCATTGTCAACCGCATCGGTGACTTTGGCCTGCTGCTGGCGATGTTCCTGATCTGGTGGACGTTTGGCACACTGGATTATTACAAGCCGCAGGAAGATGTCCACGTTCACTTTGAAGAGGAAGAAGCCCCGGTATTTTCCATAGAAGGGCTTGAAGAGGGTGCTGAAGAAGAGTATGAAGATGTCACTGCCCTGTCGAGCCGGGCGGGACAAATCGGTGTCTTCACCCAGACTGAAATCTGGTTTGAAGAGGGTGGTCATGAGATCGAAGTTGGCCCGTGGACGCTCGACTTTGAAACCGTGATTCTGTTGATTACGCTGTTCATTCTGCTGGGTGCAACTGGCAAAAGTGCGCAGATTCCGCTTTTTGTCTGGCTGCCGGATGCAATGGCTGGTCCGACGCCGGTTAGTGCGCTCATTCACGCCGCGACAATGGTCACGGCGGGTCTGTATTTGATGACACGCTCCAATTCGATGTTCCATCACGCCGAGTTTACGTCGTTTATTGTGACGATGATTGGAATCAGCACAGCGTTTGTGGCAGGCTTTATTGCGCTGGGACAGTGGGACATTAAAAAGGTGCTGGCCTACAGTACCGTCAGCCAGCTAGGGTTTATGGTCACGGCGATTGGCCTCGGTGCGTATGCGGCAGCCATTTTCCATCTCGTCACCCACGCCTTCTTCAAGGCGCTGTTGTTCCTGGCTTCAGGATCGGTTATTCACGGTGTTGAGCATGGGCATCATCATGTCCACGAGCACGGGCACGATGTCCATCACGAAGAAGCCTTCGACCCGCAGGATATGCGCAATATGGGCGGGCTGGCCGCGCGAATGCCGTTGACCTACTGGACATTTGTGATCGGTGGGCTGGCGCTGGCCGGGGTGTTCCCGTTTGCCGGGTTCTGGTCCAAAGATGAAATACTGGCAGACTCATTTGTGGTGGGCTTTGAAGATGGTCTGGTGAAGGGTTATCTGGCGCTGGCGGTGCTGCTGCTGGCGGCGGCGTTTACAGGGTTTTACACATGGCGTCTCATTCGCCTCACCTTCCACGGTGCGCCGCGAACCGAAGCTGCCGGACATGCTCCAGAAAGCGTATGGACGATGACGGTGCCGCTGCTGTTGCTGGCAATCGGGTCAACGCTGGCCGGTTTTCTCAACATTCCGGATGGCTTCCCCCTGTTGGGATCGCTCTTCGGAGAGCATGAGTTGACTCTGTGGCTTGAAGAGAGTGTCATCCACGCCCATGCAGGCGAGTTCAACTTCCTGCTGGCACTGCTGGCAACCGGGGTTGCACTGGGTGCCATTGCGGTAGCCCACAACATCTACAGTCCGGCGAACGTGGACGATGTACGTGAAGCGG
Source organism: Chloroflexota bacterium (assembly GCA_022616515.1). Classification (GTDB taxonomy): domain Bacteria; phylum Chloroflexota; class Anaerolineae; order Aggregatilineales; family J027; genus JAKEEQ01. The sequence goes on along the minus strand of JAKEEQ010000216.1, from coordinate 19,548 downwards.
GCGACCCGCTCGAACGCGATACGCAGACAGCCAGTATTTTTGCGCTCTCCAATGCAAAATTGTATTGGGACGAGACCTACTACCAGTACATTGTCTTTCCATTCCAGAGAGCTTCCCGATTTCTGGGTATCACGCTCGATTGGAATCTCTGGCACGACTTTTTCCACAACAATATCATCCGTGACGGTTTTCAGGGGGCATCTGAACTGATCAGCTACCCGCTGGATCGTCAGGTTATTGATCGCGGCTTTCTGGGCATCGCTCGTTCCATTCAAGCCGCAGCGGGACGTCTGCGCACCGTACAGACAGGCTATGTTCGCACATATGCCCTTTCGGTGTTGTTTGGCGCGGTTCTCGTCGTTGTAGTTATTTTGCTTCCCGTTATCCGGGACTTGCTTGGTGTATAACAGGGGACGTACATGAACGAACTTTCATTGCCAACCATTCTATTGCTAGCACCCGTGGTCGGGATGCTGGTCATCATGTTCTGGCGCAATATGTCCGAAAATCGGGCCAAATGGGTGGCACTGATCGCCTCACTGGTCACTTTCGGGCTTTCTCTCTTGATGCTGGTTGCCTTCGACCCGGATGTCGATGGTATGCAGATGGAGGAGATTCACAACTGGATACCGGGCGCAAATATCAGTTACCGGGTTGGTGTGGACGGCATCAGCATCTGGCTTGTGATGTTGACCACTTTCATTATGCCGCTGGCGATTGTCAGTTCCTTTGAAACGATTAAAGAACGTGTGAAACTGTATTACATTTTCATGCTGATGATGGAAACGGCTATGCTGGGCGTTTTCCTGGCGCAAGACCTCTTCCTGTTCTACGTTTTCTGGGAATTGACGCTGGTGCCGATGTACTTCCTTATCGGTATCTGGGGTGCCGAGCAGCGCATCTACGCGGCTGTTAAATTCTTCCTGTACACGATGGCAGGCTCCATTTTGATGCTGCTGGCTATCCTGTGGCTGGGCATCAATGCCGGGACCTTCGATGTCATTCAGATTCAGGAGATGGTTCAGGCGGGCAGTCTCGGCATGAGTGAAACGACACAGCGACTGCTGTTTGTGGGCTTTTTCATGGCGTTTGCGATTAAAGTTCCCATCTGGCCCTTCCATTCGTGGCTGCCGGATGCTCACGTGCAAGCGCCGACGGCTGGCTCGGTCATTCTGGCGGGTGTCTTGCTGAAATTGGGGACCTATGGCCTCATCCGCTACAACCTCTTCCTCTTCCCGGAAGCTAGCCGCGATTTTGCGCCCTATATCGCCGTGTTAGCAGTTATCGGTATCATCTACGGCGCATGGGTGTCGTTTGCCCAGACCGATGTCAAGAAACTGGTCGCCTACTCGTCGGTGAGCCACCTCGGTTTTGTGGTGTTGGGTATCTTCGCCCTGAACTCGATAGGTGTGCAGGGGGCTATTTTGCAGAGTGTCAATCACGGCATCAGCACGGGCGGCCTCTTCCTTATCGTCGGTATCCTCTATGATCGACGCCATACCAAAGCCATTGAAGCCTTTGGCGGGATATGGAAGGTGATGCCGCTCTTTGCAGGCATTGCACTGGTGATTACCCTGTCAAGCATGGGCTTGCCGGGCCTCAACGGCTTTGTAGGCGAGTTCACCATTTTGCTCGGTTCCGCCGGGTCGGAAGTGCTGGGCATGTGGTACACGGCTTTTGGTGCGCTTGGCGTCATTCTCGCCGCCGTCTATATGCTCTTCATGTGGAACAAAGTCTTTATGGGGCCGCTTGATAAGCCGGAGAACGCAGCACTTCAAGACCTTACATGGAGCAGGAACTGGCATGAACTTGGTGCATTAGTGCCGATTTTGATTATGGCTATTCTGATTGGTATCTATCCATCACCATTCTTTGAATTGATGGATGGAACTGTTTCGGAGCTTACCAGTTTCCTTGACAGTGTTGCTATCGTCAGCCGATAAAAGGACGTGCGATGTTTGAAGTACCTGTATTTGACGATTTAAACGCCTGGGCAGCCCTGCCGATTATCCTGCTGGCGCTTGGCACCAGTATTTTGCTGGTCGCGGACCTCTTCATTCCTGAGGACCGCAAACGGTTGACTGCGAGTCTGGCGCTGGGAGGGGTAACCGTGTCACTGGTGGTTGCCATGCTTCAGGCGTTAGGTGTAGAAATAGGTGAGCAGGGTGCGGCCTTTGCGGATATGTTCATTGCCGACCAGTTCACGTATGTGGTCAATGTAATTGCGCTGTCCAGCGCATTCATCGGGATTCTAGTCTCGTATGACTACTTTGAGCGGGCGGAGGTAAAACGTGGTGAATACTACAGCCTCCTCCTGTTCAGTACGATGGGAGCGATGCTGATGGGGGCCTCGCGCAATCTGGTGATGATCTTTGTGGCACTGGAACTGTTATCCATTCCGCTCTATCTACTGTCCGCCTTCCGCAAGCCCATCGCGGCCAGCGAAGAAAGTGCCCTGAAATATTTCCTGCTGGGAGCTTTTTCGTCGGGCTTTCTGGTGTATGGGATTACGCTGCTGTATGGCGCAACGGGCACATTTGACATTGACGGCATCTGGACCGCCGCTGTTGAGATCATTGACGGGGAAATTTCTCGCCAGTTCACGCTGATTGCGGGCTTTGGTCTGGTAATTGTTGGCCTTGGTTTCAAAGTGGGTGCAGTGCCCTTCCACGGGTGGCAGCCGGATGTGTATCAGGGTGCGCCGACTCCGGTCACAGCCTTCATGAGCGTCACGGCTAAAACAGGTGGCTTCGCGGCGATGCTGCGTGTGCTGGTTGCCGGAATTCCGGTCGTGGTCGCTGAAGACATCGCGATGTGGCAGGATACGATTCAGGTGATTGCTCTGCTAACGCTTGTCCTCGGCAACTTTGTGGCGATTATGCAGGATGAACTCAAGCGTATGCTGGCCTACTCCAGTATCGCGCACGCCGGTTACCTGCTGATTGCGGTTGCGGCTGGCGGAACCGAGGGCATTGGCGATCAGGCAGCACAGTCAGCCTTGATTTATCTGCTGGCCTATACCTTCACCAATATCGGTGCTTTTGCGGTAGTGGTGGCAATGGAACATGTCGATTACAGCGGCACAAAACTTAATGATCTCAAAGGGCTTTCAAACACGAACCCGATGCTGGCAGCGGTTATGGCCCTGTTCATGTTCAGCCTGACCGGCATCCCCGGAACGGCGGGTTTTGTCGGCAAGTGGTTTGTCTTCAAAGCTGCTATTGATGCTGATCTGGTTCTTCTGGCCGTTGTTGGTGTATTGACCAGTGTGGTCAGCGCATTTTACTATTTGCGTGTGGTCGTGAACATGTACATGGAACCGGGCACACCGGAAACCCAGCCGGAAACACCATCGCTGCGCTGGGCACTGGGCATTACCGCTGCCGGGACGCTCATTCTGGGCATTCTTCCCTATTTCATGACGGAACTGGCCGAAGGTGTCACAGTTGCGTTAATTCGATAAGGTAATCCGCTTTGGATACAAAGGGGGCATGGCTCACACGCTGTGCCCTTTTTTGTTCCCTCCCCACGATCCCCCTGAATACTTTTTGGTTGCAAATACAGGTTAAAAGACAAAACGTGGACAGGGATCACAACCCGACACGGGGATCGGTCAATGATCCAGCGGACAGCATGTATGCTGTCCCTACGATCACCAGTGAGTCCCGTAGGGACGCCATATATGGCGTCCGTTGCTGTCGTCATGCGGTTCCTGTGCTATTGGATACGATGCCATACTTGCTCCATTCACACAAGTGTCCACCCCTCAACCCTGGACAAAGGTAAGTTTGAGCTTGTCCACCCCGTCTCTATAATTACCACATAGAACTCCGGAGGGACCATGCTCAAAAAGGGACTTCTGATACTTTCGTTTGTACTGATTTTTGCCGGTGCTGTTGGTGTATATCTCGCCCTTACAGATAACGATGTAAGCGGTAATCGTTCTGAAGACACCGTTGATGTAATTAATGTTGATACCCGATACGGATCGGATAAACCTGTAGATTTCAGTCACATTGAGGTGCCGGACCTACCGTTTGCGGAGAACCCCGATCCTGAAGAATGTGGTATTCCGCAACCATGGGGGGCGGATAACGTGGCATATCTTAGCGGCGAATATCAGGGCGACCTCATTCAACCGACCGTGTATCTGTACGACAGTCATGGGCGCAACGCGATTGTGGCAGCAGCCAAGCATGGCACGGAGGTTGAGGTGGTCATGTTTCAGGCGAATCCTGTGCTAAATTACTATCTTGTGCGGATACCGGGTGCTCCTGAAGGAGCGCGTGAAGGGTGGGTTCCTGCCCCGTTTCTGTCATTTGATCCGGTAAAAGTTGACGAAGCCTAGCTCAAACATCTGTATCGTGGTAGGGCGTCAGTTGGAGATAATATTCTGGTTTGCGAAGCTCAAAAATAGGGCCAATCATCATATACCCCTCTTCAGTGATCGATTCCATGCGATACTCATAGCTGTAGTCATGATAACCAATGGCAATCCGCTTCTCAAAAACCTTTAAAGCGGCTTCGTAGGGATGCGGCATGTGGTCATATAGCGCCGATATTTCGGGATAAACGTCCGTCAGATAGGCCCAATCGAGGGCATTATGCATGATGAGGCGCGTTGTTCCGGCAACGCCGGGGATTTCAATACGCCGTTCTTCATTGAGTAAGTCGTTATCGGGCATCATCAGGTCGGGATGAAAGTACTCGGTCAGATTGGTGAAATGCCAGTAGGAGGTATCCTCAATGTTGAGTTCATCGCACCACAGGGCTATCCGGCGAAAATGTTCATTGATCATAGCAAGCGCATCAAATTGAGAGGGTTCAACAGGTTCCCACCACTCAATTACCAATAATCGCTGCAATGTGTGCTCAAAGTGTCCCATTAGTTCCCTCTCTACGTAAACTGAGTTAAGACAATCTCGTCGGCTCCTTGTTCAGTATACGCTACAATCAAATCGCCTGCCTCAATGCGGGTATCGCCGTGAGCGATAATGTTTTCTCCCTGTCGACGGATGGACAGAATCAAACACTTATCGGAGCAGGGAAACTCGCGCAAGGTCACGCCTACCATCGGGGCATTGGGTCCAACCTCAACCTCAATAAATGATGCCTTATCAAGGTTGCGTAACTTAAATCGCTTGGTACGGTCAATCTCAATCGATTTGCGCATCAAGCCAATATCATAAGCCTTCAGGATGTCCTGCCGCCGAATCATGCCCAGATATTTTTCGGTTCCCCGCTCAATGACCGGCAAGCGGCCTATTCCGTAAACATTCATGCGCCGCAAGGGCAGGTAAATAGGGTCGTCAGGATAGGCAACATAGACGTTTTGGGTCGTTCCGATTTCCGTAACAGGAGTATCGTAGGGCATTTCCTCACGCTGGGCACGCTCCACATCGGTCAGTGTGACGATGCCGCGCATGATGCCGTGCTTATCCACGATTGGAAAACCGTGATGATGAGAGGCATGCAGCTTTTGAAGCATTTCGGCCAGCGTTGTTGAGGGTGAAATCGGCTCGTAATTTCTCGACATCACATCAGATACACTGACCGATTGCAGCAAGTCAATATCCTGCCCCTGCTGCAACCGAATGCCGCGCAAGGTTAGTTTCAGGGTGTAAATCGAGTCATTGAGGATAATGTCACTGAGCAGGGTGCTGACCGCTACACTGAGCATCAACGGAACGATGAGCCGGTAGTCATTCGACATCTCAAAGACCAGTAGAATCGCGGTGATGGGAGCGCGGGCTGCGGCAGCAAACATAGCCGCCATGCCAACCAGTGCAAAGGCCCCCGGATTCACGGCGACGTCCGGGGCAGCATCATGAAATACTCGGCCCACCAGCGAGCCAATGGCGGCCCCCAGAAACAGTGTTGGGGCAAGATCACCCCCGGAATTGCCGCTGCCAAGTGTAAAGATAGTGGCAATCATTTTTAAGAAGAAGAGAGAGATGATGACGCCTGCGCTGAGTTCAATGTTATCGGCAATAGCCTCACCAATGAACTCAAGGCCGCTGCCGAGGACTTCGGGCAGGAAAATAGCAACGATACCCGCCAGCCCCATTCCAGCCGCCGTGCGAACAGGAAGTGGAACCTCCCAGTGTTCAAAATAATGTTCACCGAAATAGAGCAACTTTATAAATGTAACTGAGCCAATCGCGCACAGAAATCCCAGAAAGATATAAACCGGCAGTTCAAGCGGACTATCCAGCGGATAGGTCGGAACCCGGAAAGCGGGAGCTTCTCCGAGCAGCGGGCGTGACACAACATTGGCAGCGACGGCAGCGACGATAACAGCCTTCAAATTGCGGCGGTTGAAATTGCCGAGAACGACTTCTAATGCGAACATCGCACCGGCAATCGGTGTGTTAAATGCGGCGGAAATGCCGCCTGCTGCCCCCGCTGCAACCAGCATACCGACATCTTCATCGGAAAGTTTGACCAATCGACCAATCGTAGAGCCGATAGAGCCGCCAATCTGGACAATCGGACCTTCACGCCCGACCGACCCACCGGCACCAATGGTGATGGCTGAGGTAACGATCTTAGTCGGCGCGACACGGCGGCGAACATAACCACGCCGCAGGGCAATCGCTTCCATGACGCTGGGCACACCACCACCCTGAACTTCGGGCGCAATGTATCGGATGATTAGACCCGTGATATATCCGGCGACAACCATAATGCCAATGCCAGCCACCACGCCGAACTCATCACGTAATGCCTGAGCATTTTCGGTAAACAGCGCGATAAGCCAGATAAAGCCAGATGCAGCAAGGCCGGTAACGAGGCCCACCAGCACCGCCACAACAACGGGAATGATGTCGGTGGCAAAAGATGAGTTGTCCAGCCACTGCCGGAACAACCCACCTCTTGATATACGCTTCAAAGTGTCAACACCCGGGGCCATACATTAGTCTTTCAAAAGAACGATTGCCGGACTATTGTAGGACTACTTCGGCGTAAGTAAATGGATGATATTCACTCGTCCATGCGCTTCTGCACAATCAGCAGCACCGGCACAAGCCGGGTGAGCAAGAAGCGGAATGTGCCAAATCGCTCTAGAATCTGCGGGCCATAGGTAACGATGATCCACTTCCAGTAATCAGACAGCGACTGCTGCTCTCCGCCGCTCAGTTCTTTGCCTCGCTTCAAGAAGTCGTCAACCAGTTGGCCCACACGATTGGTGGAATCCGGCAGTTGGATAGGGATGTCGTACATCCAGCCGTTGAAATAGGCCAACCATGCTCGCTGTTCTCGGCTCCAATTTTTATCAACCGTGTCGGGAGCAATTGGCGGCTTCCAATCTTCGGGATTGCACATGGCGAGATCAACGAGCGGCTGGCGTAGACCTAATCCACCCGCTGTAATTGCCCAATACAGGCAGGCTTCGGGAATGTCCATATCCGTATCGAAGTGTTCGCGGATAAGTTTGCGAATGTGGCCCGCAATGCCATCACCAAATAGGCGGTTATGAAACTGGGGGATTTTCTGGCTGACATTTTTCCAGTGAGCTTCGCCGAGTGGCAGCCCGATGCCACTTGTGGTTCGGACATATTTAGTGCCTTCGTTGTAGCGTTCGATCTGTTGAATGAGGGTCAATACAGCGCTGATGCGATTCTGGGTGCGCTCAAGGTGATCCGCAAACGCATCTTCAGCAATGCGCCATTCGAGATCAGAGGTTAGTTCAAGCAAACCCCAGCGTGGCAGAGCATCGGGTAATCCTTGCGGAACCACACCACCAATGCCGACCACGCCCGACTTATCAATATTGAGAGCCAGATCGCAGGCATCACAGAAGTCCCTCAGTGCCTGCCATGCTTTGGAGGCATCTTCGGCAGAGGGAGCCAGAATGCTGATGTCGTCCAACTGGCGAATGATGTGAACGTTAGCGCTGCGCATAACATGTATATCCAGTAATTGCAGGATGAGTTCGCCGATGACATGAGAAAGCGCATTATTTATAGGCAGGCCGCGCTTCATGGAGACAGCGCCCTCATCTCGTTTGAGGGGTACTTTAATGTACCGCTCGAAAAAGGAAATATCGGCTCCGGCAACCTTTAATCCAGTCAGAATCGCCTTCACCAGCGTATGCGGTATGTTTGGATAAAAATCCTTGAGATCGGTTTTGATAATATAGAGGGGCGTATCTGGCATGGCGCGGCGTGTCAGGTGCAGTTCGGCGTTGAGAATGCGAATGGTTTCATCGAGACCACCCTGATAATCATAGGAACCGGCTCGTTCACGGAGGCCATTGACCAACTGTAAATGTCGCACAAATATATTGTCGTTCGTACCAAGAAATTCAAGTAACTTGTCGGTATTGTCGGTATCGACGCGCTGCCCCGACCAGATGTCGTTTAAAACAACCTTTAAGGCAGCCTGTTCTTCCCACTGGCGGCGCTCATTATTAATGACAACGCTCATGCTGTACTGATTAAGCTGGTGCAGGCGGAGTAAGCGCTGAATAGAGCCGTATAAACCCATGTGCCACATACAACGCCTGCTCAGTACGTTGAGCATAGTCGCCGCCGGTAAGTCCGGTTTCATCAACAAGCGCCAGCGGGTGCGCATCCAGACAACATTGGTCTCCAGACCTTCCTCATCCCAGTGCCAGTCATCGAGGTTTTGCAGCATGATCGAGATGGCGTCGCGAAATTCGCGCAGCAGTACCTTGTCATTCAGGAAATAGTTGGCTTCCTGACGGAGTGACACAGGTTGATACGGGTCCTGTGTGATGCTGTAGAGGGCGACTTCAACATCGTAGACCTCAACCGGCAAGCGCAATATTTCATTCAGGGACGGGTCCAGTTTATCAACTTTAGAAAGCCCCTCAAGGAGCGGAGCCAAAAAGGATGAGTAATCCCGTTCAGGATGACCAACAGTGAGGTTGTCTATCATCTGCCCCATTTCCTGCTGGCGTGTGCCAATTTCCTCCTCATCCTGCTGCTGCGAGGCCCACTCTTCGAGCAATGCGCCAAAAATGAACAGGTACTCGGCACGGAGCTTGCCCATTTCAAGTTCAGTTTCCAGAGATTGCAACCAGTGTTGAACCAGTTCCGGCTGTCTGGCGTGTTCCGCCAGTACCACATCCAAATTGACAATATCCGGGTGCAGCTTTTCGCCGCTGAATTCGATCCCGGTCAGGCCATCATACAAATAGCGCAGGCGCTCCACCGGATTTCCCGGCCCATTACTTTCAAGGGTTTCATATACGCGGCGCATGGCATCACGCTGATTGTGCAGTTCGCGTAGTTTCATGCGGGTGATAAACTGTTCGTTCTGGTTAAACATTAGCTCCCACCTTATACCGACCGAATTCTAATGGTCGTGTCGAAAAATTCTGTTACGATAGACGCAGATTATTTCTAGTTTTAAGGATTTTCCCCAAAAATGGCAACTGAACAATCTCGCAGGCGACGTTTGCCGCGCTGGGCGTGGTTTATTTTGACCCCCATTATCATCATTGTGCTGGTGATCGGCATTCTGGCGGCACTGCCGGTAGAGGCGGACGACGACATTCCTGAGGCGGAGTGGGGTGTCGGGGCCAGCAATATCGAGCCAGCCTGGACGGGCCTTCAGCGTGAATTTCCGGCAGTGGATGAGAATATTAACGCGGAGATGGCAAATCTGGGATACCAGTTATTTTTTGACCCGGTGATGTCCGGCAATAATGACTATTCCTGTGCCCACTGCCATCATCCTGACCTCGGTTTTGCGGACGGACAGCGCGTCTCGTTGACGGTTGATGGGCGAGAATTGACCCGCAATGCGCCGTCTTTGTGGAATCTGGTCTATCAGCAGAATTACTTCTGGGATGGGCGGGCCGACACGCTGGAAAAACAGTTCATGATTTCGCTGTCATCCGATATGGAATTGAATCAGGATGGCGAGGAACTGGTGGACGAAATCGCCGCTATTGAAGCCTATCAGACGCAGTTTGATTCGGTTTTTGATAATGGTGTTACGCTGGATAACATCACCGCCGCGATTGTTGAATTTGAGCGCACTCTCGTTAGCGATAACGCCCCCTACGATGCGTATGTTCAGGGTAATTTTGAGGCGATTACCAGCCAACAGCGGCGCGGGCTTGAAGTTTTTCGCTCGGCGGCGACACGATGTTTTGAGTGTCACGCCGCGCCAACTTTTGCTAACGATGACTTTAAAGTGGTCGGTGTGCCGGATGAGGGCAATGATGTGGGGCGTGGCGCAGTTGAAGGGGTGGATTTTGCCTTCAAAGTGCCCACGCTGCGTAATGTGGTGTTGAACGGCCCTTATATGCACAATGGCGCGTTTGAATCGCTGGATGAGGTCCTCGAATTTTACGGTATGGGAGCCGGGAATGGCGTTGCGTTCGAGGGCGGCGAAGTTGATCGCATGGCAGCGGCGGGCTTCAATCTTGGGCAAAATGATCTCGACGATTTGATGGCATTTTTGTACTCATTAACTGATGAGACCGTGCCGGAACGGTATCGGGAAGGGTTGAATTATCTCGATGATGAGGGGCGGGTGGTTATCCCAACCAGGGTGCCTTCCGGGAGTGAGGAGATTGTTGAATCGGTTGATAATCCGGCGCGGGATACCTTTGATGTGATGATGTCGGCACCGATTGAGCGGCCTGAGTGTGAGCGCGATGCCGAAAACCAGACCGTGACGGTTGGCGAAGGACAAACCATTCAACAGGCGGTCGACTGTGCGGAACCGGGCGATACGATTCTTGTGCCACCGGGGGTTTATCACGAGCGTGTGTCAATTGACCTGAGTGACATCACCCTGCGCGGCATCGTGGCGGAGGAACCGCAACTATGCCCGGTGCAAACGACTGAAGCAGTTTTTCCAGAGAGCGAATATGAAACGTTGTGGCCCGTGCTGGATGGGGATGTCGATGGGGATGGCACGAAAGACCTGACCGACGGCGTGATTGCCAGCGGCAACAATTTCACGATGGAATACTTCATCGTCCGCAATTACACAGGCAATGGCGTACTGGTGGAGGGTGTGCGCGGTATCACGCTGCGGCATCTCTTCACATCGGATACGGGGCTGTATGGGGTGTATCCGGTGCGCAGCGATGATGTGCTGGTGGAGTGTAATGTCACTCGACTGGCGTCGGACGCCGGAATTTATGTCGGTCAATCGCGCGGCATTACAGTGCGCAACAATCTGGCGTATGACGGCGTTACCGGCATCGAGATTGAGAATTCGGTGGATGCCGATGTGTATGAGAACGAAACGTGGGGCAATACCGGGGGGATTCTGGTCTTCCTGCTGCCCAATCTGCACTCGCGGATTTCCGAAGACATTCGCGTGTTTGATAATTATGTTCATGACAACAACCGTCCCAAAGGTGACGCTACGCCGGGTTCAATTGTCGGTAAAGTGCCGATTGGAACAGGTATCTTTGTGATGGCAACCGATGATACCGAAATCTACAACAATCGTATCGAAAACAATGATAGTTTCGGTATTGGTCTGGTGTCGCTGTATCAAGCCTACGAACCGGATGAAATCGGCGATGTTGGGCCACTGTCCGAAAATAACCATATTCATGACAACGAATTTGCCAATAACGGCAGCAATCCAGATCAGGAGGTCGAGGATGCCGGTCTGCCCGGAGCAGATATTCTGTGGGATGCGCGTGGTTTTGGCAATGTGTTTGACGAACCAGATGCGTCGATGTTCCCACCAGTGCTGCCAACATCGGGTACGCCGGGTATCCTTGAACGGGCGATGTTCCAGATCTGGAATTTCCTCGGCAAGAACTTGTAATGTTTTGAAGGTAGGCGAGGGGCAGTTTCTAAGTCACGGGCACGTATAGTGCATGAATATCAGGACGTGCAACGGCACGTCCCTACAGCGCGGCCTTGTCGTAGGGACGCCCAACGGGGCGTCCTGCGCGAACAGCAGCCGAAACTGTTGATCTGTGCGCATTCCACAGGGCTGGATGGTGTGCCACATTTTGCCACTAATCTTTAACTGGCGGTTGAAGTCGACGCAAAGCCTCCTGCTGCCGCAAGAGCGCCTTGTCCACTAAAGCCGTCTCCCGGCTCACTGCCCAACCGATTTCGGGGCGGAGGGTCAACGTATCCGGGTTCTGAGATACGCCGACAAAACCCGCTGACACAAGCATGTCGATGGGGTCGAAATCGAGTATGAACCATTTAAACGGGACCTGTGCCAGGCTGTTGGGCAAGATGTTCTTTTTCAACCCGCCGAACATAGGTGGTTCTTTATCGAGAAACGGATTGGGGACCAGAACACGCTCCCAAACATCGGGGTTATCTTTGCGATGACGCCTCTGGTAGATATAGGGAAAGAAATTGCCAATCCAACCCGTGATATATGGGCCACCGCTTTCATTCTTCCACTTGAAGATGTTGTTCCAGAAGTCTGTGTTGACGAAACCTTCCGATGCTGCCACGAATTCATCAAGCACCGGCAGCAAGGGATTAATCCAGCATTCAAGGTCATATTGCGCCAATTCTGCGGCGCGGCGTCGCAGGTCCCGCCAGTCCTTAGGCGTCCCCTCCAGCGTGATTCGCGGTATACCACACAGGGTATAGAATTCGTACTCAAAATAATCATTGACCGTCTTCAACAGCAGCATCTGGAAGGCCGCTTGCTCGACAACCGAGGTCGTCGAGTAGCGTGCGCCGATGACCTCTGCGATGTCACCGACATGGTCCTTGACCTGTTCGGCGAATTCCTCAAAGACGCCCGTCCATTCGGCCTGACTGTTGCCCCAGATTTCCCGCTCTACCTTCAAGGCTTCTTTGCCCGTGTGCTGTACAAAGTGATGGCGAAGTTTTTCGGCGTTTAGGTTGACGTGGGTGGCTAAGCCCTGACAGATAAGCAGCCAGATATGGTCAGGTGAGAGGGATAACGGAAAGTGTGCCGAAAATGCGATGGCAACCGCCTCAACAAACGGATGCCAGTAATTGCCCAACAACGGATTGTCAGGAACACCGTCATCACCAAATTGAAGACGTTCGCGGGTATCCACAAATGTTGCCGCTGTGGTTGAGTAACTTTCAATCTCAGCGCCAAGCAATCCCCGCAATACGAAATCCGCTGGCAAACGACCTAATTGGGACCTGCCAATCTCTACATCACAAATATCAAAAGTAATCATGGCGTTCCCTCCTTATATTTTGTTCAGTATAGCACGTCTCGTGCTACACTACCGGGAGGGAGGAACCGGTCTATGAAAAGCAAATGGATTTTGTGTTTAAGTGTTGTGCTGGCCGCATTAACCGTTGTCCCACTGTTCAGCGTGAATGCTGGCATCGGCGAACGGCAACCGGCTGATATTGAGCGTTTTTTCTACGCAACCAATCATGCCATCGTACAGATAGATATTGGTAGTGAAACCGTTGAATCAACTGAAATTGCCGCCTTTGAAGATACCCTTCACTGCACAGAGTGGTCCGATGATGGTCGCTGGCTGATGCTGGGGCGGGAGACAGGCATCTATCGCATGGATGCTGAGTCATATGCTATAGAAACGCTGGTCAGTCAGGAAGACATAGGCGAGGACGAAAGCTTTATCATCTGGTGTCCTCTGCTCTCACCTGATAAGCGACGGATTGCTTTTCGCACCCATGACCCTGATTATTCCGCGGCTCTATACAGCGTAAACATAAATGGTGAGAACCTTGCACGACTGGTTGAGAACATGAGCCTCAGTGCCGATTGGATTGGGCCTGTTGACTGGTCCTATGACAGCCAGTGGATGATTTTCTCCGCCGGGATAGAAGGGGAGTTTGGCAAATGGCGGATTCATCCTGACGGAACGCAGCTTGAAATGATTCAAAGGGCAGGTGATTTGAAATCACTCGAATTAGAGCTGCTGGCAAGTTTATCGCCTGATCAGCAACGAATTGCATATTTTGCGTTTGATCCTGATCGTATGGTTGCCAAAGACCTGAATGGTGCTAGTGACGACATCCTATTTGAAATCGCCGGTTCGGAAAGCTTTGGTCCCGTCTGGACAGCCGATAGCCAGAACATTTTGTTGATCAGCTTTGACTTCTTTGAGATGCTTTACGTTCAGCGCTTTGATCTCACCAGTCAATCCAGCGAATTATTGTCCACGAACACACAACTCGAATTTGAGGCACTTACGGGCATACTGCCGCCCTCCAATCCGATCTGGTCACCGGACCGGGAATGGGCGGTTATCACGCAAACGGGGCAGATTCTCGATATTGATACAGGTGAGTTAATTGATTTGCCGGGAGCCAGCGGACTTCAACCCGTGCTGTGGGATGCTGATAGTGAGCAGGTGCTGTATCTGGCCGGAACTGGAGAAGCGTTCGGCATTTATCGTTATGATATTCAGACCCAATCGGCAGCCTTGGTGGTCTCCATCGACCCGGAAACGCCAATCTGGAATCTGGAATGGTGGGGAGCCAACGAATCGCCGCAGCAATATAGTAGCGGTGAAGGCAATAAAATCGGTAGGTTTCATTAGCTTCCACTATCAATCTAATTACTGGTATCCTATTGGTACCCTTGTCATAACTTTACGTTATAATCATATACAATACATGCAAATTGTCTTACAAAGTACACAAACATCCAGGAATTACTTTCATATATTCCATCAGCCAGATTATTAGTACCATAAGGAGAATTGAGTGTCTGTCCCCAAATATTCTATTAATGATGAACGTATCAGTACACTCCTTACCTGGGTTCGTTCGGGTGAAATTGCCATTCCTGAGATTCAGCGACCATTTGTTTGGAAACCTATAAAAGTACGCGATTTGCTTGACTCATTGCTTCAGGGATATCCAGTAGGTTACATGATTGTCTGGCGTAATGCCGATGTTAAACTTAAGGATGGGTCACGTTCAGCGGGCAAACGCATTTTGATTGATGGACAGCAACGCATGACAGCTTTGATGGCTGCTCTACTCGGCTATGAGATTGTTGACAACAATTATAGAAAGCGCAGAATTCGCATTGCCTACCATCCAATTGACCAGCGGTTTGAGGTGTTGAATTCTGCCATTCGCAAAGACCCAGCCTGGGTGCCGGACATTACGGAGCTATTTGCAATGGATTTCAAGCCCTATAAATTCGTAAACAGTTACTGCGAACGCCATCCACATGTTGATCATGATGAAATCCACGAAAGCGTTACCAACCTATTGCAGATTACCAATCACTCGTTAGGAATAATTGAACTGTTATCTTCACTGGATATTGAGACAGTTACGGAAATTTTCATCCGAGTGAATTCAGAGGGCGTTCCACTAAGTCAAGCAGATTTTGCCATGTCAAAAATCGCCGTAAACGAAGATCATGGCGGCACCCTTTTGCGTAAGGCCATCGATTATTTCTGTCATTTAGCGGTTGCTCCAGAATTTTACTCGCAATTGGAAAAGAATGATAAAACATTTGTGGAAACAGAGTATTTTCGCAAGATGGCTTGGCTTCGTAACGCAAATGATGACTTGTATGATCCCTCGTATACCGATATGTTGCGTGTCTCATTTACATCAGAATTCCGCCGGGGTAGATTGGAAGACCTGGTTGCTCTCCTATCAGGACGTAATTTTGAGACCCGAGAATACGAGGAGATTATCGTTGAGGACACATTCAACCGCTTAAATGACGGCATTATGAAATTTATGAATGAAACTCACTTTCAACGTTTCATTATGATTATCCGTTCAGCAGGTTTCATAGACTCATCTATGATTGGTTCCCAAAATGCAATGAATTTTGCCTATATCCTGTATTTGATGCTGCGCAGCGAAGGTGTTGATAACGCAGATATAGAACGATATGTGCGGCTATGGTATGTCATGTCTGTGTTAACAGGACGGTATTCTAGTTCCCCAGAATCTACATTCGACCAGGATATTCGGTTAATTGATGAAATCGGCATAGAGAATTATTCAAATACCCTCATTCGGGGCCAACTTTCGGATGCTTTCTGGGAGACGACATTACCCCAACAAATGATTGCATCAACCCAGAATAGTCCTTCTTTTCAGGTATTCCGTGCCGCGCAGGTAAAACTTAATGATCGAGGGTTTCTTTCACGTGACATTACCGTTCGTGAACTCATTGAGTATAAGTCCGATGTACATCACATTTTTCCACGTGATTTTCTGAAAAGGGCGGGGATGACTAAAGGCCAGTATAACCAGATCGCAAACTATGTCATGTCTCAAAGTGAAATCAATATCGCTATTGGCAACAAAGCACCAACTACCTATTTTACTGAATTGTTAAATCAGTGTAATGGGGGAGCACGGCGTTATGGGAATATCACAGATATAAACGAACTTTCTGAAAATCTAGACATGAATTGTATTCCTGAAGGTATTGAGCACATGACAGTCGATGACTACCCGGATTTCTTACAGGCACGTCGTCAGTTGATGGCTGAGAAGATAAAAACCTACTTTGAAAGTCTGTAGGAGCGAGTCAGGCAAAATCAAGGCGCACCCGTTACTGGATGCGCCCTGACTCCTATGAGTTATGGGGGTGATTGCTATAGTTTAGAACTGCGCCTCTTCCGTTGAACCAGCCAACGCTGCTGTTGCCACATTGTCACTGATGGTATTCAAGACACGGTCAAAATAGCTCACTCCAACTTCCTGCTGGTGTTTGACGGCGGTATAGCCGCGCTCCACCGAGCCAAATTCTTGCTCCTGCAATGCAACATAAGCACTCATGCCGCTGTGGGCATAGCCCTGAGCCAGATCGAAGCTGTGGTACTGCATGGTGTGCCAGCCCGCCAGTGTGATGAACTGGAATTTATAGCCCATCGCACCGAGTTCACGCTGGAATGTTGCAATGGTCTCGTCGTCCAGATATTTTTGCCAGTTGAAGGAGGGCGAGCAGTTATAGGCCAGCATTTTGCCGGGGAACTCACGGTGAATCGCTTCAGCAAATGTCTTTGCTTCTTTAAGGTCGGGAGTTTTGGTTTCGCACCATACCAGATCGGCGTAAGGTGCATAGGCCAATCCGCGGGCGATGGCGCTTTCCAGCCCCGGATAGACGCGGAAATAGCCCTCGTCGGTGCGTTCGCCAGTCAGGAAGCGGTGATCATAATAATCAACATCGCTGGTTATCAGCGTGGCACTTTCGGCATCCGTCCGGGCGATAAGCAGAGTCGGTACATCGAGGACATCACTGGCAAGGCGTGCCGCATTGAGAGTCTTAATGAATTGAGCAGTGGGGACCAGCACTTTGCCGCCCATATGCCCGCATTTCTTTTCCGAGGCCAACTGATCCTCAAAATGGACTCCGGCGACACCTGCTTCAATCATATTTTTCATGAGTTCGAAGGCATGCAGGGGGCCACCGAATCCCGCTTCAGCATCGGCGACAATCGGTGCATACCAGTGGGTGCCTTTGTTATCATCAATCTGGTCAGCCCGCATCAGCGCGTTGTTGATACGCTTCACCATGGCCGGGACACTGTTGGATGGATACAGGCTCTGGTCAGGATAGGTGTGCGATGATAAGTTGCCGTCGGCGGCAGTTTGCCAGCCACTCACATAAATGGCCTTCAGTCCGGCGCGGATCATCTGGACGGCCTGTGATCCGGTCAAAGCACCAAAGGTATTCACATAGTCTTCAGTCTGAAGCAGTTCCCAGAGCAGTTCAGCACCCTGCCGGGCCAGTGAATGTTCAATACGAATACTGGTGCGCAGGTTGATTACATCCTCGGCGGTGTAATTGCGTTGAATGCCTTGCCAGCGGGGATTAGCATCCCATTTGTGTTGAAGCAATTGTGCCTGCATGTAAAACTCTCCGTCGTCTTTCTGACAATTATGTTAAGTTCAATGAAGGGCGGGGCATTGCGCCAACAACAGAACCCCCGCCCCTAAGCTGTACTGGAGGGCTAGTCCAGCATCGGATAGGCGATATAGGTTAAGAATTCGATGAAGTCGTCGCTGAGGACGAGCGTATCAAGCAGGTCAGCCGCCTCAGTATAGCTATCACCCAAAACAGCGAGTTCCTCGTCACGGATTGCCCGGTACAGGACATCATTGAATGTGCGACCATCGACCAGTTTGGCCCGATTGTGTCGCCACTGCCACAGTTGCGCCCGCGAAATTTCAGCCGTCGCGGTATCTTCCATCAGGTTGTTGATGGCGGCAGCACCGTTACCATCCAGCCATGCGGCAAGATATTGAAGGGCCACGGAAATATTGAGGCGAATACCGTCTTCGGTAATATCACCCGGTGTTTGCGGTACGCTGATGAGGTCTTCGGGTGCGACGCTCACATCTTGGCGCAGGACGCTCTTTTGATGGGGCTTTTCACCGAGTTTGCTATCAAAAATCTCCATGACGACCGGCACAAGGTCAGGGTGAGCAACCCATGTGCCGTCGCAACCGTCACTGGATTCGAGACTCTTGTCCTCGCGGACTTTTGCCAGTGCCCGTTCGGTGGTTTCCGGTTCACGGCGATTGGGGATGAAGGCACTCATCCCGCCGATGGCATGTGCGCCGCGTTTATGACAGGTTTGCACCAGCAGTTCAGTATAGGCTCGCATAAACGGTACGGTCATAGTGACCTGAGCGCGGTCGGGGAGGAGGAAATCATCGCGCCGGGCGAATTTTTTAATCACACTGAAAATATAATCCCAGCGCCCGGCATTCAAACCAGCCGAATGGGCGCGGAGTTCGTACAGGATTTCTTCCATCTCGAAGGCGGCCATAATCGTCTCGATGAGAACAGTGGCGCGAATTGTGCCACGTGGAATACTGAGCAGGTCCTGAGCACGATTGAACACGTCGTTCCACAGCCGGGCTTCGAGATGGCTTTCGAGTTTAGGCAAATAAAAGTAGGGACCACTGCCGCGTTTCATTAATTCACGAGCGTTGTGGTAGAAATACAGTCCGAAATCGAAGATGCTGGCGGAAATCGGCTCATCGTCAACCAACACATGTTTCTCGGTGAGATGCCAGCCATGCGGGCGCACCATCAACACTGCAATGTCATCATTCAAACGGTACTGTTTGCCATTGGCGTCAAATTCAATGGTGCGGCGCACGGCATCGCGCAAATTGACCTGCCCCTGAATAACATTTTCCCACGTTGGCGAAAGCGAATCTTCAAAGTCCGCCATGAAAACTTTTGCACCGCAGTTGAGCGCATTAATCATCATCTTGCGATCAACGGGTCCGGTAATTTCAACACGGCGGTCCTGCAAATCGGGTGGGGCGGGCGCAACCTGCCATTTATCTTCACGAATGCGGACCGTCTCCGGCAGAAAGGTGGGCAGTTCACCGTTGTCCAATTGCTGTTGGCGCTTCTGGCGTTTCTCCAATAAGGCGAGACGGGTCGGGTTAAACTCATGGTGAAGAGTAATGACAAACTCAAGGGCGTCCGGGGTTAGTATGCGGCGCTGCTCTTCAGTGAGGGGGGCAGTAATCTCGGCGGCGGTTAAAAATGATTGCGAATAAAGGGTTTTCATAAACACGGCGTCCTTTCAGTGCTATGGGAAGAGGGGTGGGCAGCCCACCCCCGTCCCTTGATCCATAAGGAATGTGTAAGGCGCTCGGCGGAGAT
>JAKEEQ010000215.1 GCA_022616515.1 Chloroflexota bacterium | reverse complement strand
GCCAATCGGGATGACCATGCGCCCGCCGTCCGAGTCAAGCTGCTCGACCAGATAGGGCGGCAGGTGATCGGGGGCAGCCGTCACAATAATGGCATCGTAAGGTGCATGTTCGCGCCAGCCGAAGTAACCGTCGCGGCGATCCAGATGAATATCTTCATAGCCAAGCCGGTCCAGAACCGCCCGTGCTGTGGCTGCCAGTTCTGGAATGATTTCCACCGTGTAGACCTCATCCGTCATTTCGCGCAGAATAGCGGCCTGATAGCCCGATCCGGTCCCAATTTCAAGGACGCGATCACCGGGTTCCAGTTCCAGCAGTTCGGTCATCATCCCGACCAGTGACGGCTGCGAAATGGTCTGACCGTAGCCAATGGGCAGTGGAAAATCACGATATGCCTGCGAGAGTAAACCGGTTGGCACAAAACTGTGGCGGGGCACGGCCTGCATGGCGGTCAGTACCGCTTCATCCTCCACCATCGCCGCGACCTCGCCCTGCACCAGATCTTCACGCTCCTGCTCAAAAGTATCGTCAAACTCCCGGTCAAGGTCCGCCGGGGTGGCAATGAATTCAGTGGGGATAAAGGTTGGCGTCATCTGGTCGAAATCTTCTTCAACGTCTTGCAGCACGGCGGATTCGGTCTGTGGATCAGGTTGGTCAGACTCATCCTCGCCGCAGGCCACGATGAAGGCACTCAGCAATAGTAAAGTCACTGTCAAACGGGTAAGGCTCATTGTGTCACCACCTGTACATCATTTGCGGGTGATGTAATGAGCTTACCAGAGTCTGGATATGAGATACATTACAAACAATCCAGGTTTGCAACCAGAGAAATCCCGCGAAGTCCGCGTTAACCGCATCGTTTCGACTGCTTTTCCCGCCGGACGCCCAACGAGGCGTCCCTACGAACCGCCGTGTGTCCATTTTATTTATGCGACTGCGGTGGTGAATATAGTCACTCGGACTACTTAGCAATAGCCCACTTTACTCAGGACCACTGGCCTATTTGTCGATATGCTTTTGTGGATGGGGGGAACTGCGCGGCTACTCTCTCAGTACAGACATAACGCGCACGAAAGATGTGCTGGTGATGAATCCAGATTTGCAGCAACTGATATTTTTTGTGATTCTCACAATTGCGTTTGGTTTGCTGTTGACGGAAAGAATACGCAACGATCTGGTTGCCCTCCTGATTATACTGGCACTATCAATCACAGGGCTGCTGTCGGCGGAAGAGGCGCTGGCTGGATTCAGTAGCGAACCGGCCATCATTCTTGCCGCCATTTTCGTACTGAGCGGTGCATTAGAGCGTACCGGCGTCTCTGAAACACTCGGTCGCTGGTTTACCCGGATGACGGGCGAGACATATGAAAGAGCCATCGTTGTCATCATGCCTGCTGTCGCGCTCATGTCCGCTTTTACCCATCACCTGACCACGACTGCGTTCATGATGCCCGTTATCCTTGATTTTTCCCGCAAGCGCGACATTCCGCCCTCAAAACTGCTGATGCCACTTTCGTTTGCGGCGTCGCTCGGAACGACAATCACCATTGTCGGTGCGCCTGCATTTCTCATTGCCAGCGCGACACTTCAACGGGCAGGCAGACCGGGGTTAGGCATCATCTCCATCGCGCCCATCGGTCTGACGCTGACGGTCATGGGCACAGCTTTTATCCTGCTCATCGGGCGATTTCTGTTACCAGAGCGGCGCGGCAACAGCGACATCATCGGGCAGTTGCGGCTGGATCGTTATTTTACTGAATTGACAGTGGAAGCAGAATCGCCTCTCATCGGTAAATCACTCGATGAAATTAAGGAGCAGCGCCAGTACCGCTTCACCGTAGCTGGCTTGATTCGCCGGGGACAGCGTCTACCCGGACCGTTCGGAGAACAGCGACTGGAAGCGGGAGATGTGATACTGGTCCACACAACGCCGGAGGATCTGGTCACGTTTCGTCATGATGCCGGGATCGATCTACATCCGGTTACCAGGTTTGGGACGGAAAGAATTGCTGCGTCCAATCACGAAGAAGCCCTCTCATCTACAATGATTCAGACCATCGTTGCTCCAAACTCTGATATGATCGGACGCAGTTTGCGCGATGTCAGTTTCAGTCATCGCTATGGTGCGGTCGTCATCGCGTTCTGGCGGCGTGGCAGCTTTGTGCAGCAGGAGTTGGCCCGTATCAAGCTGCGTGCGGGTGATGTGCTGGTGGTGCAAGGCGATGAAGATTCGCTGACGCGGGTGGCCCGTGATCCGGCTTTTCTGATGATTATGCCGTTTCAGGGTGAACTGCGCCTGCGACGCCGCGCAAAAATTGCAGCACTGGTAATGCTGGCGACGATTATTGTTGCGGTAATGAATGTCCTACCTTTGCCGATTGTGATGCTGGCTGGTGCAGTGGCGGCGTTACTTACCGGTTGTCTGTCGGCAAGTCAGGCGTATCGGTCGATAGATGCGCGAATCTACGTCTTCATTGCCGGTGCTATTCCGCTGGGGACCGCTATGCAAAAAACTGGTGCTGCGGATGTGGTCGCCCAGTGGCTGGGGAACACGGTTGGCGGGTGGTCGCCTGTCTTTATTTTGCTGATGATTTTTGCCGTCGTTGGCATTCTGACTCAATTTATGTCCGACGCCGCGACAACGGCGCTGTTTGCCCCGCTGGCAGTAGCACTGGCCCGCACCCTCGGTCACACCCCGGAAGCCTATGTTGTGACGGTGGCAATGGGGTCGGTGGCCGCCTTTCTAACCCCGATTGGACATCATGGCAATCTGCTGGTGTATGGACCGGGCGGTTACAAATTCAGTGACTTTGTGCGCGTCGGAACGCCGCTGACCATCATCGTGGCGATAGTGGTGGTCCTGCTCGCTATGATGCTCTGGCCTCTCTGATCCAGATAATGAGAAAATGATGAAAGACACTTGAGGTTTACGTTACGGCAACGGTTATCCTACCTACTAGAACGCATGTAGATAGGGGAGACAAAACATGAACATTGCCGTCATTGGAGCCACTGGTAACACCGGATTTAGCTTTACCGAGCAGGCTATAGAGCGCGGGCATTCGGTCACGGCGCTGGTCCGCTCGCCGGAGAAACTCGCCAGCCTTGCCGGTCAACTCAACATCATCAAGGGCAGCGTACTCAACACGAAAGACGTTGCGCAGGCCGTGACCGGGCAGGACGCCGTTTTTATCGCGCTCGGGACGGGCAAATATCCTAAGAAATCGCGTATTCGGACCGATGGAACACGACAGGTGGTCAAAGCGCTGCAAGCATCCGGTGAACAGCCGCTGGTGGTCGCGCTGAGTTCTCTTGGGGTGGGCGAAAGCCAGCAGCAGATACCTTTTTACTGGCGCTGGCCGTTAAACATCGTCTTGATGTATGCCTTTGCCGACCACAACCAACAGGAAAGCGTGCTGCGCGAAAGTAGACTGCCGTATGTTATTGTGCGGCCAACATTCATGAATGATGATGAGTCGGACCCGAGTCAGATCAAGGCAGCGGCAGCGCCACATCGCGTTAAGGCATCGCCAGCCGTGCCACGAGCGAATGTGGCGGCCTTTGCGCTGGATGCAATGGAGAAACGCAATTTTGATTGTCAAACTGTTGCGTTGACGACTTGACCTTAGATGTGGGAGGCATCATTGCTTACTTCCCACACACAAATTTATAGTGGGGCCTGCCAGATATTGATCGTTCCATCTCTAGAGACGGTCACAAATTGGACATCGTCGGGATGCCATGCAATAAAATTGATGTTGCGGTCGGGGTGTGTGAGATCGGCAATCAACTCGCCCCGCAACGTTTCCCACAGATGAGCTTTTCCATCAATGGTCTGGGTCAGGACAAAAGCCCCATTGCCTGACCATGCAGCGGTTCGAACATCACTGGCATGGGAAAAATCGTAATCCCATGCGCCAAACTTCGCATCATAGACCCATACCGTTTCGAAGGTAATGACTCCGATCTGGGTCTCCGAAGGTGTCCAAAATGCATCATGGATTGAGATGGCACGTGGGACATTAATATCAAATACCAGCTCACCAGTCATGGCATCCCACACGATAACGTAATTCCAATCGGCGTAACCCAGAATCAACCTGCCGTCTTGATTCCATCTGGCACCTGCCTCCGTGCCGGGAATCCCGAGATTGTAGATTTCGTCGCCAGAACTGCTATCGACAACACGTACGCTGAGGTCATTCCCAATACTCATGACACGATCACCATCGGGACTCCACATCGCGCTATATACCAGCCCGTCATGCTTATAGCGCAGCACCTCTTCGCCAGAGTCACGTTCCCACACCACAACGGCTCCGCCGCCTGACCATGTGAGAACCCGGCTTTCATCAGGATTAAAACTCGCCCCACCAACAGCGCTCTCATGCTCCCACTGGTATAATTCCTGACCCGTTTCAGCATCCCACAGGCGGGCAGTTGCATCATCTGACCATGACAAAATTTGTTCGCCATCCTTATCCCACGACACGCCCCATATCCGGTCATCGTGAGACATCGTTTGCGTTTGCTGTCCTGTATCTATGGCCCACACATGGATTATGTTATCGTACGTGGTGGTCAGAATGTGTGATTGATCGGGACCCCATGCTGCGGATGCGATTCCGATGCCATGTTCAAGGGTTTGGATAGTCGCACCGCTGGCTATATCCCAGATTTGCACACTGTTCAGGCCCACCAAATTGGGGTCTTTCATCCATGTCATCAGGAGGTCGCCTGCCGGACTCCATGCCGCGTTATTCGCGTTCCCCCCATGATGAAAGGTTTTCACTAGCGAAACATCTGATTGGGATAAAGACCTGTTTTCTGTGGTTTTTTCGCGGGCGAGTACAGTCCCGGAAAACAGCAGCGTGACAGCGATTAGAAAAATAATCGTCCTCAAGAAATAAAAGTGAAAAGTCATTGGAGTTCTCCCTGACTCAAATTAAGTGTGTGATAGCCTTTAACTGATACTTCTCCTGCAGGACGCCCCGTTGGGCGTCCCTACGAACGGCGATGCAGTGGATAGGAACGTGCAACGGCACGTCCTATGGCCTTTGGGAGTCGCTTGTTGAAACTGTAACCTACACAACAGTTTAGTGTCAACAAGGTCGCATCACCGTGAAAAGTTGACACACGCGAGACATTGGCTAGAGTCATGCTGTGTAGTGAGGAGGCATTTATGGAAAACCGACCCTGCGTGTTTATTTCACGGACAATCCCGGCTGAAGCACTGGCGCTGATTGAAGCGGAGTGTGAGGTTGTGGTGTGGGACCATGATACACAGCCACCCCGCGAAAAAGTATTGGCGGAAGTATCACAGGCGGATGGCGTTCTGTCGATGCTCACCGAAAAGATTGATGAGGAGGTCATCGCAGCCGCAACAAAGCTGCGCGTCATCAGCAATTTTGCTGTTGGTTACGATAACATTGATGTAGACGCCGCAACCGAACGCGGCATTCCGGTTGGCAACACGCCCGGCATCCTGACCGAAACGACGGCGGACCATGCTTTTATGCTGCTGGCTGCCGCCGCCCGCCGCCTACCGGAGTCGATGGAGTATGTCAAACAGGGCAAATGGCAAACCTGGAATCCGACAACGCTGCTCGGTCAGGATATTCATGGTGCGACGTTGGGTATCATCGGATTGGGGCGGATTGGGCATGCCGTGGCGAAACGGGCGCAGGGCTTCGGGATGCGGATTCTCTATCATGGCGGCAGCAACCCGCAGTATGCCGATGAAACGGGTGCTCAAAGCGTTGATCTGGAAACCCTGCTGCGGGAAAGTGATTTTGTGACGCTGCATGTTCCCCTGACTGACGAAACCCGCCACCTTATTGGCAAGGATGAATTTGCGCTCATGAAGGACAGCGCCATCCTGATTAACACCGCGCGGGGTGGGGTGGTCGATACAGATGCGCTGGTGGACGCCCTGAAAAATGGCGTAATCGGTGGCGCGGCACTCGATGTCACCGACCCGGAACCCATCTCACCGAATCACCCGCTGCTGCAACTGCCGAACTGCATTGTCGCTCCCCATACCGCCAGCGCCACTCAAGCCACACGGGCAAAAATGGCCGACATGGCGGCAAAAAATCTACTGGCGGGATTGCGTGGCGAGAGACTCCCGCACTGCGTCAATCCAGAGGTTTATGAGGGGCGATCTTGACGCGACTCCCACGTTCCCCAACATCTCATCCATTTTTCAGGTTGTGTGCGTATACTTGGACATCTGTGTCAAAATTTTCTGGTTAAGAGTGCAATGCGAAAAGTTCTGCTGGTTATTATCCTTTTACTGCCATTGGTCGTTGGTTTTGTGTCACATCAAGCGCCGCCCACCAACCCCGATTTGCAGGACCAATGCGGCGTGATTGACAGCCCGGACGACATTAGCCCGCCGCTGGACCCTGAAGAATTCCGCTTGATTCAACCCTTTGCGCGGGTCAGTGGTCGTTTTGACGGCAAACTCCATGCCGGGGAAGATTGGATTGGGCGGCGCGGGCGCACACTTGGCGAGCCGGTTCATGCGATAGCGCCGGGGCGAGTCACATACTCTGACCCGCTGGGTTGGGGGCGTGATAAGGGGGTGGTCATCATCAACCACCGTTTCGCGGACGGCACATCGGTGTATGCGCTCTACGGACACATGGAAGAACTCAACGGCATCGAATTTGTCGACATCAATAGCTGCGTGGAAAAGGGCGATATTGTCGGTGCAATTGGCAGCCCGCGCCCCGCCCCGCATCTGCATTTTGAGATTCGCACGTTCAGTCCCGGCGCACCCGGCCCCGGCTACTGGGATGTCGATCCGCGTGTGCGGGGCTGGTATGACCCGCGCGAGTTCATCACCAACTGGCAGGCTTGGCTCAATGAAGCCTATGTCTGGCATCGTGTGCTGGATGACGAGCGTGGCCCGGTATTGCCCGATTTGATGCGCGATGATGGCGTAACCCTGATGCTGGACCGCGCTGTGTTGAAAGCCTACGATGGCAATGGAGGCCGCCTGTGGCAGTTGCTCATTGGCAGCACTTTTACCCCGGTTGCCTTCGATTGGGTGAATGAAGAGACGATTTTCATCGCCGGGGCGGAAGGCCGTATTCAGTTCTGGAACCCGCTGGGCAGCTACATTGACGAGTGGCTGACGGATATTGAAGAACTCAAAATGGTCATCCCCTTCAATGATCTGTTTTTCCTGCACGACGGCCAAGGTACGCTGCATATATATGACCGTGACCGCAACCGCGTCCGCGAGTATGGCGAGATTGGCGACATTACCTCGTTCGCCAAATCCGATGCAATGCTCGCCATCACCACATCGGACGAGCAGCTTCTGTTGTTTGGGGTGGATGGCTCCTCGCTGGGACGGGAGGAAGTACAGCTTGGCTCAGAGGTATTGGCAGCATCCGGTGGCGGGATTTATCTGCGGGACCGCGAGAGCCTTGAATATATTGATACTGATGGTGACCGCAATGTGCTGCTGGATGATTTGAGTGTGAATCGCAGTGACCGGGCGATGCTGCTGGCCTCCGATGGCAATATCATCCTGTGGGGCATCAATGGGCGGGAGCGCTTGATGTCTGTTGCTCCCGACGGTGACATCCTGTGGGAAACGGATATTGACCATGTGTCGCCGCCGCTCCTGCGTGCCCATCTTATTCAGGCCAATACCTGTACACTGGCACTGGCAGACCGGCGCGGGCGTTTGTTCACGATCAACCTCGATGATGGTGAGGTAAGTGGCGAGATTATGGTGTGGGGCGATCACATTAACGGGGTCTGGCTGGGAGCGGACCGGGATGATAACTTGCTGCGCGTCCATATCGGCAGCCAATTTGCCACCTTTGATACGCAAATTTTGTCCGGGCGAACGTGCCCGTGATGAGCATTTGACATGTATCTACGTAGGGTGTAGCCTCATTGACCAGGTTTTTAAAAACTTGAATCCCCTGTCAAAACGATTGGTGGGATACAGCGGAAGCAAGAAGACCATTAAAGGATTTTCCCAGATGGATTACATCAGCCGCGTTCCAGCGCCCCCGCTGAACGCCTATATTGACGATCTCTATTATATTGATGGCCTTTCACCGTACCCCCGCTTGAAAGTGTCGCCCATGCCATCGTTGCACCTGATGATCAACTTAGGACCCACTTTTCAGGTGTATGCGCAGGATCAAGCTGCACCTTTTGCGACCTGCACTGAGAGTTGGTGGATCGGGCTGTGGAACACCTACTACATTGTGGATTGGTCACAGTCAGTTCGGTTTTATGGTGTCCATTTCAAACCGGCTGGTGTTTACCCGTTCTTACGACTTCCCTTGTCGGAACTGCGTAATCAGGTCGTGCCAGCAGATGCCATCTGGGGGCACTTCGCCGCCGAAATTCGGGAGCGCCTGTATGCCGCACCTACGGTACAGGCGGGGTTAGTCTTGCTAGAGAAGTTGCTGCTGGCACGTTTCACTGACACGCTGCACGGTCTGGATGTCGTGCAGTACGCTATTGCGCAGATCGACCGGCAGGATGGTGTGCTGTCCATTGGGGCACTGAGTGATCACATTGGCATCAGCCAGAATCATCTGGGTACACAGTTCAAACGGATAGTGGGTGTCACGCCGAAGGATTTAGCGCGTTTCTATCGCTTTGCGCACGTTGTCTGCTCGATTGACCCATCCAGGCCGATGGATTGGGGCTGGATTGTGCGCAAATCCGGCTTCTACGATTTATCCCACCTCAACAAGGATTTTGTGGAATTTACCGGACACAGTCCATCCGACTACTTACGACTGCGCCGCCGCTTCCATGATGAAAACCCGAATCATTCCCTCGATGTTGGCCCCCTGCCAACTGATTGAATTTTTACAAGTCATCTGTGTTAGACTTTTTACGATGAACACTATATTCAAAATGAGCAGGGAGGAACCCAATGGGGAAAGTTGTCTATGATATCAGTATGTCGCTCGACGGTTTTGTTGCTGCCGCAAACGTTCGTCCAGAAGCAGGATTAGGTGATGGTGGTGAGCGATTACACGAATGGGCATTTAACAGTGATGATCCGCGTAATCGTCAATTTCTGGAAGTGGTTGGGACGACAGGTGCGGTTATTGTTGGTCGCACCACCTATGACCTCTCAATACCCTATTGGGGAGCAGACGGGCCAACCGGCTCTGCCCGGATACCAACCGTGGTTGTTTCACACAGTGTGCCCGGGGATATACCTGGTGGAAGTGTATATATTTTCGCTGATAGCATTGAATCTGCATTTGAAAAGGCGAAACAGGCGGCAGGAGATAAAGATATAGGCGTAGCGGGCGCAAATACCGCGCAACAACTCATCACGCTCGGCTTCATTGACGAAATCTTAGTTCACGTCGTTCCTGTGATGTTTGGCAGCGGTGTTCGATTTTTCGAGCAACCCGATGGTGAGCATGTCTCACTTGAAACCATCGAAGTGATCGAAACAAAAGAGATTATCCACCTTCGTTTCCGCGTCATCAAGTAAGAACCCCGTCAAACTGTTGACCGATCAGATGGAAGGAAACACATGACGCAGGAGCTTAGCACAATCGCCAGGACGATCATTGATTCCAACCTGTACATGGTCATTGGAACTGCCGATGAGACGGGGATGCCCTGGGTGTCGCCCGTATACTACTCCTCTGCGCGTTACACCGAGTTTTACTGGATTTCGTCACCAGAGGCAAGGCACTCCCACAACATAGCAGTGCGTCCGCAAGTCAGCATCGTGATCTTTGACTCTCAAGCACCAGTTGGCACAGGTCAGGCCGTGTATATGTCGGCGGTTGCCGAAGAGATAGCGGGCGTTGACCTTGACCGGGATATTGCCATTTACAATGGACGATTTGCGAACCCTGTCGAGCGCGGTGTACGCGTGATGAAGCCCGAAGAACTGTTACCGCCTGCTTTCCATCGGCTCTACCGAGCGACTGCATCGGAACACTGGATACTTGATCCCACCTCTGGGCGTACTGGTGACCATCGGATAAGGGTAAGTGTGTAGGCGAGAACCGGAACGATCAAAGTGAGTGTTCGTGGTTTCACCAGCCGCGTTGCCATACTATAGAAAATATGTTCTAATAGACGTAGACCCTATGGAGGCAAGCTATGGACGAAATCTACTTTGCATCGGCCAGCGAATTTCGTGACTGGCTGCAAGACAACCACGACCGCGCCAATGAAATCTGGGTCGGCTTTTATAAGAAGAAATCCCAGAAAGCGGGCATTACCTACAACGAGGCGCTTGATGAGGGCCTATGCTACGGCTGGATTGATGGGCTGCGTAAAAGCGTGGACGATGAACGCTGGAAAATCCGCTTTTCACCGCGCACCGCTACCAGCATCTGGAGTCAGGTTAATCTCAAGCGCATCAAGGAACTCATTGATGAAGGGCGTGTCCAGCCTCCCGGCATGAAAGCCTATGAAGAGCGCGACGAGAAGTTGACGAACCAGTATTCATTTGAGCAGGAAAATGCCGAACTCAGTAAGGAGTATGAAGCTCAATTTCGCGCCAACGAGCAGGCATGGGGTTATTTTCAGGAACAGCGACCCTCCTACCAGAAACAGGCCATCTGGTGGGTTATCAGTGCCAAACAGGAAGCGACTCGCCAGCGGCGACTGGCAACACTGATTGAGGATTCAGCAAACGGCGAGTGGATCAAGCCAATGCGGTGGGGTCAGAAGTAAGGTCGTAACAGGCCGTCTCATCCAATACAATAGATGGACACGGCAGGCTGCTGTGTCCGTTTGTGTGAATTGGAAAGGGACAGGTATGTCACTGGAACATGAACGTCATCAGAAGGACTACTTCTTCAAAAATCACCCGCATTCGCCCCTGACGGCTGCCCAAAAAGCGAAATTCACCAGCCTTGAGTATTATCCGGTTGATGAGTCGCTAAACCTGCAAATCGAGATTGAGGAATTTCCTGACAAACCACAGTTACAAATGCAAACCAGCACGGGAGATGTGCGTACCTATTTAAAGTGGGGACGCTTTCAGTTCGATGTTGGCTCCGATACCGCCGAACTGACCATCTACTACAGCCCGGAGATGGACCACTATTTCCTACCATTTATGGATG
Organism: Chloroflexota bacterium; assembly: GCA_022616515.1. Taxonomy (GTDB): domain Bacteria; phylum Chloroflexota; class Anaerolineae; order Aggregatilineales; family J027; genus JAKEEQ01. Next base: position 2,397 of record JAKEEQ010000215.1, on the reverse strand, counting down.
CCACCAGCGGTAATGAGACCTACAGCGCGGGGCGCTACATTGACCCGGAGTATCTGGGGAATGGGCAGTTTCACATCGATTTTAATCTGGCCTATTCACCCTACTGCGCCTACAACGCCAATTGGAGCTGCCCCATCCCGCCCGCCGAAAATCGCCTGAAGGTGCGCATCGAGGCTGGCGAGAAAAAACCGTCCGAAGTGTGGGCCGAAGGCTATTAACCACATGGTTCGTAGGGACAACCCGATGTGGTTGTCCGCCGCCAAGAACGCCACGATTCTGAGCCATGCACAACGATTTTTTGAAAAATGTCCCCTTCAAAGATGACGGGTGAGGTTATCTCGCCCGTTTTTTATTCCAGCGGGGGGCCTTCAAAAAGCAGCGCGTCGGTTTCGGTTCCGTCAGCCAGCGTGATGGGGATGGCGCGTCCAGTAGCGACATCGTAAAGGAATAATCGCAGCGTTAATTGTCCTTCAACCTCTGCGTCTTGATCCACCGTTACCCGCAGCGGCATGATATAGCGCTGGTCGGATTCAAGTCGCTGTGTGTCAGCCAATCCCGGATAGCCTTCGCTCTGGCCGACGGTAGTCAGAGTTGGCAGGTAAATTACTGACTGCACCAGCACCAGCCGCTCGTCATGCCTGCCTTTGATGATGATGTCGCCCGTGATGTCATCGCCGGGGCTGATTTTCTCACTGTCCAGCCGGTATGAAATGATTTGTAAGGATTCAAGCGTGGCATCCAGTGGAATGTGATCTGGCGGCGACGAGTCCATCACCGTCAACCGCTCATACGTCGTCGGCAGCAGCGCAAAAACCGACCACCCCGCCGCAATCGTCAACGGCAGGATGAGAATACCTGTGCCTCGCGTCCCCGCGAATTGATAGAGACCATACAGGATAAACAGAGAAAATCCAGTGAGGGCGGGGAACAGCAGGCGTCCATACAAGACATCGATTCTGATGGAGGTAAAAAGTAGCTGGGCCAGCACCAGAACCAATGCAACTAGCAGGATAACCAGTAAACCCCGCTTTTTCCGCTCCCGGACAAGATGGAACACAGTAGCCCCAACCCCAACCACCGTCAGGATACTGCCGTAAATCAGCAGCCAGTTCGGTGCATAGTGGAAATTACCGATTTGCAGCCAGAAGGATCGCCACAAACGCCCTAGCTCATCTGCGTCCAGGGGTGATTGGCGTGCCCAGATGTCCAGAGTTTGGTCCATCGCCAGCGGATCTCCGTACAACTGCTGATTGCGCACATACCACCAGCCGCTAACAATAAGTGTGACCAGTAGTGATGTGCCAATTGACAAACCAACATCCCGCCACGAAAAGCGTTTCTGTATTCCGCGAGCAATTAGCACCCCATACACGAGCGCAAAGGCCGCGCCCGCCGTCAACTTGGTCAGGGCCAGCAATGCCAGCAGCACGCTCATCAAAAGGATGTCCCTGCGCCGGATGCCAGCCGACAGCCAGATATTGAGCAGGCGCACGATGAGTACCGCATACAGCACATTCACCAGCACATCGTTGCTCACACTGGTCGAGACGCTGATAAACGCCGGAAGACTGGCGCACAACAGCATGGCAAGCAGTCCCATTTCGGGTCCAGCCAGCAACTTGCCCGCCACATAGACATACCAGAGCGTCACTGCGGCTAACAGCACCCCAACTCCCCGCAAGACCAGCAGCGCCATGAATGTGTCGCACTGCTGCGTTGGGGAGCACTGTACAACTGGCCCGCTGTCGTCCACCGGATGGTGAAGCCAGCGATTGTAATTGCCGGGCATTGGTTCTCGCGTAAAAATCAGGTCATTTGGCGTCAGAAATTGTTCAAGGTCATCCCGCTCGGACCACGCTATGAGCACGGCGGCAATGGCATAATACAGCGGCGGCTGGTGCGCTTCGTTATTCCAGGCCAGCACCGGATCGTCGTTGGAGCCGATTTCCGGCAGTTTGCCGTCTTCCAGCAAAATGTGGGCATAGATGAAATGATCCGCCTCGTCTGGATTTTCAAAGGGCGGCATTCGATAGAGTGTGAAACAGGCCAACAGAGTGAAGACGAGAATAATCCCCCCGGCAAGCATATTGGCGGTCGGGCGTGATAGTGATTTCATAGGCTCGTTTTGCGTTAAGTAGACCGGACCACATTGTAAAGGATTTGGGGGGTCATAGCGACCGTGTGGCTCTATCGTCATTCGAAGACTGCCCTGTTACAATCACTGCCAAATCGAAACGCAGGGGCAGAGTCATGATCAACAAACGCTTTTTGTTATCTTCCGTCATTTTATGCGTCATGCTGGTGGCTTGTCGAGGTGACAGCAACGACGATACACCACCAACGCCAACCACGACGCCTGACTTATCCAGCGCACCCACCGAGGCGGTAGATTCGGCG